>JBHWSH010000294.1:0-4015 GCA_043427135.1 Marmoricola sp. | reverse complement strand
TTGTCTCCTACGGCTGGACGGGCCCGTGGACCTGGCTGATCTGGGAGTGAAGGCAGGGTTGGTCGAAACATCGACTGATGTCTTGTCGAAGTCCCAGAGGTCTACTGCGAAGGCGGCCCTGGTAGCGCTTGCCAAGGCGGGGATGGTGAGGGTCGATGAGCATGGGCACTGGCAGGCCGCCACCCGCCCGCGCTCGCTGCAGGTCGAGCAGGAATCCGCAGCGGCGTACGCCCGTCAGCTGGAGGCGGTCGAAGCGGAGCGCGCCGCCTATCGTGCCGGCACGACCTCGTCTTGGACTGCGGGTCGCGCCCGAGCGATCAAGGCAGCTAAGGCCCGCGAGAAGGCCTGGTGGGACAACCTCTCCCCCGCTGCCCGCGTCGAACGCGCGACGGCCAAGCGCCTCGAGTTCGACCAGATGTCCATTACGCAGCAGGCCAAGCTCAAGGCCGAGCTCGCCGAGCGACGCATCCGTGGCGGCCTCGACGAGCTCGACGAGTACTGCGCATGGCTTCGCAGCATTCCTGCCGACGAGTACGTCGCTCGAAGCCTGGAGCGGAAGGCGCGCTTCCAGGGACTCTCCCCCGCCGAGCGCGGAGCATCGATCGCGGCCTGGAACAACCATCGGCGGCGCTACGGCCTGCATACACAAGGGCTTGCGGTGCCTGTACAGCCGACGAGATCCACAGCCGATGAGCGTCAAGCCCTGCTGCCCGACGGCGAGGCCGTTCGCGACGCAGTGTTCCTCGAGCGTCAAGGTGCACTGTTCCAGGAAGCCGACCGTCAAGCAGCTGGATGAGAGATCGAACGCGTGGATTGGCCCGAACCGAGGCCACCTTCCCTGCCTCGATGACTCTTCAGGGATCGCCGTTCTGCGGGCCTGGATTGCAGTCCGAGGCATCCGGGGCCCACAGAACCCGTCCGGAGCGCTCAGAATGCCGTCCAGGGCCGGTCTGAGCGGGGTCCTACGTTGCGGTCGACGGGCTGGTTCGTCTGCTCTGCCCTTGGCGAGGTCCATCCCGAGGGCTCCGCTAGGACGTCACATAGCCTGCCCGCTAGTGAATGCGTACGTTGGCAGTAGCGGAGCACATAGCGGACGCAGTATGTGTGACCGCTAGCGGAACGACTAGCGGAACGCACTATGAGGGGCCATAGGAGTGCCCCTAGCGGAAGGACATACCCAACTGCGCTAGCGCGCCGCGTAACGGAAGCATGTAGCGCGGCTACGTAACGAGCCTCCTAGCGCGGCAGATATGTCGGCTCATACGGCGTGTCGTAGCGCAGCCGCTAGCGCGTCGCATAGCAGAATCCGACCCATGAGCAATCTGTCGCGCGTGATCACCTTCGCCACCGGCAAGGGCGGAACCGGCAAGACGAGCTGCGCAGCCAACGTCGCCGGCCTTGCCGCTCAGGCCGGCTGGCGGACACTCCTGATCGATCTCGACTCGCAGGCGAATCTGGGCCACGATCTCGGCTTCTCCGAAAGCGAGGGAGCTGACCACGGCGCCCACCTGGTCAACACGCTCGTCACCGGCGGCACCCTGACTGCGGTCCTCACGGGCGTCAGGACCAACCTGGATGTGATCCCCGGTGGCAGCAAGCTCGACGACCTCGAGGACCTCGTGCTCGGCCGACAGCGCCGTGGCGAGGACGGCCGCATCCTGCTGCGCGAGGCTCTGGCAGGCATCGCGGACGAGTACGACCTGATCATCATCGACACCCCGCCCTCTCGCCGCTCGGCGCTTGTCCAGCTCGCGCTGGCGGCGGCCCGTTGGATCGTGATCCCGACCAAGTCGGATCGCTCCAGCATCGAGGGCCTCCGCGTCCTGGCCGAACAGGTCGTCAAGATTCGCGAGATCAATCCCGAGATCGACGTCCTGGGCGCAGTCCTGTTCGGCATGGGCGCATCGGCCACGGCTCGCCGGCGATTCGCGAGGGAGGACGTCCGCAACGTGCTTGGTGACGCCGACCTGCTGTGCGACTCAGTTATCCGGCACGCCGAGGCGGCCGCGGACGACGCGCGCGAGAAGGGCCGACTGATCCACGAGCTGGCCGAGGTGGTCCACAACGCCGAGCCCTACTGGAAAGCGCTGAAGGAGGGTCGGCGGCCCGAGCGAATCGCCGGCTCGGCCCCCGCCCTGGCTGAGGACTACGTGCTCCTCGCCGACGAGCTCATTCGCCGCATCGGCGCCGCCGAGGAAGCCGCGGCGGCACCTGCAGTACAGGAAGCAGCCACGGCATGAGCGAGCGTCCCCAGTTGGCTCCGGCCCTCGGCCTGGTTCGTGATCGGATCTCCGGTCCACCACCTCGACCGAAAACGACCGCGCCCGCGCAGGTTGCGCCGGCAGTGGAGGGCGCCGCCGAGCCCGAGAAGCCCAGCGCCGAGCGCGGGACAGGGGAGGCGAAGCCGAAGAAGGCGGCCCGACCAAAGGCAAGCTCGGCGAGCACCGGAGGGATGAGGCGAACCACGATCAGCATCCCGCAGCGTCTGGCCGCGGGTATGCGTGAGCGCCTCCAGGCCGACCGCAAGGTCAGCCAGATTCAGTTCATCTTGAACGCGATCGAAGCCAACGCGCACCGACTCGCAGAACTGGTCGAGAAGGAGCGCCCGCCCGCACCCACGACTGGTGGACTCTTCCCCGACCAGAGCACGGGCCGCAACGCGATCGAGGAACGCACGACGATCAACTTCGACACAACCGAAGCGAATCTCAAGGTCATCGACTCACTCGTAGAGAAGCACGGTGCAGACAGTCGAAGCCAGCTGATCCGAGCCGCTCTCCGCGCAGTTCTAGCCGACTAACCAATCAGCGTCGCCGGCGCCGATAGTGTTCGTCGGCGATGGCCTCCGGAATCGACCCCAGTGCGCTGAGGACAGCCCGCGAGAGCGCGGGCCTGACCCAGCACGAGCTCGCGCGACTCGTCGGCGCGGCCGGGGGAGAGCGCGTTTCACGTTGGGAGCTGGGCACCTCAGTGCCCCGGCCCGACTTCCTGGTCAAGCTCGCCCGGGCCCTCGACATCCCCACCCTGCGGCTGATCCACCTCGACGGCGAGATCCCGGACCTGAGAGCGCTGCGCCTTAAGGCCGGCCTGACCGTGCCCGAGCTGGCCAGCCGTACGAACATGGCCGTGAAGACCTACTACTCCTGGGAGGTCGGTCGCTGGACCCGCCTCCCACCGCCGTCGACGATCGAGGCCCTGGCCCGCGTCTTCGACGAGCCGGCCGATGTCGTCGCCGCAGCGTTCAACGAGGCCCAGCGGCTCCGCCGCCGCCGGCCCAAGCCCGCGCCCAGGAACTGAGTAGCAATACCGAGGTTCAGTCGTAGGTGACGCAGGGCACAATCGTCGCTCAGGGAGACCGAACGCGTGGTCCCATGGGACCCGGCCGTTCGACGCGTAGACGCTCAGTTCCATCGGGGGAGTGAGCCGCGACCACCCGCAAGAGGGACTCGGGCGATGACATCTCGGAATCTGCCACCTGTGGACAACCCACTCAGCGAGACAACTGCACTAGTGTGGTGTTCGCGAGTTGGGTCATAGTGATCGCCCCGGCCCGTCTTGACACATAGGTGATCGAGAGACGAGAGGACTCGGAACTGATGTCGCTGGACACCGCACAGACCACCGCGGGGGGACCGCCCCCGCAGCCGCCCACCCAGACGCAGGCCGCACCCGTCGCCACTGCGCGGGTCAAGGCACGCCGCCGGCCGTGGGTGTTCGCCCTGATGGCCGCCCTGGTCGCCGCAGGCGCCCTGGGCACCGCGTTCGCCTTCACCTCGGTCAACGACACCCAAGAGGTCCTGGTCGTCGCCAGCGACGTCAAGCGCGGCGAGACGATCGAGCCCGGTGACCTCGCCGTCGTACGGGTCAGCGTCGACCCGGCACTGACCCCGGTCCCCGGCAGCCAGAAGGCCGAGCTCGAGGGCAGCCGCGCTGCGGTCGACCTGTGGGCCGGCGCCCTGCTCACCGAGCAGGCCGTCACCGACAACCTGGTGCCGGGGGAGGGGGAGTCCAGTTG
>JBHWSH010000293.1:0-13147 GCA_043427135.1 Marmoricola sp. | reverse complement strand
ATTCTCCTTGAGGGCGCGCAGGTCATCGTCGTCGTCCAGGATGCGGTCGCGCTGCTGGGTTAGGTCGTTGATGCGTGCGCTGATGCCGTCTTCGTCGATGAGCGCCCAGTCGGTGGCGACGATGTGCTCGTGGGCGGACTTGTCGGCGAGCAGCGCGTTCGACTGCTGGGTGAGCGCTCGTTCTTGCTTGCCGAGGTCGCCGATGATGGCGTCGAGGTCGCGGATGCGGTCGTCGATTTCGCGGAGTCGGTCGGCGTTGGAGAACCCGATGACGTAGGGGGCGTTGTTGGAGCCGTGTGCACCTGAGCGGCCCCGCCGGGTTTGCCCGTTCACGGTGACGCGCTGCCCGTGCCCGGAGAGTTCGTCGGGGGTGTTCACGCACAGAGCGTCGGTGTTGTCGTCGGTGAGCCGGTCGAGGACCCAGTTGGTGAACGGGGTGTCCTTGTAGTCCAGTTTCCCGGAGATGTAGCGGGCGTCGAGGTTCTCGGCCTGGAAGTCGGACAGGTCGACGCCTTGGAAGTTGACTCGTGCCGGGATGTCGGCCTGGTCGATGGCGCGGGAGAACCGGTCGAGGTGGTTGGTGTCGACGAGCATGACTCGGGCGATGCCGAACAGGGTTGTTTCGATGGCCTTGCGCCACCGCTGCTCACCGTCGCGTACGTCGATGAGTTCACCGACGAACGGGAGGTCTTCGGGGCGCATCCCGACAGCCTGCGCCATCGCCAGCCTCGCGACGTGGAGGCGGTGGTCCATGCGGCCTTTGCGGTCCTTGAGGGACTCTCGCTCGGTCACGAGGTCGTCCTTCTCGGTCATGGGTGCGGCGACCTGCCGATTCAGCAGCGCCTTCTGCCGGTCCAGGTCGTCGAGGGTGGTTTGGAAGTCGTCGAGGAACGCCTTCGAGGTCGCTTGGGCGGTGGTGAAGTCGGCTTCGGTGTCGATAGTCAGGTTGAGCCGGGCGGTGGCACGGTCGAAGGTGTCGCGGCGGATGCGTGCAGCGTTCTGGTCGAGGCCGAGCCGGTCGATGTCGGCGTCGAGCCGGGCGATGGTGCCGTGTGACTCGTTCTCGGTGAGGTCGGCTTCCACGTTGGCTTTGCTGATGTTGAGGTCGGCCTCCCGCTGCTGCGCGGTCCGCTTGGCCTTCTCGAAGGTTTCGCGCTCGGCACGAAGGTTGTCCTCGGCGGCTTCGAGGAGCCGGTCTTCGGTGGTGAGTTTCCACAACCCGAACGGGGTGTCCCCCTGGGAGTATCCGAGTCCGAACGTGTCGATGAGGCGGACCTTCTTCCGTGCGGCCTCCCGTTCCTCCCACAGGTCGGGGATGGGCGCTAGGACTTCGGCCTTCTTTGCCTCGGACTCCATGGCCTCGTAGGCGTCTTCGAGGTCCTTGAAGTGCTCGACGGCGGCGTCGGCTGCCGCGTAGGTGCCGGGTTGTTCGAGGACGAGTTTCTTGTACAGGTCGTCCACGGTGGGAATCTGGTGACCGGCTTGGATGCGGGCCAGCAGCCGGAGTGCCTTGGCTCCGTCGCCGTGGGTGCCGATGCCGAGGCGGGTGCAGAACGCTTGCGCGAACGCGGTGTAGGAATCGTGCATCTTGAGGTTCGCGAACCGGCCTTCGACGGCGCGCTTGTCGAACTTGCCTGCCGCCAGGGGTTCGAGGTCGGGCAGGTGGATGGTGCCCTCGATGGTGCACATCTTGCGGACCAGGTCGCTGTCCTTGGTGGCGGAGCGGGGCACGTAGTAGAGGCGGGCGACCGTGTACCGGCGGTCGTGGTCGTCGATGAAGGTGACCGCGAGTGCACCCCAGGTGGCTGAGTCGCGTCCTCGTAGCACTTGGTCTTCGAGTTCCCCGGCGGCGCTGCGGTTGGTGTCCATCTTGCCGCGCAGGTAGGAAACGAGGCTGCGTTGTTCGGAGCCGCGTGCCCTGCCGATGGTGGCGTCGTTGGAGGCCCCGTTGAAGGGGGTGCCCGAATCCATTAGGAGCGCAATGTAGGCGTCGAGGAGGGTCGACTTGCCGGTGCCGGATGCGCCGGAGAGCAGGGTGACGGTGGGTGCGAACTCGACGACGGTGTGGTTGTGGAAGCCGCCCCAGGCGAGCAGTTGGAGTTTCTCGACCTTCCATTGGGTGGTGCCTTCGGTGGCCCCTGGGAGGTAGAGGAGCGCGTCTTGGGTGGTGGTCATGACAGGGCCTCATCGGTGTCGCGGTCAGTGTCGAGGTCCCCGGCATGGTCGGTGGACTCGTCGGACGGGGTGCCGTTCTGGGACATGAGCCACTCGAACAATTCATGGAGCCGGGGCAGCGGCAGGAGCACCGCGATGACCGGGGAGACCCGGAGCCGGTCGCTGTCGTTGGTCTTGCGCAGGACCTTCGCTTTGATGAGGTTGTCGACGGCATTGTTGGCCTTGGCGGCGTCACCGGACCGGTTGGTGGCGTGGGCCGGGCGGAACGAGGCCACGTGGGTGAGCATCTCGTCGCGGTCCACGGTCACGTCCTCATGGCCCGAGGCGCGCTCGCTTAGGAAGCGCATCCGCAGGAACGCCAGCAGGATGGTCTCTTCGCGGGTGTAGACGATGTCGTGCAGGAGGGTGGGAAACTCTCGCGCGCCGCCGTCGGTGGCTGCCTGCCGCTTGAACGCCACCTCGTGCTGCAGGTCGAGGTGCAGGTCGAGGAACATGTCGTTGAGCCGTGACTTGAACGGCTCGGGGTCTTCGCGGATGACCCGCCACTCCACTGGGTTGTCGATGGCGGAGACGAACCTGTTCTTAAGCAGGCAGACGAACGCGCGGCGCTGCGGCAAGGAGAGTCCGCCGGAGTCGTCGGGGAAGAGCGCGAGAGTCGATTCCTGTGCCTCGTCGGCGTCGGTGAAGTCGTCGTCGAGGTCGGGGAAGACGTCGTCGGTGTCGTGGGTGAAGTCGTCGAGGTCGTCGCCGTTGAAGTCAGTCATGGGGTGGTTCCTTCACCTTCAAGGTCTGCGGCGGGGTCGTCGAGGTCCGCGAGACGGGCGAGAGCGTTGGCCTCGTCGGTAGTGAGCGGTACGGCGGGGACAAGGAAGTGGCGAAGTTCTCCGTTGGGCCGGATGGCTTCGAAGACCTCCGTGTCTGCAACCTGGTCGAGGGCGTTCACGCGGGAGGCCAGATGCAGCAGCCCGAGGATTTCCACGGGACGGCGCAGGTCGTCGGGCAGGGGCATGGAACAGGTCGCCGATGGTCTCGGAATCGCCGCTGTTGAGGGCTCCGACGAGCGCGGCCCGGAGGTCGTCGAGCGAGGGGCCGCCCTGCATGCGGAGTTCCTCCACGGTCGGCGGCTCGGGGACGTCATCCTCGATGTCTTCGAGCGGAGGCGGTGGTGCGGCGGAGGCGGGGTCCCAGAGCCGTTCGCGGAGGTGCCCGACCTTCATGGTGGGCGGCAAGAGTTCCACGGGGACCGTGGCTCGCGGACCGGCAGACTCCATCCACTTGGCCAGTTCCCGGTTGATGCCACGCAGCACCCGGTCGAGTTCGCGTTCGTGGAGCACGTCGTTGTTGACGATGTGCTCTTTCAAGGTGGCGGTGAGGCGTCGGCGCTGCGCGAGCACGTCCTTGGTGCCTTGCCGGATGATGGCCTCCGCGCCCCGAAGTTCGGCCATGTCGGAGGAAACGAGCGCAGCGGAGGCGGGGTGGTCCATCAGGACCTGCACGTTGGTGCGCAGTTGCAGAAGCATGTCATCGTCGCGCAGCAAAACGAACGCCCCGTCGAAGGCCCGCCCTTCGGCGGTGTCCTTCACCAGGGTGTCCTGCTTGTGCAGGTACTCGTCGAGCACGTCGGTGACAGGTCGCTCTTCCTCGCGGAAGTCTCGGAGAATCTTGCGGTGCATGTCGAGCACGGACTCTTCGACCCGCTTGAAGTCCGACGGCAACTGCCCGATGAGGTCGATGAGGTTGGCGTAACCGTCGAGCATCCGGTCGTCGGAGGCCAGCATGACCTCTCCCCCGTTGGCGAGCCGGTCACGCTCGACTTCAAGTTCGCGAATCTGAGCGTTGAGCCGGTCCACACGCGCCTGCGCGTCCGGTGAGGCTTCGAGCGCCCACCGGCGCACCGTGTCCAAGATGGTGGTCAGCCGCGATTCGGACACCAGCACCCGGTCCCGGGACAGGGTTGCCACCAAGTCGAGCGCCTCCAGCGCAGAGGACGTGAGCGAGTACACCAGCGCGCCGTCGGCGTCGTTGTCGCGAAACAGCCACTGGTCGTTGACCCAGGTGTTGCACAGCGCTCGCCCGTTCTGCACCGGCGGCACGTCCAGCCCTTCGCGAAGCAGTTCGCTCAGGTAGGTGTTGACTTGGGCGTGGAGGCGGTCGGCGGGCACGCTGCGCCGGTCGCGTGAGAACGCGGCCCGGAACACGGCGACGCGGAACGCTGCCCACTTGCCGTCGAGTAGGCGCAGCGTCGGCTTCTCGAAGGCTTCGGTCACCCTGGCGATTTCGCCCACGATGTCGCTCATGCTCACCCCCGTTCACCTGCCGACGACTCGTCCACGGCAGGTTAAGCCGTCGCACCGACAGGTCGGGGTGATTCGGACACGGAGGGTGCCCGACCGGTGCTAGGGGCCGGGGTGCAGGCTCCGCCTCGGTGGCGGACGAGCGTGGCCCGAGCCGCCTGCAACAGCGGCTCGGGCTCACGTGGTCGGCCGTGTCTGGGTCGAGGAGCCTGTCAATACTCCTCGCATCCGAACCATCCCGGCCAGCCTCAGTATGTGCGTGGACATGAGGTGGCCGCCACCGTTGCGCACGGGCTCTACGGTCGGCGGCTGGTGCTCCGACCGTGTCGTCTAGTGCCCGTATACGTCGCCGAAAGACGCTTCGGTGTGGCTGCGCTGACTCTTGACCTATTGGTTGCCGCCCGAGCGGTGGCGGGCAGGATGAGGTCAACATCGGCGCGAGCAGAATCATGCCTGCGACCGCCGACAGTGCGCTGTACTCCTCCTCCGTTGACTGGAAAATGTTGTGCAACATGTTGCGCAAGACGCTCCGGTAGCCGATACTGGACGTGTCTCACGACCACCACGACCCGAGAGGAGTCCGGCATGGATGTCACCCGCCTCAGCGGTCTCACGGATGCCAAGAGCCTCAAGCCGCGAGGCCGCTTCGTCGCGGCCGGAACGGATAAGCGGGTCTCGGCCAGCACGTTGCATCAGAAGACTCGCCCGACGCTGGACATGCTCCGCACCAGCGAAGCGGTCGCGGTCACCCATTACAACGAGGTCGAGGGTTATCTGGTGGCCCCAGACCGCTATGACGGTCTGGTTGAGAATGCGACGCGCGCTGCTGAGCGGGAGAACGAACTGCGCGCAACGCTGCCGATGCTGTTGGCTGCCGCACGCACTGGTGTTGCCATCCCGTCGGAGACGTTGGAGCGCGTGATGCCGGGTCACGGGAGTGACGACTGGCGCGCCATCGCCGAGTTTGCAGCCACCTTCCCGGTGCGCCTGTCGGCGGGCGAGCACGGCGAGCACATCACGCGTGCTCGTTTGTCGGCCCACGCTGGACCCATCGAAGAGTCTGGGAACGACGACGACCTCAATCTCGACTGATGGCGGAGGGTTCTCAGCGCGACGCCATCATCACCGATGCGTGGTACCCCCGCCCAAGCGACTATTGGGTGCCTGCCGATGAGGCCGAGCAGCCCGGGGCCTGGCCGTACAGGTTCGGCGACCTATTCAATGCCCCACCGGTCGACGAGCATGGAGTGCCCCTGACGGACAAGCAGGGTGAGCCGTGGCACGCCGTCATGGTGGCCTCTCCCAGTTGCGAAATGGTCTCGAAGGCTCGCGACAACGACAGCATCGAGGTGGTCCGAGTGCTGCGGCTCGACACCCAGGACCCCAAGGCTCAAGCCGCGATTGTGGCGGGTTGGCAGGAGAAGGGGGAGCGTGTCACGGTCGCGTTTGCGCACACCGTGTTCCTCGCCCCGGTACCGAGGCACGGCACCCACGCCGAGCC
The DNA here is from genome assembly GCA_043427135.1 of Marmoricola sp. Lineage (GTDB taxonomy): Bacteria > Actinomycetota > Actinomycetes > Propionibacteriales > Nocardioidaceae > Marmoricola_A. Next base: position 7,177 of record JBHWSH010000293.1, on the reverse strand, counting down.
CATGTTCGCTCATCTCAAGAGCACCCGCCGCGTCCCACTGGCTTCACTGCGGGAGGCCGGTCGCGTCGCGGCGTTGACCCACGAGGCTCGGGTCTGCGTCATTCGTCGCGACCTGTACTACCGATACCGGTGGCTGGTGCCGATGAGCGATGTCGCAGAGGCGGAGCGGGTCCGTATCAGCAACGACCCCTTCTTCACGCCTCCGCGACCCGACTGGGCACCGCTGGACCCCGACGCCTGACCAGCATCTGCCCCGCATACGCCTCGTCAACCCCTAGGCTCAGGCGCTGTGACCACACCGACTGCGCCCCGAGCAAACCGGAACGTGTCGGGACCACAGAAGTGGTGCTCGCCGCCCGAGGCGTTCGGACAACTGGAGATTCGCGGAGAGCGCATCACCGAACGGACTTGGCTTCCGCCGAACGGCAACGACCTGGTCGAGGTTGCGAAGTTCCGGGCTGCGGTCATGCAGCACGTCATCTGCCTGCACGTACGCAAGGCCAAGAATGAAGAGCAGTTCGGTCCGAACGGTGAGCATCGGCTCACCCAGGAGCAACTGGCGGCGCTGGACCCGCGCCCGGACACCCAGAAGCGGTGGAACGCGCGGCTGTGCGGGCGGGCCAACTTGACCACCGCCGACATGGCCACGCTCATGGTCATCCTCCCCGGAGCAATGCCGAGCGAGGACGAGGTCCGTACGTTCATTGAGGTAGCCGAGAAGCGCATCGAGCCGCCCGAGTGGTGGCGCTGGCCCGACCGCTGAGGCGAGGCAACTGCATCAGCAGCGAGGGGCCCCTACCCCTAGGGCATAGGCCGCTGTAGCCACAATCGGCAAAATATGCCGGGGCGCAAAGTGCCATGGCAGACGCTGCCAGGGCGTTGTTTGCGGGCAGATTTCAGACGGAATCTCGACAACGATTCCTGTCATGAACAACAGCACTCCCTCCTCGCCCCTCACCTCGATGTTCGCGTCGAGCGCGCCGGTCGACCAGGCCACCGGGACCCACTTGGCGGCGGCTCTTGACGCGACCACCGGTCCGGACGCTACGGTGCACAACATCGAACGTATGTTCGAGTGTGGTAGCAGTGACCGCGCCGGAGACGGCGCACAGTCTGAGGAGAGTGCGGGATGCACGAGCGGTACAGAGACCGGCTGGCGGTCCTCTACCCGTGCCACCACGGGTCCCATTAGCCCGAACCGTTCCCGGCGCGGGCCCGGCTCCCTCGGAGTGCTCATGCCGACCCTGCTCCCCGCGCGGCCCACCTTCACCGGTCGCGGCACCGGCGACCTCGGCTCGCTGACCCACGGCCTCATCGGCTCTCACATCCAGTTCGTCACCGGCGGCGAGGAGCCGAGTGACCTGCTGGCTCGCATGTACGCAGTCGCCTACGCCGTCATCGACGCCAACCCGAACGCCACCCGTGTACTGGCGACCGAGGCAGCCAGCCTCGCGTTCCGTTACCTGACCGAGTTCCCGCCCGCTCCGCCGTGGCGGCTCCTCGCGGTCGAGTACGACACCGGCAGCGGGCCTGTGGACCTGGCGTGGGTGCACGAGGCGACCGGTGAGGTGTTCTTCGACGAGGTGAAAACCAGCCGGGTGTCCAGCGGGCGTCAGGTGCCGCCGACCTGGGTGGCGCAGGCGCGCCGATACGCGGCTGCCGGGTCGGTCCGGTTCAGTGGCTCGTTCCTCGGAGTGCGCCTGGTGCCGTTGATGTCCGCCGACACAACCCGGCTGGTGCGCGACCGTGAGCCGGTGGCCGGGCTGTCCCCTACGCCGGTGGCACCGCTGCGCCGCTCGGTTCCGGGTGGGGGTGTGCGCTGATGACCACCTCGATGTCGCACGAGCAGAGCCATGGGTTCGTGGTCACGCCGGAGTTGAGGGACGCAGTGCTGTCCACCCTGCTGCGGCGCAAGGAGGAGCAGGGTCAGGTCCGCAGCGCTGACGTACGTGACGCGGTGCGGGTGCTGGGCTGTTCGGAGCGGACCGTGTGGCGGTGGTTGCAGCGCGGCTACGGCCCGAAGACGCAGCGCAAGCGTTGGGAGCCGGACCCGGAGTACAAGACGATGCTGGTCCGTCACGGCGGCTCCATCGCCGACCTCCGCGAAACCCTGGTGGCGGACGGCAAGGAGACCGTGTGCGCCCGGACGATGCAGCGCGCGTTCGCCCGCGAGTACCCCGCCGCGTTGCTCGCCTTCGCCCGGGAGGGCTACCAGTCGGCGCAGGCGCAGTTGCCGACCAGCAAGATGCCCGACCTGGCCGTCAACGAGGAGTGGTCGATGGACGACACCCAACTGCCGGTGTGGTGCATCCTCCCGTCCGGCGAGGTCGGTAAGGCGCAGATGCAGGGCATCATCGAGGGCTGCACCCGCTACATCTTGTCGTTGAACGTTTCTCCTTACACGTTCAACACCGAGGACGCCGTGGAGAACCTGGCGACTGCGATGGCGGGCCACCACACCGAAAACGGCGTATTCGTCGGCGGAAAGCCTCGCGCGCTGCGCACCGACCGGGGCAGCATCTTCGTCGCTCGCGCCACCTCGATGGGGTTGGTGACCGAGAAGATTGACCGCCGTTACAGCGAGCCGTATACGCCGCAGCAGAACGGCAAGATTGAACGCTGGCACCGCTTCAAGCGCAGGTTGCGGAAGTTGCCCGGTTTCGACTGGACCGACTTCAAGCCAGGCGACCCGCGCAAGGCTGCCGTCCCGCCACCACCGGAGCACCTGCTCACCTTCGAGGAGTTGGTCCTCGAAGTTCTCCGCGAGGTGCACCGGTACAACACCGAACGGGTTCACAGCGCGCACGGCCTGACCCCGGCGGAGTGCTGGGAACAGGAAGTCGCCGCCAACCCCGACATCATCCAGCCCGTCGAAAGTGTCGCGATTCGGGCCGCAATGCGCCAGCACGACAAGCGGGTGCTCCTGCGGCGACGCATCCAGTGGGAGAACCGGCACTACAACCTGCACCCGCAGTCAGTGATGGACTCCAACGAAGACGAGAACACCATCGCGCGGCGGCGCAAACTCATCGACGCAGCCGAGCAGAAGACGGTGACCTTCCGGTTCCTGCCAGGCCGCAAGGAGTACGTGTCGGTCTACAACGCCCGCAACGAATACCTCGGCGACGCGGTGTGGGACGAGATTCAGACCGTCGAGCAGGCGGGTGAGACCGCCCAGACCCGCCGCAGGCACATCAAGACGATGACCTTAATGCTGGAGGACATCGCCAAGGCCGACGCCGAGGCGCGCGACGCGGCTCGGGCACGGGTGCTCGCGGAACTTACCGCCGAAGGCTCCGACTTCCGCGTCTACGACGACCCCGACCAGGCGAACGACGCCAACGACCTGACCTCGGAGACGAGCCCCGTTCCCGGCGGCCCCGGAGACCCCGAAGCGGGACGGGCCTCACGGACCGCCAAGAAGGCACCGGTCAAGAAGCGGGCCAGGTCCAACAGCAAGGCGAAGGCTCCGCTCACCGCCCGCCAGAAGGCCGAGGAGAAGCGGCGGCAAGAAATCCAAGAGCAGGCGAACTGGGTCCGCAACCAGAGCGCCTGACCCCGCCCCGCCAGATAACCCCGAACCCCGGTTCCGGCACCCCGCCGGACCCGTAACGCAACACACCCGAAAGGCACCACCTCCATGCCCAACACCACCACCGCCAATGCCGCCGACACTGGTGCGGTCACGTCCGCTGGTCTGCCACCGCTGCGTCAGCAGAATCCGGTACCGGACACCGCCGGGCAGTTCCCGCCCGCACCGGCGACGGTCGCCAACCTGCTCGCGGTCACCCAGTCGGTCACCGCGACCCGCCTGACTGTCGACCTGCGTGATGTCTCCTGCTTCAATGGAGAACCCGGCACCGGCAAGACCACCGCCGTCACCCTCGCCACCCAGCAGGTCGGAGGCGTGGAGTGGAAATACTGCGTCCCACCCCAGCGCGCCACCACCAAGGGCGCAGTGCTCGCCCTCTACGAAGCCGTGTTCGGCTGGTGCGGCCCGCTGGGAGAACGTGAGGCCACGGCCGCACTCATCCGGCGGCTCTCCGAGGGGGACCTCGGTGTCGTCATCGACGAAGTCCACCACGTCGGTCTGCTCGGCATGCAGCAGTACCGGCACATGTATGACCGCGCCTGCGTCCATGGTGAACCGTTCCCGATGCTGTTCGTCGGCTGCAACGTACGCGAAACCCTCGCCCGCGCCGCCGAGGTTCGGGGCCGCATCGCCCGGTGGGTCCTGTTCGACCACATCCAGCACCCCGACGACCTCGCCACCCTCGCCCAGGAACTGCACCCGCGTCTGGCCGTGACCACCCAGACGGTGCTCGAACGCATCAACGACAACATCACCGACGGCAACATCCGCGCCTGGTACCAGTTCGCCAAGCACATCGACTACCTGCCCACCACCGTCCGCGGAACACCCAAGCCCATCACCGGCGACGACGTGCGTCGCCTGCAGACCCTGATGGGAGCCTTCTGATGCGCGTCTACATCAGCGAGCCGCCCGCTCCGAACCCGCCCTCGCTGCTGCGGGGACGGTTCTCCGCCGAACACGGCACGTTCGCGCTCCTCATCGGCGCGGCCGAGAAGGTGCGCGGCAAGCGGACCCGCAAGACCGTCTCGATTCCGTTCTTCCACTGTCTGGGCAAAAACCTCGGCACCGTCGGGTCCTACACCGGGCAGACCAGCGAGTTCCGGGCCCAGATTCGGCACTGGTTCGCCGCCCACGACGCCACACACCTCGCGGTGTTCAACGGAGACGCCCTGTTCCCGGCCACCATGGAGGCGGTCTTCGAGTACGCCGCCACCGTCCCCGAAGTCACCTTCGTGTGCGAGCCGGGTGCCTATGAGCGGACCCGTGCCGCCGTACAAGCAGCCGGAGTCACCCCCACACGGCTGCCCTGGGACGACCTGCTGGCCAGGCTCCCTGTGGTACCGGACCCGGAGCCGTTACCGGAGCCTAACTACACGATGGACCATCTGCCCACCGACGACTTCCTGCTGTTCCGCCACCACGCCCGCACCCTCAACACCCCGGACCGGTTCGCCGCCATCGACGCCGACTACCAGGCGGCCTACCAGGCTGCGCTCACCGTCGAACCCGACCTTGACCGGGTGGTCGCGATGCTCGCTGAGGTCACACGCGACGCCACGGTCACCGCCCCTCTCATGGTGGCGTTGCGCGCCGCACAGGCGGCCCTGCTCACCCGTGGCTGGCTGCTGGGCGCGCACCAAGACCGGGCCATGGGAACCCTGTGCTCGGTCCGGTCGCCCAACCCGACTGACGCGCACTGGCGTGCGCTGCGCGGCTACGTCCGCACTGCCCGTGCCGCCGGAGTCACCCTGTACCTGCTCGACATCCCACCCGATGACCTCAACACCGTCACGGTCGGCGAAGTCGAAGGGTTCCTGCGCGAAGGGAACGTGCGCGGGCGTCCCCTGCCCGAACTAGCCAGGCCACTCCTCAAGGCGCACCTGTCGTTCCGCCGTACCGACGGGCACGCCGGTGACGACGACCCCTACCTGAACCAGAAGGGCTCCCGCCGCCACCTGGAGGACCTCATCGACGCTCGCCGACACCTAGGCATCCCCGTCGATGCCCGGTTCCTCCGGGGTGGCTCCCTCACCCATACCCAGCGTCCTATCTGGCGCTTCGGCCTAGAACTGCGAGACCTCACATGACCACCACAGCCCAGCCCGCCAGTGCCACGGCCCAGCCTCCCGTGTTCGACCACCGCCACGTCGCCCACGTGTTCAATCAGCGCGGCTACCGCGTCAACGAGTTCGCCACCCGGCTCGACATGTCCAACGACATCGTCGAGGCGTTCCTGCGCGGCACCGTCGAACCCGGCGAACTCCGCATCGGCACCCTCGCCAACATGGCCAACCTACTCGGCATCCCCCTCCACACCATTTTCGCCCGCCCCGAGCCACTGCCCGACCCCGACGAAATCAACACCACGACCGAGGACGACCCCACCGATGACCTGGCCGCAGACGCCGAACAACTCCTCGCCTGCGTCTACGACAACGGCCGCAACACCCCCACCGTCATCAGCGAAATCGCCAAAGCCTTCGAGTGGACCCTCGACCGCACCTACACCGCCGCCGCCGAGGCCAACCGCCGCCTCCAACCCGCCGGACTAGCCGTCAACACCAGCCACGGCGAACTCTTCGTCACCCCCATCAACGACCACCTCGACGCCCACAAGGCGCTCACCAGCCGCAAGGTCTACGAACGAGGGCTCAACTACCTGCACTACCGGGCCGCGCACCAAGTCCTCTCCGGGCAGGAGGTCACCGTGAACCGGTCCGCCCGCCAACGGCTCCGCACCCTCGGCGGCCTGGTCAACCTCGGTGTCCTCACCCAAGCCAAGCAGCCAGCCTTCACCGACGAAGCACTCGAAGCGTTCCTCTAAGCGGTGCCACCAGCCGACGACCCCAAGCGCTCCCTCGCGCAACGTCCTCACCGAAAGGCAACCCGCATGCAGACCCATTGGGCAGACCAAGCGCGTACCCCGCTTACCGAGACCGACCTCCGGCTCTTGCACGACCAAGGCCACGACCCGCACCCCGAACAAGCCGAGCACGACTCGTACCCGACTGCCACCCCTACGCCCGGAAACCAACAGGACAAGCCATGAACGCCCTCACGCACAGCGTTTGGCTCCCGCCCACCGACAGGTCAGTCATCGTCTCGATGCTCCTAGACGCCTGCTTCTCACGCGCGGACGCCGAAGCGTGGGCCGACGGCTCGACCTGGACGGCTGGCTCGTCCATCGTCGCAGCCGAAGCCATCGCCTACGACGACCACGGCATCCCACTCGACCAAGCCATCGCCTGGCACTCGCAAGGGTTTGAGGCCGCCGAAGCCATCTGCTTCTACGACCGCCGCTACACCCCGGAACAGGCACTGACGGTCATCGACCTCACGACCAACGAGGAGGACGTCGAATGGCTCGCCACCGGCCTCCCCGCCGACCGGGTCATCGCCTACCTGCGTGCCGGGGTCACCCTCGACGAGTACGACGACTGGGAAAACAGCGACGCCTCAACCGACGAAGCGCTCACCATGCTCGCCGGATTCCTCCAAGCGCCTTGAGACAACGGACCGGCGGCGACATGAGTGGGCATCAGGCGCAAGGTGCCCCGGTCGGTCATGATGTCGACCGGAGGG
>JBHWSH010000292.1:0-3058 GCA_043427135.1 Marmoricola sp. | reverse complement strand
TAGTCAATCCTACTAGGCTGAGGTGGTGAACACCCGCGCTCCACGTCCGGCTCTGCCCCCCGACGAGGGATTCATCGAGATCGCCGATCGTGTCTGGGTGGCCCGCTACCAGGGGATGGACGTCAATGTCGTCGCGGTCGCCGGCGAAGCCGGCTTGCTCGTGGTGGACACCTTGGGGTCGGAGGACGCAGCTCGGCACATGCTCCAGGACTTGCGCCGGGCCACGTCAGCCGACGTCCTGGCAGTCGTCAACACCCATGCGCACTTCGACCACGTGGCAGGCAACGTCGTGCTCCGGGAGCACGCGCCCGAGGCGCCCGTGATCGCCCACGAGGCGGCGGGCATCGACACCGCGGACACGACGTTGGTCTCGGTGCGCGCCTTGGACCTCGGCGACCGCTACGTCGAGATCGTCCACCCCGGCCGAGGCCACACCGCCGGCGACGTCGTGGTCGCGGTGCCGGACGCGCACGTGCTCGTCGCCGGCGACCTGATCGAGGATTCCGGCCCACCGGCGTACGGACCGGACTCCTATCCCCTCGAATGGGGCGCGACCCTCGACATCGTGCTGGGCATGGTCGACTCCCAGACACTCCTGGTGCCCGGCCACGGCGACGTCGTCGACCAGGAGTTCCTCCGCACGCAGATGGAGGACGTCGCGATGGTCGCCCAGACGATCTCCGACCTCGCCGGTCGCGGCGTACGACCCGAGGAGGCCCTGGACGCAGGTGAGTGGCCCTTCCCGAAGGAAGCGCTGCGCGATGCCGTGACACGCGGATACGCCCACCTGCCACCAGGGGGACGCCGCCTGCCGATGGTCTAGCGTCGGCGCCATGATCGACCGCTACGGCAGCGACGTGCTCAACACCGACTGGCGCGCACCCAAGAACGGCCGCGCGGTGGAGATCACCGCCGACCAAGGGCTGGTCGTCGAAGAGGTCACCACCGACTGGTGCGGGGAGATCGTCGACGTGGACCGACAGCTGGACACCGTCACCCTGGAGGACCGTCGCGGCCGCCACCGCACCTTCCCGCTCGGCCCGGGCTTCCTGCTCGAAGGGGTGCCGGTCATCCTTCGCCCCCCGGTCCGCAAGGGCCCCGCAGCGCCAAGCCGTACGGCGTCGGGCTCGGTCGCGGTGCCCGGCACCAAGGCGCGGGTCGCCCGGGCGAGCCGGATCTTCGTCGAGGGCCGCCACGACGCGGAGCTGGTGGAGAAGGTCTGGGGCGACGACCTGCGTGTCGAGGGCGTGGTGGTGGAGTACCTCGATGGCGTCGACGACCTGGCCGAGCACCTGCAGGACTTCCGGCCGGGACCCGAGCGCCGCGTCGGCGTCCTCGTCGACCACCTGGTGGCCGGCTCCAAGGAGAGCCGGATCGCCGCCTCCATCGCGAAGAGCCCGGTCGGTCGTCACGTGCTGATCGTCGGACACCCGTTCGTCGACATCTGGCAGGCGGTCAAGCCGGACCGGCTCGGCATGGAGGCCTGGCCGAAGATCCCGCGCACCATCGCGTGGAAGCGCGGCGTCTGCCAGCAGCTGGGCTGGCCGCATCGCGACCAGGCCGACATCGCGCGCGCCTGGAAGCACATCCTCGGCAAGGTCACCAGCTATGCCGATCTCGAGCCGGCGCTGCTCGGACGCGTCGAGGAGCTCATCGACTTCGTCACCGCGCCCGACGACGCCCGCTGATAGTCAGGTCCGCAGAGGGCGACCGGCGTCGTCCCGCGGGTCGCCGACCAGGATCAAGATGCCGTCGACGAAGGGCCAGACAGCGCCCACACCGCACGTGACCAGCGTGACCACGAGCTGAGCCACGCCCAGCCCGACGTTGCCCATGTACATCCGGCCGATCCCGAACGGCAGCAGGATCTGCAGGAGCCCGGCGATCAGCTTGGACTTGTCGGAGAACGGGATGCCGGTCTTGGGATCGACGCCGTACGGCGCGCCGGGAACTTGCCCGTAGCCGTAGCCGTAGTTCTCCGGCGGGGGCTGTTGGTCGGGACCGGGTCCAGGTGGGTACGTCACGGCCTCACCTTAGTGCGCCGTCGCCGCAGCCGAGCTATGCCGTTGCTCAGGCGACGAGGTCTCGGACCACGCCGTCGGCGAGCAGCCGGCCTCGCAGCGACAGCACGAAGCGCTCCCCACGCACCTCGCCCACTCCCCGAGCCGCGAGGTCGGGGACCTGCGCGAGTCCCGCGGGGTCGAGAAGGCCGAGCGGCAGCCCGTCGACGAGCCGGGTCTCCAGCAGGATCCGCTCCAGGCGCCGGGTGTCGTCGTCGAGGACCTCACGTCCGGCCGCAGGACTGAGACCCTCGGCCAACCTGCCGGCGTACGCCGCCGGGTGCTTGACGTTCCACCAGCGCACCCCGCCGACGTGGGAGTGGGCGCCGGGACCGATCCCCCACCAGTCGCCGCCCTGCCAATAGAGCTGGTTGTGCCGGCAGCGCGCCGCCTCGTCCGCCGCCCAGTTGGACACCTCGTACCAGCCGAGCCCGGCCGAGCTCAGCAACTCGTCTGCCAGCAGGTACTTGTCGGCCAGGTCGTCGTCGTCGGTCATCGCCACCTCGCCGCGGCGCACCCGGCGGGCCAGTGCCGTGCCCTCCTCGACGATCAGCGCGTACGCCGACACGTGGTCGGGCCCGCAGGAAAGCGCGGCGTCCAGCGACCGGCGCCAGTCGTCCAGCGACTCCCCTGGAGTTCCGTAGATGAGGTCGAGGCTGACCTGCTCGAACCCGGCCTCGCGCGCCCACGCGACGGCCTGCGGCACCCGCTCCGGGTCGTGGGTGCGGTCGAGCACGCGCAGGACGTGGGAGACGGCCGACTGCATGCCGAACGAGATCCGGTTGAACCCGCCGGCCCGCAACGCAGTCAGGCTGTCGAGGTCGACGCTGTCGGGGTTGGCCTCGAGGCTCACCTCCGCGTCCGCAGCGAGACCGAGCTCGCGGCGTACGGCGTCCAGCACCTGCAGCAGGTCGCCAGGGTCGAGGAGGGTCGGGGTGCCCCCGCCGAAGAAGACCGTGTCGACGGAGGGTGCCGCCCCGTCCAGCACGCGACGAGCA
>JBHWSH010000291.1:0-11554 GCA_043427135.1 Marmoricola sp. | reverse complement strand
GCATCGCTGCGCGCAGTGCCGCGACGGTGACCGCGATCCGCGCCGGCGACCGCAGCGCCGCGGTCCGGCCGGCAACGGGTAACCCCGAAGGCAGGCAGTCGCCGGCAGCGATCCTCGCGCTGCTTCGGGAGGCGGTTGAGGCAGGCGCCAGCGTGTGGATCGGTTACGTCGACAACGACGGCTCCACCCACGACCGGATCATCGACCCCGTCCGTGTCGAGGGCGGCCGACTGCTCGCCATCGACCACCGCACCGAGGACGACCGCTCCTTTGCCGTCCACCGCATCCACTCCGTCCGCCCCCTCCCCTGACCCCCTCTCCGCCGAGTCGGCGCCAGTTCCGACGGTGAGGTGCGCGAGTCGGCGCCAGTTCGTGCCGCATCCCCCGCGAGTCGGCGCCAGTTCCTGCCGCACGCGAAGTCTGGACACGTCGCCCGCCGCCCAGTAGGCATGAGCGATGACCGAGTTGCTGACCGCCCAGGACTTCGCCGACGCCGGACTGTCCGCCTGGCACGTACAAGACGACCGCGCCACCGCTGAGCTCGCCTGCGGTTCTTTCAGCAGGGCCGGTGAGCTTGCGCATCGAGTCGCCCAGACCTGCGACGGCCTCGACCACCACGCCGATCTCGACATCCGCTACCCCGACATCCTGCGCGTCACCACCTGGTCGCACGACGCCGGCGGACTCACCGATCGCGATCTCCGGCTCGCCCGCGCGGTGCAGGAGCTCCACGCTCAACTCGTCTGACGGCGTACGACGTGTGGGCCGAACTGGCGCCGGCTCGCGCCCGAAGTGGCGCCGACTCGCGGGATTACTACCCCGAACTGGCGCCGACTCGCGGGTTACCACCCACAGAACTGGCGCCGACTCGGCGAGCGGCTTCAGGAGTCGAAGCCGAGACCGGCTCGGTCGAGGGCGCGGAGCCAGAGGTTGCGGCGGCCCTCGTTGCGGTCGGCGCGGTCGAGGGACCAGCGGGTGGCATGGATTCCCACCGACGCGACCGGCTCGGGAGGGAACGGCACCGGAAGCCGGCGCACCATCTCCAACCGCGTCCGTTCCGTGTCCTCACCGGCGAGCAGGTCGAGTACGACGTCGGCGGCGAAGCGCGTCGCACCGACACCGAGCCCGGTGAACCCCGCGGTGTGCGCGACCCGACCCTGCCTTGCCAGCGCGTAGAACGCCGCGAACCGCGTCGAGGTGTCGATCGCTCCGGCCCACTGGTGGGTGAACCGCACCCCCTCGAGCTGCGGGAAGGTCGTGAGGAAATGCTCGGCCAGGCGCCGATAGCTCGACGGACGATGCTCGTACGCCGCCCGCACCCTCTTGCCGAACCGGTAGATCGCGTCGTAGCCGCCGAAGAGGATCCGGTTGTCGGCGCTGAGCCGGTAGTAGTGGAACTGGTTGCCGGAGTCGGCTAGCCCCTGCCGGTCGCGCCACCCGATCGACGCCAGCTGCGCGGCGCTCAGTGGCTCGGTCATCAGGACGTAGTCGTAGACCGGGACAGTGAAAGCCCGGTAGCGGCGCAGCAGCGACGGAAAGACGTTCGTCGCGCTGACGACTTGCGAAGCCCGGACGGCCGCGCGGTCGGTCTGCAGCATGACGAGACCCGATCGGCCGGACGTCGACAGCGTCCGCACCCGACTCTCCTCGAAGATCTCGACACCCAGCTCGGTGGCGACCCGCGCCAGCTCGCGCACCATCTTGGCTGGGTGGATCAGCGAGGTGTCGTCGGACTGCAGCCCGGCGAGGTACGTCGGGCTGTCGACCTCCGCGCGCACCTGCGGCCCATCCAGAAACCGCCCGCCCCCGGACGCGGCGGCCTCGCGCAGCCACTCCACCTGGTGCTCCTCGACCGCCACGGTGAGCTCGCCGGTGCGCTCGAGGTCGACGTCCATGCCGAACTCTTCAACCGTGCGGTGGATCCCGGACAGGTTCTCGGCGCCAAGCCGCGCGAGCACGTCGTACTCCTCGGGCCAGCGGGCCCGTCCGTTCTCCTCGCCGTGTGTGATCGAGGCGTCGCAGAAGCCGCCGTTGCGTCCCGACGCCGCCCAGCCGAGCCGACGCGCCTCGAGCAGCACCACCCGCCGTCCCGGGTCGCGCTGCTTGGCGCGGACGGCTGCCCACAGCCCGGCGTAGCCGCCGCCCACGATCGCGAGGTCAGTCTCCAAGGAAAGACTCAGCGCCGGGAACGAGGGTGGTGAGACGTCCTCGATCCAGAAGACACCGTCGCGTACGCCGCGCAGGGCGGCGTCGACGACAGCATCGCTGGGTCGAAGTCGTTCGTAGACCGTCTCAGCTCGCGACATGGGCATCGCCCACGGACAGCGCGGCGTCGAGCACGGCGAGCCCCTCGCGTGCCTCCTCGTGGCTGATGTTGAGCGGTGGCACCACGTGGATGCGGTTGAAGTTCACGAACGGCAGCACGCCGTTCTTCTTGCACGCGGCGACGACCTCGTTCATCGCCGGGCTGCTGCCGCCGTACGGCGCGAGCGGCTCCTTGGTGCCGCGGTCGCGGACGAGCTCGATCGCCCAGAACGCACCAACCCCGCGGACGTCCCCGACACAGGGATGCTTCTCCGCCAGCTCGGCGAGGCCGGGGCCGAGCACGTCCTCGCCCAGCCGCAGCGCCTGCTCGACCATGCCTTCGTCGCGCATCGTCTCGATGGTCGCGACGGCGGCGGCCGCGGCGAGCGGATGGCCGGAGTACGTCAGCCCGCCGGGGTAGACCCGCTCGGCGAACGTGTCGTAGATGCCGCCGGAGATGATCACCCCGCCCAGCGGCACGTAGCCCGAGGTGACGCCCTTCGCGAACGTGATCAGGTCAGGGGTGACGCCGTAGTGGTCCAGCGCGAGCCAGGTCCCGGCCCGGCCGAAGCCGGCCATGACCTCATCGAGGATCATCACGATGCCGTGCTCGTCGCACAGCTCGCGCACCCCGGCGAGGTAGCCCGGCGGCGGCGGCATGATGCCGGCCGTGCCCGGGATGGTCTCCAACACGATGGCGGCGATGGTGCCGGGGCCCTCGAGCTCGACGGTACGCCGCAGGTGCCGCAGGGCGCGCTCGCTCTCCTCCTCCTCGGTGGTGGCGTCGAACTCCGAGCGGTAGAGGAACGGGCCGAAGAACTTCACAGTGCCGGCCGAGCCGTAGTCGTTGGGCCAGCGACGCGGGTCGCCGGTGACGTTGATCGCGGTGTTGGTGCCGCCGTGGTAGCTGCGGTAGCGCGAGAGCACCTTGATCCGTCCGGTGTGCAGCCGCGCCATCCGCACCGCGTGCTCGATCGCCTCGGCGCCGCCGTTGGTGAAGAAGACGTGCTCCAAGCCTTCGGGGGAGATCTCGGCGATCAGCCGCGCGGCCTCCGAGCGGGCGTCGTTGGCGTGCTGCGGTGCGATCGTGCAGAGCTTGGCGGCCTGGTCCTGGATGGCCTTGACCACACGTGGGTGCTGGTGCCCGATGTTGGTGAAGACCAGCTGGGAGGAGAGGTCGAGGAAGCGGTTGCCCTGGTCGTCCCAGAGGTAGGACCCCTCGGCCTTCTCCACGACCATCGGGTCGAGGGTGGCCTGGGCCGACCAGGAGTGGAAGACGTGCTTGCGGTCGAGCTCGTAGGTGCGGCTGGTCATCGGTGCCTCTCTCGATACCTCGGTGGTTGAGGAGCGAACGGAGTGAGCGTCTCGAAACCCCACCTTGGCACGGTTCCCCGCCGCCGTACCATCGACGGAGTGAACGACGGCCCCCTGATCGTGCAGTCCGACAAGACCCTCCTCCTCGAGATCGACCACGAGCTGGCCGCCGAGTGCCGCAAGGCGATCGCCCCGTTTGCGGAGCTGGAGCGCTCGCCCGAGCACATCCACACCTACCGGCTGACCCCGCTCGGCCTGTGGAACGCGCGCGCCGCCGGCCATGACGCCGAGCAGGTCGTCGACACGCTCCTCACCTACAGCCGGTACGCCGTCCCGCACGCTCTGCTGGTCGACGTCGCCGAGACCATGGCGCGCTACGGGCGCCTGCGCCTGGACAAGCACCCCACCCACGGCCTGGTCCTCACCGGCACCGACCGCCCGGTGTTCGAGGAGGTCCTGCGCGCCAAGAAGGTGCAGGGCATGCTCGGCGAGCGGGTCGATGAGCTCACCGTCGTCGTCCATCCGAGCGAGCGCGGCAACCTCAAGCAGGCGTTGCTCAAGCTCGGCTGGCCCGCGGAGGACTACGCCGGCTACGTCGACGGCGAAGCGCATCCGATCGACCTGCGGCAGGACGACTGGCAGCTGCGCAACTACCAGCGCGACGCCATCGACTCCTTCTGGCACGGAGGCTCCGGGGTCGTCGTACTCCCCTGCGGCGCCGGCAAGACCCTCGTCGGCGCCGGCGCGATGGCGACCGCCCGCGCGACCACGCTGATCCTGGTGACCAACACCGTCTCCGCGCGACAGTGGCGCGACGAGCTGATCAAACGCACCTCGCTGACCGAGGACGAGATCGGCGAGTACTCCGGGGCGAAGAAGGAGATCAAGCCGGTCACCATCGCGACGTACCAAGTGCTCACCACCCGCCGCAAGGGCGTCTACACGCACCTGGAGCTGCTCGACGCGCGCGACTGGGGCCTGGTGGTGTACGACGAGGTGCACCTGCTGCCGGCCCCGATCTTCCGGATGACCGCCGACCTGCAGGCGCGGCGCCGCCTCGGCCTGACGGCGACGCTCGTGCGCGAGGACGGCCGCGAGGGCGACGTGTTCTCGCTGATCGGCCCAAAGCGCTACGACGCGCCGTGGAAGGACATCGAATCCCAGGGCTGGATCGCACCGGCGGAGTGCATCGAGGTGCGGGTGACGCTCCCCGAGGGCGAGCGGCTGGCCTACGCCACAGCCGAGCCCGAAGAGCGCTACCGGCTGGCCGCCAGCACCTTCGAGAAGACCAAGCTGGTGCAGCAGATCGTCGAGCGGCACCCGGGCGAGCCCACGCTGGTGATCGGGCAGTACCTCGACCAGCTCGACGAGATCGGCGACGCGCTGCAGGCCTCGGTGATCAAGGGCGAGACGCCGGTCAAGGAGCGCGAGCGGCTCTTCGACGCCTTCCGAGCCGGCGAGGAGCGGCTGCTGGTGGTGTCGAAGGTGGCGAACTTCTCCGTCGACCTGCCGGGGGCGACCGTCGCGGTCCAGGTGTCGGGGTCGTTCGGGTCACGCCAGGAGGAGGCCCAGCGGCTGGGCAGGCTGCTGCGTCCCAAGGAAGACGGCCGCTCCGCGCGCTTCTACACGCTCGTCACCCGCGACACGGTGGATGCGGAGTTCGCCCAGCACCGGCAGCGGTTCCTCGCCGAGCAGGGCTACGCCTACTCGATCATCGACGCGCAGGACCTGGCCGACTCCCCCGACCTCTGAGGTGCCGCAGCGGCCTCAGCTCACCGACTCGATGAGGACCTCACTGGCCGGCGCGCCGTCGCCGGCGCCGCTGTCGGTGCCCTCCTCGGCGATGCCGCGCACGACCGAGAGGCCGTCCTCGTCGATGCTCCCGAAGACGGTGTACGCCGGGGGCAGCTGGGTGTCCTCGTAGACGAGGAAGAACTGCGACCCGTTCGTGTCGGGGCCCGCGTTGGCCATCGCGACGGTGCCCGCGGGATACGTCTCGGCGCCGGTGAGCTCGTCGGCGAAGCTGTAGCCCGGTCCGCCACTGCCCGACCCGGTCGGGTCGCCGCACTGCAGCACGAAGATGCCTTCGGTGGTGAGCCGGTGGCAAGGGGTGTCGTCGAAGTAGCCCTGCTCGGCCAGCGAGGTGAACGATCCCGAGGTGCAGGGGGTCTCGCCGGAGAGCTCCACGGTGATGTCGCCGCGGTCGGTGGCGATCGTGAGCGAGTCGGCGGGGTCGGGTGCGGACGGAGGCAGGTCGACCTCCTTGGCGCCGAACCCGGTCTCGACGTACTCGCACTCGCCGCCGGCGTCGGCGCTGCTTTCGGCCGCCTGGGTGGGGCTCTCGGACGCCGAGGCGGGGCCCTCGTCCTGGTCGCCGCAGGCGACCAACGACAAGACCATCAGGGAGACGGGCAGAAGCAGGCGGAAGCGCGACATGAGGGCCGATCATAGGGCCACCGCGCACAATGGAGATCATGGCCAGCCCCGATCCGTTGCTCGACGCCCGCGCGCTGGTGCTGCGCGACCTCGAGGCCACCGGGATCGCCGACGCGGCGTCGGTGTCCCACCTGGAGGCTTCGGTGACCACGCGACGGTGGTGGTGTTCGCAGTGGGAGGAGGGCCGGGAGTACGTCGCCGGGCTGGTCGCCCAGGACGTGCAGGACGCGCTGCTGGACACCGTCGGCCGCTGGCCGTTGTGCCGCTCGTGCGAGGACGACGATACCCACGCGCTCTACATTCAGCCCGAGCTGGGGCCCGACCCGACCTGGGTGTGTGAGCACTCCGGTCGTGAGGTGGCGCCCCTGGGAGAGCTGAGCTCGATCAGGCGCTGACGTCGCTCACGCCGGCGGCTGCTCCTCTTCGTCCTCGTCCGAGCGCTGCGCCTCTGCGCGCAAAGCGTCCTGCTTGCGTCGGCGCCGGACTTCGGTGATCGCGATGGCCAGGGCCAGCAGGACCGGCCAGATGTACTTCAGAGCCTCAAGCAGCCAACGCACCCAGGCCGGCAGCTGCCAGGCCGGGAGGGTCCAGTCCGGCTAGGGGATCTGCGGCCACGGGATCTCGGGCCAGGGGATGCTGGGCCACGGGATGCGGGGCAGGTCTATATCGGGCCAGGGGATGTCGATGACGAATCGGAACGCGACCGCCGCCAGGACGATGGGTACGACGACCTTGGCCACTCCCCCGGCCGTGGCGATGAGCGTGTGCCGCATCGGGTGCAGGCGGATGCGGTCCTCTCGGCGTGCCGCCGGTGATCCTGGCTCCGGCGTGAGGTCGAGCCCACCGAGCCCGATGTCGACCCGATCCTTTGCCGGCAGCTCCTCGTCGCCGTGGAAGAGGGTCGCGCGCAGGCCACGTCCGAGCGCGCTGAAGCGGACCCGGATGGCCTCGCCGTTGTCCGGGTCGGCGACGAGGGTGAGCTTGTCGTTCATGCTGGTGTGCGAGGCGACGAGCTCGTCGTCCACGTACCAACGCGCGGTCTGGCTCCATGAGCCTTCTGCCTCAACCCGGTGACGACGCCCTCGGGCGGTCAGCTCCCAGCGCTGGATCTCCGGGCTGCCCACAAGGCCAGCGTAGGCTCAGACGTGGCGCGGGTGGCGGGTGCGGGGAACCCACACGGTGTAGCGGTCGGCGCGGTAGGTCGAGCGCGAGACCTCGATCGGTCCGCTGTCGGCGAACGCCCGACGGGCCAGCTTGAGCACCGCCTGCGCTGGGCGGACTCCGAGCAGCCGTGCCTCAGCCTCCTCGGCGGCCCCGCACTCCACGGAGTCCTCGCCCCAGACCGGTCCGAGACCACGGCGCTCGAGCTCGGCGTACAGCGAGGTCGGGAGCGCCTCGAGCAGCCCCGGGACGAGGTGCAACGGCAGGTAGGCGTCCTGGACGCACATCGGCGTGCCGTCGGCCAGCCGCAGTCGCTGCCAGTGCACGACCCGGGCGCCGACCTCGATCTCCAGGACGCGAGCCACCCCGGGGCCTGCTGCCTCCTGCCGCGCCAGCAGCGTCCTGGTCTCCGGCTGCATCCCGCGGCGGCGCATCTCCTCGCCGTAGCCGAGCAGCTGCGGGGTGCGCTCATGTCGTTTGTGCGCGACGAACGTGCCGCGACCCGGGACGCGCTCGAGCAGGCCCTCGCCGACCAGGGCGTCCAGGGCCTGGCGGACGGTCATCCGGGCGACCCCGAACTGCTGGACGAGCTCGCGCTCGGAGGGAGCCGGCGTGCCCGGAGGGGCACCGCCGACCAGGCCGCGGACGTACTCCCGGACCTGGACGTGCTTGTGGACGCTCGTGCCGGCGCGCGCACCGTCGTACGTCGTCGCGTCGCTCATGCGCCCTCCTCGCGATCCCCCGATCTCTACTGTGACACGAGCGGGCGTCCGTCAAACATGGCCGAAAGGACCTGATCTGTGCCTCAGCCAGGCAGTCGCGGGAGGGACCTCGGTCGCGCTTCGCCCACTCAGTCGGTGGTGATCGCCTGGAGTACGTCGAGGCGCGCGGCTCGCCGGGCAGGGAACACCGCAGCGAGCACTCCCAGGACAGCCGCGGCCACGACGAACAGCGTCAGGGTGCCGACGGGCACCACCGTCTCGGTGAGGCCCTCGTCCTGCAAGGCGCGAAGCAGCGCCCAGCCGAACGAGACGCCGAGTCCGACGCCGAGAATCGCGCCGAGGACCGAGATGACCACGGCCTCGAGCCGGATCATCGAACGCAGCTGCCGCCGGCTCATCCCGATGGCACGCAGGAGCCCGACCTCGCGGGTCCGCTCGATGACCGACAGCGCGAGGGTGTTGACGACACCCAGCAGCGCGATGAGCACCGAGAGGATCAGCAATGCGTTGATGAACCCGAGGAACGTGTCGATCTGTCCCTTCTGCTCGGCGGCGAAGCCCTGGGAGTCCTTCAGCGTCACCGTCGGCAGGTCCGCGATGACCTCCTCGATCTCGTCGGCCACCTGGTCGGCGTCGGAGCCCTCGTCCCGGGTGACGAAGAGCATCGAGTCCAGCGGCAGGAGGCCGCCTTGTTCGAGGGTGCTCTGTGTGGTCAGCCAGTCGGCAGGCACGGTCCCGGTGTCCTCGAACGCTCCGGCGATCTCGACGTCGACCGGGCCGCCCTGGAACAACAGCGTAACCTCGTCGCCGATCTTCAGCCCGCGGTCGGCGAGCACGCTGGAGTTCACCAGGACCTTGCCTTCGGCGAGATCCTGGAGCGACCCCTGCGCCATCGGCATCTCCATCGCCTGCGCGAAGTCCGCGGGGTCGACCGCGCCCAGGAAGACCTGGTCGTCCTCGTCGTTGATCCCCGCGGCGCCGAAGCGGAGCGCCGCCACTGTCTCGACACCGTCGACCTGACGGATCTGCTCCGCGACGTCGGTCGAGAAGGGCTGGCCGATCGCATTGGAGACGACGTACTCGGAGGTGAGCGACTCTTCGATGGCGACGTCGACGCTGGCGCGCGCGGA
Source organism: Marmoricola sp. (assembly GCA_043427135.1). Taxonomy (GTDB): domain Bacteria; phylum Actinomycetota; class Actinomycetes; order Propionibacteriales; family Nocardioidaceae; genus Marmoricola_A. Next base: position 2,487 of record JBHWSH010000291.1, on the reverse strand, counting down.
GCTGCCGAGCATCGCCATCATCGCCATCAGCGCGAGCCCCACCATGAGGGCGCTGGCGGTCGCGGCGGTACGCCGTGGGTTGCGGAACGAGTTCTCCGTGGCCAGAAGGCCGACGGTGCCGAACGGCTTGTAGAGCACGCCGAACACCCGGATCACCGGTACGCCGAGCATCGGGGCGAGAGCCGAGACGCCGACGAGGATCGCGAGCATGCCCAGACCGATGAACCACAGCTCCTGGTCGACCATCCCGGTCAGTCCGGCGACCATCCCGACCGAGCCGAGCAGCACCAGTCCCGTCCCGGCGATCACGCGGATCCGCAGGGACGACTCCGGCATGGCGACGTCGTCACGCAGCGCTTGGACGGGCATGAGACGCGACGCCCGGCGAGCGGGCAGGTAGGCGGCCACGACCGTCACGAGGATGCCGACGGCGTACGACGCGACGAGGGTGCTCGGCAGGAGCCGGAAGTCGGGGTCGCCCAGGTCGAGCCCGAAGGCCCCGGCGACCGCAGAGAGCAGCAGCGCCACCAGGAACCCCAGCCCTGCCCCGAGGGTCGACCCGATGAGACCGACGGCGACCGACTCCAGCAGGACCGACCGGTTCACCTGTTTGCGGGACGCGCCGAGTGCGCGCAGGAGCGCGAGCTCGCGGCTGCGCTGGGCGACGAGGATCGAGAACGTGTTGATGATGAGGAAGGTGCCGACGACGAGGGACACCGCCGCGAAGACCAGCAGGAAGTTGTTGAGGAAGCCCAGCACCTCGCCGATCGCGTCCTGGTTCGTCTCGACCATCTCGTCGCCGGGCCGGGCGATGACCTCGTCGGGCAGGACCTTCTGGGCGGCCTCGGCCAGCTCGGTCTGGGACACGCCGTCTGCGGTGTTGAGCGAGACGGTCGAGTAGACGTCCTTGCCGTCGAAGAACTGCTTCTGCATGTAGTCGACGTCGAAGATGGTCAGGCTCGCGCCGCCCGTGCTGCCGGCACCGAACTCGACCACGCCGACCAGCTCGGCCTCGATCGTGGGAGGGGTGCCGGGGGTGACGAGGGTGACGGTGTCGCCGACCTCGTAGTCGGTCTTGCTGAGGGTGTTGGCGTCGATCGCGACCTGGGGCAGGCCGGTGGACGGCCCGGGCAGCTCGCCCTCGACGAGCGTCATGATGGGCCGGCCGGTGACCGCCCGGGCATCGCTGAAGTTGAAGGACAGCCCCGGGGGGCCGTTGCCGCCGACGAGCTTGCCGTCCTGGTCGAGCAGGTAGACCGACATGACCGACGCCGTCGGATGCACGCTCTCCGCGCCGGGCAGCTCCCGCAGCTCGTCGACGACGGAGGCAGGGATCGTGCGTGCGTCGTTCTGCGAGTCCCAGTCGTTGGCGCCCTCGTAGCCGATCTCGACGTCGGCGGTGGAGCCCTCGATGATGTCGTCGAAGCTGCGCTCGATCGCGTCGGTGAACGTCAGCGACCCGGCGACGAACGCGACGCCGAGGACGATGGCGAAGGCGCTGAGCAGGAGTCTGAGCTTGCGGGCGACCAGGTTGCGCCAGGTGACCTTGAGCATCAGCCGGCCGCCGCGGTGTCGTGTCCGCCGTGGGTGAAGCGCGCCATCCGCGCCAGCACCTTCTCGGCGTCCGGCTCGCGCATCTCGTCGACGACCTTGCCGTCGGCGAGGAAGACGACCCGGTCGGTCCAACCGGCGGCGCCCGGGTCGTGGGTCACCATGACGACGGTCTGGCCGAACTCGTCGACGGAACGCCGCAGCAGCGCCAGCACCTCGGCGCCGGCACGCGAATCGAGGTTGCCGGTCGGCTCGTCGGCGAAGACGATGCTGGGCCGGCTGGCCAGGGCCCGGGCCACCGCGACCCGCTGCTGCTGTCCGCCGGAGAGCTCGTTGGGCCGGTGGTGCAGTCGGTCGCCGAGACCCACGGTGCTGATCACCAGGTCGTACCACTCCCGGTCGGGCTTGCGACCCGCGATCGACATCGGGAGGGCGATGTTCTCCTCCGCGGTCAGGGTCGGCACCAGGTTGAAGGACTGGAAGACGAAGCCGATGCGGTCGCGCCGCAGCCGGGTCAGCTCCTTGTCGTTCAGCCGAGACAGGTCGGTGTCGCCGACGAGGACGGTCCCGCTGGTGACCTTGTCGAGCGCCGCGCAGCAGTGCATCAACGTGGACTTGCCCGACCCCGAGGGGCCCATCACGGCGGTGAACTCCCCGGCGTACAGGTCGAGCGTCACCCCGTCGAGGGCGCGCACTTCGGCCTGCCCCTCGCCGTACGTCTTGGTCAGGTCGATCGCCTGGGCGGCGACGGTCCGGTCGTTCACGGTTCCTCCGGGGCACATGGTGGGCGCGGCGGTGGTCCGCCGCGTCGAACCTAGTGCGACCTGGGTCGGCGCTGCCACAGGGTTACGTCCCCACCCACCCCTGACTCCCCCCTGACTCATCCCCCATACGGCGGAGCCGAAGTTGGTGGTTGAGGAGCCGAGCCGCTAGGCG
>JBHWSH010000290.1:0-8623 GCA_043427135.1 Marmoricola sp. | reverse complement strand
GTATTCCGCGCGCGCGAGCGCCGAGGGCGACTCCCCCGCGAGCTCGACCAGCAGCCAGCCCCGCCCCCGCGGCAGGGGCGGCGTGCTCGCGACGAGGGCGGTCAGGCGTTCGTCCATGCCCTCGCAGGCGACCGGCCGGTGCGCGAGCAGGCCGGGTACGGCGTCCGCGGCCTCGAGCATCGAGCCGTAGCCGAGCACCACAAGCGTCCGGTGCGGGGCGTCGCGCACCAACCGCACCGTCGCCCGGCGTACGACGGCCAGCGTGCCTTCGCTGCCGACCAGGAATCGATCGAGGGACCGGCCGTTCTCGGGCAGCAAGTGCTCGAGCGAGTAGCCGCTGACCTGTCGGGTGAAGCGGCCTGACTCGGTGCGGATCGTCGCGAGCTCGGCGTCCACCAGAGCCGCGAGTCGCTCGGTCAGGGCAGAGACCGCGGATCCGTCGGCGATGACGGCGTCGAGCGCGATGACGTTGTCGACCGTGCGTCCGTAGGCCAGGGCTCGGGAGCCGCAGGCGTTGTTGCCGATCATGCCGCCGACGGTGCACCGGGTGTGGGTCGAGGGGTCGGGGCCGAACCGCCACCCCTGCCGCACGGCTCGCTGCTGCAGGGTCGCGTGCACGGTGCCGGTCTCGACCGTCGCCGTCCCGGCCTCGGTGTCCAGCTCGAGCACCCGGCCGAGATGGCGCGAGGTGTCGACGACGATGCCGGGACCGACTGCGTTGCCGGCGATCGAGGTGCCGGCGCCGCGCACGGTCAGCGGGACGCCCGTGTCACCGACGACCGCGAGCACCGCATCCAGCTCGTCGACGTGTCTGGGGCGGACCACCACCCGCGGAGGGATGCGGTAGATCGAGGCGTCGCTGCTGTAGAGCGAACGGGCCAGTGGCGAGTCGTCGACGTCGTGGACACCGACGGCGTGCAGCGCGGCGACCAGGTCCGCGTCGTTCACCGGCCCTCCTGCGGCCGGTAGCGCCACCAGGACAGCGACACCGCCCAGATCAGGACACCGCCGGTGTAGGCGATGACGACGATCCAGAACGGCCGGCCGAGTGCGGGCTCGCTGCTGTTGGCGGCATCGACGGTGAACACCAGGGACACGACCAGCAAGACCATCGTCGCCGCGGCCACGCCGAACAGGTCCGTGCTGATGCGCCGGTGCGCCTCCTTCTCCCGTTCGGGCGTGGCCGTCCACCAGTCCTTGTGCGGGAGGTTCACGAACGGCGACCGCAGCGAGATCCTCCCCACGAGGGCGGGCAGGCCGCCGAGGATCAGTGCCACCCCCGCGCCGATCAGGCCGAACGTCCACAGCGCTTCGGCGCGCGAGCCCCACCGATCCGGCTCGCCGCCGGCCCCGAAGTGCAGCGGCACTTCCTCCGGCAGCGCCGTCCGCGCCCAGGCCAGCGCCGCGGCGTACACCAGGACGGAGAGCCAGAAGGCATCTCGTGCGGTCACCACAGTTCCAGAGAGGCCGACAGGATCCGGGCCAGGTCGTCGGGACCGACGTCCTTGGGAGCCGTGGCCAGCAGCCTCTGCTGTTGCATCGCTCCGGTCACGAGGTCGGGGACGTCGCTCTCGGCGTACCCGACGGCGGCGAGGCCGTTGGGCATGCCGATGTCGCGCATGAGGTCACCGAGCACGGCCGGGAGCACGTCCGCGCCAGTGACGTCGCGCGAGGTGCCGCCGAGCAGCTCGGCTGCCAGGAGGTGGCGCTGCGGTGAGGCGTCGAAGGTGAACCGAAAGGCCTCGGGGGCCGTCAACGCGACCGCCATGCCGTGGGGCACCATCGGGGCGTCCTGCGGGTAGCCGTCTGGCCGGAAGTCGCGCACCCTGCCGGCGATCGGGTAGGCGTTGGCGTGCGGGATGTGCACGCCGGCGTTGCCGAAGCCCAGGCCGGCGAACGTCGCAGCCAGCGCCATCTCCTCACGGGCCTCGACGTCGTCGCCGTCGGCGACCGCCCGCCGAAACGCCGAGGCCAGCAACGTCATGGAGCGCTCGGCCCACAGGTCGGCGATCGGATTCGCGCCACAGTAGGGAACCCGCTCCTCCGGCCGCTTGCGGGTGTACGCCGTGTAGGGCCGGGCCGTCCAGGACTCCAGGGCGTGGCACAAGATGTCCATCCCTGCAGCCGCGGTGACGCCGGACGGCTGCGACATCGTCAGCTCCGGGTCGACGACCGCCAGGGTGGGTCGCAGCCGAGGATGGCTGATGCCGGTCTTGACGCGCAGGGAGAGCACGTCGAGGACGCAGATGGTGGTGCTCTCGCTGCCGGTCCCGGTGGTCGTCGGCACCGCGACCAGGGGCTTCAGCGGCTGCTCGGGGGCGCGCGCCTGCCCGACGGGTGCGTTGAGGTAGTCCATCAGGTCGCCTGGGTTGGTCACCAGGAGGTTGACCGCCTTGGCGGTGTCGATCGCCGAGCCGCCCCCGACGGCGACGAAGGCGTCCCAGGGGCCGCCGTCGCGCGCGAACTCGACGGCAGCGCGCATCGAGGCGTCGGTCGGCTCGACGTGCACTCCGTCGTACACGACCACCTCGACCCCGCGCTCCCGGATCCCGGCTGCGACCCTCTCGGCGTGACCGGCGGCGGCCACACCCGGGTCGGTGAGCAGCAGGACCCGCCGCGCGGCGTACGTCGTGAGGTCGAAGCCGACCTCGTCGGCCGCGCCGCTGCCGAACTTCAGCGCGGGGGCGCCGTAGGTGAAGACCGTCTCGGTGCTCACGGCAAACTCCCTGCGGCGGCGTCGGCGAACAGAGCGAGCCCGAAGCGAGCAGCGCCGGTCAGGGAGAGGGCGGTGGCTTCCTCCGGGCTGAACCAGGCGGCCAGGTCGGTGGAGCCGTCGACCTCTACGACCTGCGGCTCCACGTCGTACGACTCCGGCAGCAGCACAGCGTCGAAGATGAGTCCGATGCCGTGGTAGTCCTCGACGACGCCATCGGGCCGCGCGCCGGTGAAGTGCGTGGAGTAGACATCCAGGATCCGCCCGGGCTCGGCGTGCAGCCCGGACTCTTCGTGGATCTCGCGCCGCAATGCATCGCGGGGGTGCTCCCCGTGGTCCACTCCCCCGCCGGGCAGCGTCCAGCCGCGGAACCGCACCCGGGGTGCCAGCCGCGAGAGCAGCACCTTTCCGTCGCGGTGCACGAGGCCGTACGCCGCCACCCGCTGCCGCTTCGGAGGGTCGCTGTCCATCCGGGGAGTCTAGGCCGCGGCTCGGGTCCGGACGGTCGCGGTTTGCCCGTGTGCGAGCCCGGGCAAGGGAATGGTGTCAGGTCAGTCTGTCCACCAGGAACGAGCGGTTGCCGGCCAACGAGTTCAACAACCGGCTCTACGACTGGCTCTATCTGTGGCACATGCCGGCGTTCGTCATGATCACCGGGTACTTCTCGCGCTCGTTCACCTACAGTCGCCGGCACCTGCGCAAGCTCGCCACCACCGTGCTGCTGCCCTACCTCGTCTTCGAGGGCCTGCTGGTCCTCTTCCGCCATCACGCGGGAGGCGAGCGCTTCGAAGACGTGTGGATCGTCCCGCACTGGACGATGTGGTTCCTCGTCGTGTTGGTCCTGTGGCGCTTGGCGACGCCAGTGCTGCGCCGGATCCCACACGCCGTACCGGTCTCGATCGGCATCTCCCTGCTCGGCGGTCTCGTGTCGGTGGAGTACCTCGACGTCAACCGCGCGCTGGCGCTTCTGCCGTTCTTCACGATCGGCCTGCTGGTCGAGCCCCACCACCTCGAAGCGGTGCGCTCCTACTCCACCCGCGTCATGGGTCTCGCTGTCCTGGCCGTGGGTGTCCTCGTCACCGACTGGGTGGAGCACCGCGCCGGAAGCGAATGGCTCTACTACAGGTCCTCGTACGCCGACCTCGACGTCGGCGTCGTCGAGGGCATGGTCACGCGGCTGGGTCTCATCGGGGCCGCCGTCGCGATGGCCGCCGCGGTCCTCGCCTGGGTGCCCGCCCGTGGCGGTTGGTTCGCGGGGATGGGCGCGGCCAGCCTGGTCGTCTACCTGTTCCATGGCTTCTTCATCAAGGGCGCGGAGTACGCCGGCCTCCCGGACTGGGCGGCCGCCAACCCCCTGCTTTCGCTCCCCGTGGTGACCGTCGCAGCCGCTCTCCTGGCGATGGGCCTCGCCTGGCGCCCGGTCAGCAAGCGCCTCGCCAAGGTCATCACCCCCGCCCCCTGACCGTCTGTCGTCGGTCGAGCTCGGCGAGACCCACGCCCTGGAGCGTTTGTCGTACCTGGCACGACAAACCCTCCGGGCCTGCCTGGACTCGCCCGGGAACGGCGAAGGGCCGCCTCCCCGCGGGGAGACGGCCCTTCGTTACAGACAGACTCAGCTGTCGTAGGAGCGGAACGAGAAGTCGTCCAGCGCCACCACAGGCTGCCCCGAGGAGGGGTAGTCGTAGTCGTAGGCGGTGTAGCCGGTGACGTTGTACGCGTTCGCCCGTGCCTCTTCGGTGGGCTCGACCCGGATGTTGCGGTAGCGCTCCAGGCCGGTGCCTGCCGGGATCAGCTTGCCGATGATCACGTTCTCCTTCAGACCCATCAGGGAATCGGACTTGGCGTGGATCGCCGCGTCCGTCAGAACCCGGGTGGTCTCCTGGAACGACGCCGCCGAGAGCCACGACTCGGTGGCCAGCGACGCCTTGGTGATGCCCATCAGCTGCGGACGACCCGAGGCCGGCTTGCCGCCCTCGGAGACGACGCGACGGTTCTCCTCCTCGAAGCGTGCCCGGTCGACCAGGTCCGACGGGAGCAGGTTGGTGTCGCCCTGCTCCAGCACCAGGACTCGACGCAGCATCTGCCGCACGATGATCTCGATGTGCTTGTCGTGGATCTGCACGCCCTGGCTGCGGTACACAGCCTGAACCTCGTCCACCAGGTGCTCCTGCGCCTTGCGGACACCGAGGATGCGCAGCACGTCCTGCGGGTCGGGAGTGCCGACCGTGATCTGCTGGCCGACCTCGGCGTGGTCGCCGTCCTCCACCAGGAGGCGCGACCGCTTGGAGATCGGGTACTCCACCGGCTCGGAGCCGTCGTCGGGCGTGACGATGACCTTCTTGGTCTTGTCGGTCTCGTCGATGGTGACGCGACCGGCAGCCTCCACGATCGGCGTACGACCCTTGGGGGACCGCGCCTCGAAGAGCTCGACCACACGCGGCAGACCCTGGGTGATGTCGTCGGCCGACGCCACGCCACCGGTGTGGAACGTACGCATCGTCAGCTGGGTGCCGGGCTCACCGATGGACTGCGCGGCGATGATGCCGACCGCCTCACCGATGTCGACCATCTTGCCGGTCGCCAGCGAACGGCCGTAGCACTTGGCGCACGTGCCGGTCTTGGCCTCACACGTCAGCACCGAGCGCACCTTGACGTGCTCGATGCCGGCCTCGATGAGCTCGTGGATCTTCACGTCGCCCAGGTCGCCGCCCGCTTCCACGAGGACCTCGCCGGTCTCGGGGTGCGTGACGTCGCCTGCCACGGTCCGGGCGTACGCCGCGGTGTCGGCGTTCTCCGCGAGCCGCAGCTTGCCGTCGAGGTCCCGCTCGCCGATCCGCTTGGGCAGACCGCGCTCGGTGCCGCAGTCCTCCTCGCGGATGATGACGTCCTGGGACACGTCGACCAGTCGCCGGGTGAGGTAGCCCGAGTCTGCCGTCCGCAGAGCGGTGTCGGCCAGACCCTTGCGGGCACCGTGCGTGGCGATGAAGTACTCCAGCACCGTGAGGCCCTCACGGAAGTTGGACTTGATCGGACGCGGGATGATCTCGCCCTTGGGGTTGGCCACCAGACCACGCATGGCGGCGAGCTGCCGCACCTGCATCATGTTTCCGCGGGCACCGGAGTGGACCATCATGTAGATGGGGTTGCTCTTGGTGCCCTCGAAGGTGGTCTCGAGCTCCTTGGCGACCTCGTTGGAGGCCTGCGTCCAGATCTCGATGAGCTCCTGACGACGCTCGTCGTCGGTGATCAGACCGCGGTCGAACTGCTGCTGCACCTTGGCGGCGAGGCCTTCGTACTTCTCCAGGATCTCGCCCTTGGATTCCGGGGTGACCACGTCGGCGATCGACACGGTGACACCGGAGCGTGTCGCCCACGAGAACCCGAGGTCCTTGAGCGCGTCGAGCGCGTGTGCCACCTCGACCTTGGTGTAGCGCTCGGCGAGGTCGTTGACGATGACGCCGAGCTTCTTCTTGCCGACCTCCTCGTCGACGAACGGGAAGTCCGCCGGGAGCGCGTCGTTGAACAGCGCGCGACCCAGCGTGGTCTCCAACATCAGCGGCTGACCCGGCTCCCAACCCTCCGGAGCGGTGAAGCCCTCCGGCGGGGTGAAGTCGCGGAAGCGGATGCTGATCTTGCTCTGCAGCGCGATCTCGTCCAGATCGAGCGCCATGATGGCCTCGGCCTGCGAGGAGAACACGCGACCGTCGCCGGGGTACTCCTGGCCTTCGTCACGGTGGGTGAGGAAGTACAGGCCGATGATCATGTCCTGGGTGGGCATGGTCACCGGGCGACCGTCGGACGGCTTGAGGATGTTGTTGGTCGACAGCATCAGGATGCGCGCCTCGGCCTGAGCCTCGGCCGACAGTGGCAGGTGCACCGCCATCTGGTCACCGTCGAAGTCGGCGTTGAACGCGGTGCAGACCAGTGGGTGGATCTGGATGGCCTTGCCCTCGATCAGCTGCGGTTCGAACGCCTGGATGCCCAGTCGGTGCAGCGTCGGCGCACGGTTGAGCAGCACGGGGTGCTCGGTGATGACCTCTTCGAGGACGTCCCACACGACCGGTCGCGCCCGCTCCACCATCCGCTTGGCGGACTTGATGTTCTGCGCGTGGCTCAGCTCGACGAGCCGCTTCATCACGAACGGCTTGAACAGCTCCAGCGCCATCTGCTTGGGCAGACCGCACTGGTGCAGCTGCAGCTGCGGACCGACCACGATGACCGAACGGCCGGAGTAGTCGACGCGCTTGCCGAGCAGGTTCTGCCGGAAGCGGCCCTGCTTGCCCTTGAGCATGTCGGACAGCGACTTGAGCGGACGGTTTCCCGGACCGGTCACCGGACGGCCACGGCGGCCGTTGTCGAACAGCGAGTCGACGGCCTCCTGCAGCATCCGCTTCTCGTTGTTGACGATGATCTCGGGCGCGCCGAGGTCGAGCAGACGCTTGAGGCGGTTGTTGCGGTTGATGACGCGGCGGTACAGGTCGTTGAGGTCGGAGGTCGCGAAGCGGCCACCGTCCAGCTGCACCATCGGCCGGAGGTCCGGCGGGATCACCGGGATCGCGTCGAGGACCATGCCCAGCGGACTGTTGCCGGTCTTGCGGAAGGCGTCGACGACCTTGAGGCGCTTGAGCGCGCGGACCTTCTTCTGGCCCTTGCCGTTGGCGATGGTGTCCTTGAGCGACTCCACCTCCGCCTGCAGGTCGAAGGTCTGCAGGCGCTTCTGAATCGCCGTGGCGCCCATGTGGCCCTCGAAGTACTTGCCGAACCAGGACTTCATCTCCCGGTAGAGCATCTCGTCGCCCTCGAGGTCTTGCACCTTGAGGTTCTTGAAGCGGTCCCAGACCTCGTCGAGGCGGTCGATCTCGCGCTGCGAGCGGTCGCGCAGCTGCTTCATCTCCCGCTCGGCGGCGTCGCGCACCTTGCGGCGCGCGTCGGCCTTGGCGCCCTCGGCCTCGAGCGCGGCCAGGTCCTCCTCGAGCTTCTGCATCCGCTCGCCGACCTGGCTGTCGCGCCGGCCTTCGAGGCGCTTGCGCTCCATGTCGATCTTGGCCTCGAGTGAGGACAGGTCGCGGTGACGGGCGTCCTCGTCGACGTGGGTGATCATGTACGCCGCGAAGTAGATGACCTTCTCCAGGTCCTTCGGCGCCAGGTCCAGCAGGTAGCCCAGCCGGCTCGGCACACCCTTGAAGTACCAGATGTGGGTCACCGGCGCGGCGAGCTCGATGTGGCCCATCCGCTCGCGGCGCACCTTGGAACGGGTCACCTCGACGCCGCAGCGCTCGCAGATGATGCCCTTGAAGCGCACGCGCTTGTACTTGCCGCAATAGCACTCCCAGTCCCGGGTGGGACCGAAGATCTTCTCGCAGAAAAGGCCGTCACGCTCGGGCTTGAGCGTGCGGTAGTTGATCGTCTCCGGCTTCTTGACCTCGCCGTGGCTCCACGCGCGGATCTCATCCGCAGTGGCCAGGCCGATCTTCAGCTGGTCGAAGAAGTTCACATCGAGCACGGTGGCTGCTTCCCTCGGAATTCTTTGGTGATGGTTCTTGGTGAGCGACTGACGGGTTTCGAGACGGCTCGCCTAGCGGCTGGAGGCCGGCGAAGGAGGCCGTCTCGAAACCACTCGTCAGACTTCTTCGACGCTGGACGGCTCGCGACGCGACAGGTCGATGCCGAGCTCCTCGGCCGCCCGGAACACGTCGTCCTCGGCGTCCTTCATCTCGATCGTGGAGCCGTCCTGCGACAGCACCTCGACGTTGAGGCAGAGCGACTGCATCTCCTTGACGAGCACCTTGAACGACTCGGGGATGCCGGAGTCGGGGATGTTCTCGCCCTTGTCGATTGCCTCGTAGACCTTCACGCGACCAGGCACGTCGTCGGTCTTGATCGTCAGGAGCTCCTGGATGGCGTACAGGT
>JBHWSH010000289.1:0-5687 GCA_043427135.1 Marmoricola sp. | reverse complement strand
CATCAAATGGGGGTGGGCCGCCCCCTTCATTCGGTCCGGACGGTCTGTGAGTCGTCGATTTCGATGTGATGGGTGCACTGCCGAGCGTACTCGGCCGGGGGTAGGTAGCCGAGCGATGAGTGCCGGCGGTGATGGTTGTACTCGTCCTTCCAATCGCCGATCACGACCTGTGCGTGCAGCAGCGAGTAGAAGCTGTTGATGTTGAGGCACTCGTCGCGGATCCGGCTGTTGAACGACTCGACGTATCCGTTGCGCCACGGCGAGCCTGGCGGGATGTAGGACAGGCCGGTGCGGGTGCCGGCCCAGTCGGCCATCGCGTCGCTGATGAACTCCGGCCCGTTGTCCGACCTGAGCACCGCGGGGGCGCCGCGGACAGCGACGAGGTCCTCGAGATGAGCGGTGAGCCGGTCTGCGGTGATCGACCGTTCGGTAAGCCCGCCGATGCACTCGCGGGTGTGTTCGTCGACGATCGAGCAGATCTTGATCGGCCGGCCCTGCTCATCGGCGTCGAACTGGAAGTCCACGGCCCACACCACGTTCGGCGCGTCTGCCGTGGCCGCATCGACCGTCGAGGATCCGACGCGTTTGCGGCGGCGTCGTTGCGGGACGCGCAGGCCCTCGTCACGCCAGAGGCGTTGGATCTTCTTGTGGTTCACGACCCACCCCTCGGCGCGGGCGTCGTGATACGCCCGCCGGTATCCGTAACGGGGATGGTTCTTCGCCCAGGCGCGCAGCCAGTCCCTGAGCGCCCGATCCGGGTCCGTGACCGTGTCGCCCTTGAGCGGGCGCCGGTACGCGGAGCGTGACAGCCCGACCAGGCGGCACGCCATACGTTCGCTCACCTGCAGTGCCCTGACCAGGTGAGCGACGGCGGCGCGGCGCCTGCCCGGGCCTAGAAGTTTCCCTCGGCCAGCTCCTTCAGCGCCGCCTTCTCCAGCTCCGCCTCAGCGAGCAGCCGCTTCAAAGTGGCGTTCTGCTTCTCGAGTTCCTTCAGGCGCTTCGCGTCGTCGGCCTTGAGACCGCCGAACTGGTTCCGCCACCGGTAGTACGTCTGCTCGGACACCCCGAGCTCCCGGCACACCGCCGCGACATCCTGCCCGTCGGCGAGCATCCTGTCGGCCTGACCGAGCTTGCGGACGACCTGCTCCGGGGTGTGACGCTTCCTGCTGTTCGTCATGATCTGACCAGTCTCCCTGCCCGCAGCCGCGGGCGACAGGACGACTCTCAGAACCACCGGACCTACGAAACGGGGTCAGCCCATCGGGGCACTGCCGGCTATGGTTGCCCCCTTTTGAAGATGAGGCTCGGGACGCTACGGTTCACATAGCATCCATAAAGGTTGCAGGGATATGGGGGGGAAACATGAACAAGGCAAGAAAGAGCATTCTTGGCATGGGGGTGGCGGTCTCGCTCGCAGCGGGTGCCCTCTTTGTCGCTCCGAGCACGGCTATGGCCGCGTCTGAGTTCGGTTCGGACACTCCGATCACGTGTCCGACAAATCGCCCGGCTGGATATGTTGAGTCGATCGCGAAGGGCCGAGTGAACCACAGGGCAGGCGTGACCACGCTCGGCTCGTGGAACAACGGGTCCGCCTACGTGAAGCGCACATCGTGGGTCGGTTCGAGGAACATCCCGGGCTGGCGAACCTGGATCACCGGCACCGGCGGTGACATCTCCAACGGCTACGCTGGATGCAGTAGTTGAGTCGACGCAGGAATCTCCTGATCGGCGCGGTGACTCTGTCAGTGCTGTCGGCTGGACTGGCAGGCTGCACAAGCGCAGCACCGCCCGACAACGACGCTGCTGAGGAAGCACCGTCCTTTGAGGCAGAAGCCGCCGCCCTCGCGGAATCGTTGGGCATCGAGTCGCCTCCAGACGTGAAGCAGGTCCGGGCGATCTCACTCGCGGAGTGGGGCCCCACGATGATCCAGTGCCTCAAAGACTCTGGATGGAACGCGACCGCTACCGATGATGGACAAGGCATTGTCTACCCAACTGTCACTGAGCCCGGCAGGACGGAGTCCCTCAACATCGCGATATATACATGCGAGGTTCAGTATCCCGTCGAGCGGAAGTACGTCACGCCGTTGTCAGACGCTCAGCTCGAGAAGCTCTATGTCTATCGATCGACAGACTTGATCGATTGCCTCGAGGCGGAAGGGTATGACATCGAGGCGGACGTCCCCAGCATGTCCGTCTTCATCGAGTCAGAGGGAGCCTGGTCCCCGTATGAGGGAATCACGCTCACCCCGGACGCTGTGGCCGAGATTAATGAGGCTTGTCCTCAAATCCCCGACGACATCTGGAACTGACTGCGGCGGTCGGTGGTCGCGAAATCTGCTAGTTCGTTTGGCCGAACGAACATAACCGCAGGCACGTCAAGGTACCCGCAGCTCGCGTATGGGTTCTCGGCGGCTGGCGGTGACCGCAGGGACAAGCGCTGCGGCAGTTGCGGCTACGAACGCGAGAAGGCCCAGCGCCACCGTGAACTTTGCCCCCGGAAGCGGATCGCCCAGAGCGAGGGATGCACCAGTCGCAACGAGGATGCCAAAGGCGATGCCAACGGCGGCAAGGATTCCGGTCTGAGCAACAAGAAGCGCGACTATGTAGCTACGGGTAGCTCCGAGGGCACGACGTCGCCCAAAATCTTTGCGGCGCATGATGACGAGGCCGTAAAGAATGGCGGCAACAAGCACGGTCGTGATCCCAAGCAGCCCAAGCACCAGCGTGCGCGACGAACTACCGAGCTGAGACTGGATCAGCGCGCGCAGCTGAGCGAGCGTCTCGCTCGTCTGCACGGTGATCATCGTGGGGTCCTCTACTGCAAGGACGGACACGACGGCGTCGGCGAGAGGTGCGACTAGCTCAGGGCTCTCGGCGATTACGACGACGATATTCACTACTGCGGGGCGATCATCGGTGGTGGGGATCAGAGCGAGCGGCTCGAACTTCTCGAGGTAATCCGGAACATTGATGCGGCCACCGATGGTGGCCGTGACGCCGTTTGTAAGCGTCACAGACCCGCCGACATCGGCCAGCCCTAACTGATCGAGGGCGGTCTGGGAGGCATACGCGGTGGATTCGCCGTACAACGGGTTCGCGACGCCCAGCTGATCGAGATCATCGGAATAGATATACCGAACGGGGACGCGGGTGCCGTCCGGAATCAGTGTGTTGGTCGCGTCGACGGCAGAGGAGAACGCGGCCGCCCACTCAATGCCTTCAATGTTCGCCATCCGAGCAAGTACTGCGCTCGTCACGCCAGCGGCATCGTCTGCCCTTATCTCGATCACGCGAGTCCCCGCATCATCGATCGAGGAAAGGACGTCCTGTTCGGCAGCAACCGTGCGTCCGGTCGTCATCATGACAGAGAGGATCATCCCAGCGACCACCAGGATTGCGAGCATCGACGCGACTGGTTGCGAACGGGCAGACGCCGCAGCCTCGACCAACAGCGATCTCACAAAAAGATCTCCTCATCACATGCCCCCGCAACCTCAGGAGAGTGGGTAACGATTACCACCGTTCCTCCGTCGGCGGCGTGGGCGCGCATCGCGTCGACTACAACGAGCGTGGTCGACGGGTCGAGGTTCCCCGTGGGTTCGTCAGCGAGAAGGATGGCGGGCGTGCCCAGCAAGGCCCGACATAATGCAATTCGTTGTGCTTGACCGCCCGAGACCTGTCCGGGCTTGCGGTCTGCGGGGACGTCTACACCGAACCGTTCCAGTAGGCGGAGTGCGTCTGGTTCAACGTCGTGACGGTTCTCACCCCGATAAAGGGCGGTCTCGGTAACGTTGTCGAGGACCGTGCGGCTGCTATCGAGTGCTGCATCCTGAAACACAAACCCAAACTGACGCGCACGCAAGTGTGCCCGCACGGCATCTCGCTCTCCGCTAACCACATGCCCATCAACAAGGATCTCGCCCTTGCTAGGGCGCAGCATCAGCCCTAGTAAATACAACAGGGTGGACTTCCCGCGGCCCGAGGGCCCAGTCAGCGCCGTCATCGACCCGGCTGCGAATTGGGCCGACCATCCCTCCAGCACGGGGACGCCTGCTGTGTACCCAAAGGCAACTTCGCGCGCTTCCAACACTGTGGCACTCATGACGTGGCCCCGGCCGGAACGCGCACGCTCACTCCGGCATCCACGCCCTCTACTACCGACATACCGCGTGCCGCCGAGATGACCTTCACCGGTATCCGTTCTCCCGACACGGCGACGACCGCGAGCTGCCCGTCCGCCCCCGACACGATTGCTGAGGACGGCACCACCAGCCCCGAGACGGTTTCCACCGTCACGATCCTTGACGACAGCGGCACCTGCCCGCCAGTAGCTGGTACCTGATCGCACTGGTCCCCGCAGATACTCGCGTC
Source organism: Marmoricola sp. (assembly GCA_043427135.1). GTDB lineage: Bacteria > Actinomycetota > Actinomycetes > Propionibacteriales > Nocardioidaceae > Marmoricola_A. The sequence goes on along the minus strand of JBHWSH010000289.1, from coordinate 1,313 downwards.
GCCTTCACCTGACAAAGACACAGTGACTGTTCCCGATGCTTCATCCCTGGACTGGTCGCCGGCGAACGCCACCCAGCGGTCTCCTTCGGGCGATGTGATCTCGACGCGTGTTCCTGCCGGAATCATTGATGCCTGCACATCGGTGACAGGAAGCACGAATTTCGGCGACGATGGCAAGCCCGCAAGCACCGCTTCGCCGCCCGCCAGCGATGCTCCGCGGAATACGAGCTCGTTATCGACCACCACCCGTGAGGGCAACTTCGGGACAAAAATCACGTCCCCTGCCGCCACGACTCCCGTCTGCGGTGCTCCGAGACTTTTCTGCCATGCGCGTACCGCGGCCGCGGTCGCTGAGCCCGCAACCCGATTAACCTCGCCGCGGTAGAACCCGAGATCAGAGAGAAGTTGCTTCACTTGCCGCACGTCTTCGCCTGTCACACCCTCGCCAACGTCACGGAATGCCGGGACGGAGCCCTCCGCCGCGACTACGGGCCGCAAATCGACCGAGTACAGCAGATCTCCCTGTGACACTTGTGCTCCTGGCTCCACCGCGACCTGCGTCACCACGCCAGCGGCACGATTCGCTCCCACCAGCGCGGTATCCCACTCAGCAACCGTGCTCAACTGAAGGCTTGCCCCAACCTCACCAGATACCACCTCGACCGACGTAAAGGCGCGCGCTTCCAACGGGTCTGCCGGGGGTCTCGTCACTTCCAGCGAAGCCCAAATGACACCGCAACCAAGCGCGACCCCAGCCCCAAACATCCCGACGCCGACGAGTACCGTCCGTCGATTGAATCTTGTCACCGCACGTACTCTCCCCACGAGCGTTGACGCTCCGTAGTTAACGTCAGCCTCTTAGCCCTCGATGTTCCCGCCACTTCTGCATCGTATTGCCGTCTCTGCCGCACATTCGTGTACGAGCCGGGCGGCGGTGTCGCATATGGATGCTGTCCGGCTACCGGGCTCCGCTCGGTTGACAAGAGTTGCGCGGCCCTCCTTGGAAAGGCTGCAGAGGGTGCCGTTCGAGCGCACGAAAGCGTGCGGGTCGAACTGCGGCCGCGGCCGACCGAGAAGAGGGCGCCCGTTCTGTCCGACCGGCCCGACATAAGGCCGATTATCGGCAACGGTGGAAAGTGGCTTACTACTCTCACATCAGTCCGACAGTGGAGGTGGGTTCTGGACCTCGGCGGTCTGTCCGACAGCATCCATGTGTGGGCCGCCCCCTTCATTCGGTCCGGACGGTCTGTGAGTCGTCGATTTCGATGTGATGGGTGCACTGCCGAGCGTACTCGGCCGGGGGTAGGTAGCCG
>JBHWSH010000288.1:0-3089 GCA_043427135.1 Marmoricola sp. | reverse complement strand
TATGTGCTGTTCGTCGGCGCCTCGAACCCGATCCGCGACCTCGACCTGATGGTGCCGCGCTATGCCGTGGGGGAGCGGCGGCTCGTGCTGGCCAACCGCGGTTTGTCCGGCATCGACGGCACCGTGTCGTCGGCGATCGGTGCCGCACTGGCGCGACCGTCGACGTCGCGGGGGTTCGCGCTCATGGGCGACGTGACGTTCCTGCACGACGTCAATGGGCTCGTCCTCGGCCCCGACGAGCAGCGGCCCGACCTCACCGTCGTCGTCGTCAACGACGACGGCGGCAGCATCTTCGCGCTTCTGGAACAGGGCGGTGAGCAGCACGCCGCCGCGTTCGAGCGGGTCTTCGGCACCCCGCACGGTGTCGACCTCGGTTTGCTGTGTGCAGCGACCGGCACCCCGCACGTCCGCGTGCACGACCTTGCTGCTCTCAAGGCCGCACTCGACGCGGACGTCCCGGGTGTGCGGGTGGTCGAGGCCGTCGTACGCCGCGACGACCGGCGGGCGCTCGACGCCGAGATCCGCGGGCTCGTCGCCGGCTGACGGGGTCGTCCGGGCGACGCGAGGATGTCCGAAAGCACTCATGGGGCTTCTCCGAGGTGCCGCACGACATCCTCGAGCGGATGAGTCAGTGCACGCGGCGTCCCTGCCAGGATGAGGGGATGCGGATCGCGAAGGCACTCGCCGTACTTGCGGGCGGAGCGTGTCTGGCTTCGTGCGCGGGGCCGACACAGCCGCGCGCCGGTGGCGTCGTCTTTCAAGGCGCCGAGCTAGGGCAGTACGCCGGAGTCCTCGCCGAGGCCGGACAGAAGGTGGTCTTTGGTGCAACGGTGGTGGAGAACGCTGGATCATCCGCAGCAACGCTCACGGAGGGGCGTTTGGTCGGGGCCGTTGCGTCCGACGAAGCTGAGGTGGTCGAAGTCCGAGCCAGGTTGCTGCGAGCCGATGACGGCGAGTTGGTGGGAGCGGCGCTCTGGCCGTTTGAGGACTACGCGTTGAAGTCGGTTCCACTCGCCGGATTCGAGCTGGCTCCTGGTGCAGAGGCAGAGCTGCTCTACGTCGTGGAGGTGCGGCAGACAGGGGTCTGGAACTGGCCCGCGGCCTCCGTGACCTACACAAGCGATGACCGCAGCCACGAAGCTAGTGCTTCGACGGGATTGCAGATCTGTCCTCCGAAGGGGGACTGTCCTCCCTTGGAGGACTCCATCGCCCAAGAACCCCCGGATGCCGACGGCTGACTCTTACTCCTCAGCCTGCGAGGATGAGGGGCATGCGGATCACGAAGTTCGGACACTCCTGTGTGCGCGTCTCCTCCGGCGGCTTGGACGTGGTGATCGACCCCGGCGCCTGGTCCGAGCGCGAGGCGCTCGACGGTGCGGCCGCCGTACTCATCACCCACGAGCACCCCGACCACTGGGCCATCGACCACCTGCGGGCGAACGACGCGCCGATCTACACCATCGCCGCAGTGGCGGAGAAGATCCGGGAGGCCGACGCTGGGGTCTCCGAGCGGGTCTCGGTTGTGCGACCCGGCGAGCGGCTCAGTGTCGCGGGCTTCGACGTCGCGGTTGTCGGTGAGAAGCACGCGGTGATCCATCCCGAGCTGACGCACTTCGACAACTCGGGCTACCTGCTGTCCGCGGAGGGCACGTCGTTGTACCACCCGGGCGATTCCTTCGAACGGCCCGGCCGCGCGGTCGACGTCTTCTGCGCGCCGGCATGTGCGCCGTGGGCCAAGATGTCGGAGCTGATCGACTTCGCGCGCGAGGTCGCAGCGCCGCGCACCTTGGCCATCCACGACAAGGTGTACTCCGACGCCGGCCTCGGCATCGTCGACGGCATGATGGGCAACTTCCTGCCGCCCGTCGGTGCCGAGTGGCACCGGCTCACCCCTGGCAGCGACCTCTGAACGTCGTGCGCGACGGTGTTGTGGCGTCTCTGCATCGCTACCCGGTCAAGTCGATGACCGGTGAGGCGGTCTCTGCGCTGGACGTCGACGAGCGCGGCGTCGTCGGCGACCGGCTCTGGGCTGTGCGTACGCCGGAGGGCCGGATCGGCAGCGGCAAGAACACCCGCCGCTTCCAGGCGGTCGACGGACTGTTGCGTTTGCGCGCGGTCGGGCAGGACTCCGCGCCGATGATCGTGCTGCCGGATGGCGAGTCGTTCGTGGTCACGTCTCCCGACGCCGACGACAGGCTCAGTCGCCATCTGGGCCGCGAGGTCCGACTCGCTCGAGAGGACGAGGTCGACCACTTCGACGACGGGCCGGTGTCGTTGATCGGCGCCGCCTCTGTCGATGCCCTTGCTGCGGAGCTCGGCGCCGACCTCGACCCGTTGCGGTTCCGTCCCAACCTCGTGGTGAGCGGCTGGCCGGCGTACGCCGAGGACGCGTTGGTGGGCAGGACGTTACGGGTCGGCTCGGTGCTGCTGGAGGTCATGATGCGCTCGCCGCGCTGCGTCATGGTCGACATGGAGACGGCGGACCTGCCGGAGCAGCGCGGTGTTCTGCGAGCGGCGGGCCGCGCCAACGAGGCGTGCCTCGGAGTGATTGCCCGCGTGGTCGAGCCGGGGCGAGTCTCCGTCGGCGACCCGGTTGAGGTCGTCCGGTGGCGCCTTGCAGTCGATGCGCGCTCGTGACTCGAAGCAGATAGAGGATTGCTGCCACTCCGCGGCAGTAATCCTCAGGGTGCTTCCGGAGGGCGAGCTCGTCGAGACCTCGGTGCTCAGGCAGGGATCAGTGACGGGGCAGCGTGCCGTGTTCGTCGACGGAGTAGGTCTTGCCCAGCGGTGAGGTCCAGATGAGTTCGGTGGGTCCGGTTCTTCGGTAGGTCCAGTTGCCGTGGGTTTTCACGCGGTGATGGAACCTACACATGCGAGCGAGATTCGCAGTGTTCGTCTGGCTCTGTTGTCGACCGGGCGGTCCGCCGTCATCGGGCGGCACGTACGGATCGATGTGGTCGAGGTCGAATCTGCCTTGTCTGCCGCACCAGGGGAACCGGCAGCCGGTGTGGTCGCGCTCGTCGATCTGACGGCGGAGCCTGTCGGGGATCTCGTAGGCGTCGACGCTGATGTGGTCGGTCAGGTCGACC
>JBHWSH010000287.1:0-5426 GCA_043427135.1 Marmoricola sp. | reverse complement strand
GCGCAGGGCGATCCGCTCGGCCGGTTCGGTGAACATGGTCTCGGTCATACGACTGCTCCGCTCTCGGTGGGGCTCTCGGGGGTGTTTTCGGTGGGGTCGGTGACGACGGCGAGTACGGCGCCCGCGGTCACCTGGGTGCCGACGTCGACGGCGAGCTCGGTGAGCACGCCGTCGTGGGGCGCGGCGATGGTGTGTTGCATCTTCATGGCCTCCAGGACCAGCACGGGCTGACCCGCGGTCACGTGCTCGCCCGCGGCGGCGTGGATCGCCACGACCGAGCCCGGCATCGGGGCCAGCAGGGACCCCTCGGCGACCTGATCGGCAGGGTCGGTGAACCTGGGTTTGCGGACCAAGGCGACATGGCCTCGCGCGGACTCGACGTCGACGCGGTCGCCGTGGACGAGGACGTCGTACGCCGTGGCGACGCCGTCCTGCTCGAGGACCACACGCTCCGCGCTCGCAGAGACGACGCGGACGTCGAGGTCGGCGGATGAGAAGCCGTCGCGGCCCCCGTACCAACGCGCCTCGACCTCGTCCTCGCCATGCAGGAATCTCGTCACCTGCGGTTGGGAGACGACGTTGCGCCACCCGGTCGGGATGCGCCGCTGTACAGGCCGGGACAGCCGCGCGTGTTCGGCGAGAACCAGGGCCGCAGCCAGGGCGGAGCCTGCGATTGGGCCACCACCGGCGGCGAGCTCAGACAGGTCGGCGTTGTCCAGCAGGTCGGTGCTGACCAGACCGGCGAGCACGTCGGTGTCACGGAGCAGGTTGACCAGCAGGTCGCGGTTGGTGCGCAGCCCGTGGATGCGGCTGCGGGACAGGGTGCCGGACAAGCGCCGGAACGCCTCGTCGCGGGTCGGACCCCACGCGATCACCTTGGCGATCATCGCGTCGTAGTGGGTGCCGATCTCGTCGCCGGCCCTGACGCCAGAGTCGAGCCGGATGCCGTACGCCGACGGGTTCGCCAGCTCGGCGGTCACACCCGGCACGTCGAAGGTCGTCAAACGCCCGCTCTGCGGTTGCCAGTCGGCTGCGGGATCCTCGGCGTAGAGCCGCACCTCCACGGCATGGCCGCGCGGCGCCGGCACCTCGTCCGGCAGCGGCCGGCCCTCGGCGACGGCGATCTGCAGCGCGACCAGGTCGAGTCCGGTCACGCACTCGGTCACGGGATGCTCCACCTGGAGGCGGGTGTTCATCTCCAGGAAGAAGAACTTGTCGGCGGTCGAGCTTGTCGAGACCAGGAACTCCACCGTCCCGGCGCCGACGTAGCCGATCGCCTCGGCGGCTGTGCGCGCCGCGTCGTGCAGGGCTGTCCGCAGCTCTTCGGAGATGCCGGGGGCAGGCGTCTCCTCGACGACCTTCTGGTGGCGGCGCTGCAGCGAGCAGTCGCGCTCGCCGAGCACCAGCACGTGTCCGTGCGTGTCGCCGACGACCTGCACCTCGATATGCCGTCCGCGCTCGACGTACGGCTCGCAGAAGACGGTCGGGTCGCCGAACGCGCTGGCCGCCTCGGCCGACGCCTGCTCGACGGTGGCCGCGACGTCTGCGAGCCGGCGTACGACGCGCATGCCGCGACCACCGCCACCGGCGGATGCCTTGACCAGCAAGGGCAGATCGGCCTCGGACACCTGCTCAGGGTCGAGTTCACCCAGCACCGGCACCCCGGCTTCAGCCATCAGCCGCTTGGCCTCGACCTTGGTGGCCATGGCGTCCATGGACTCGGGTGTCGGGCCGACCCAGGTCAGCCCGGCCGCGATGACGTCGCGAGCGAAGTCGGCGTTCTCCGAGAGGAACCCGTAGCCGGGATGGATCGCGTCCGCACTGGCCTTGCGCGCCGCCTCGATGACGAGGTCCCCACGCAGGTAGGTCTCCGTCGGGCTGTTGCCCGGAAGGCGGACTGCCGCGTCGGCCTCGGCCACGAACGGCATCGCGGCATCAGCGTCGGAATGCACCGCGACGGTTTCGATCCCGAGGTCCCGGCAGGTGCGGAACACTCGCCGCGCGATCTCCCCGCGGTTCGCGACGAGTAGTCGGTTGATGGTCACATCGGCTCCAGTGGTTTCGAGACACTCACTTCGTTCGCTCCTCAACCACCGGTTACATCCTGAAGACGCCGAAGCGCTCTGCGCCCTCGACCGGCTTGTTCTCGATGACGGACAGGCAGATGCCCAGGACCGTCCGGGTGTCTCGCGGGTCGATGACGCCGTCGTCGTACACCATCCCGGACAGGAAGTACGGCAGGCTCTGCTCCTCGATCTGCGCTTCGACGAAGGCGCGCATGGCGGCGTCGCCGTCCTCGTCGTACGCCGCACCTTTGGCCTCGGCGGCCGCCCGCGCCACGATCGACATGACGCCCGCGAGCTGGGCCGGCCCCATGACTGCGGACTTCGCCGACGGCCAGGTGAAGAGGAAGCGCGGGTCGTAGGCGCGGCCGTTCATGCCGTAGTTGCCGGCGCCGTACGACGCGCCCATGATCACGCTCAGATGCGGGACCGTGCTGTTGCTGACGGCGTTGATCATCATCGCGCCGTGCTTGATGATGCCGCCCTGCTCGTACTCCTTGCCGACCATGTAGCCGGTGGTGTTGTGGAGGAACAGCAGCGGCACGTCGATCTGGTTGGCGAGCTGGATGAACTGCGTCGCCTTCTGCGCCTCCTCGGAGAAGAGGATGCCTTGCGCGTTGGCCAAGATGCCGATCTGGCGGCCGTGGATCCGCGCCCAGCCGGTGACGAGCGATGTGCCGTAGAGGGGCTTGAACTCGTCGAAGGGCAGCTCGTTGCCGGGACCGCTGCCGTCGACGATGCGCACGATGACCTCGCGCGGGTCGAACGGCTCCTTGAGATCGGTCGGGATCAGGTCGAGCAGCCCGTCCGGGTCGAGATCCGGCTCGGCGTACGTGGGGGTTCTGGTCTCGACCCCTCCGGCGGTCGAGCTTGTCGAGACCCCTCCGGCGGCCATATTGGTGGTTGAGGAGGCGCGAGGAACGAGCGCCGTCGTATTGGTGGTTGAGGAGGCGCGAGGAACGAGCGCCGTCGTGTTGGTGGTTGAGGAGGCGCGAGGAACGAGCGCCGTCTCGAAACCACTCACCCCGCGCTTCCGCCAGTTCAACCGCGCCACGATCCGCCGCCCGATCCGGATCGCATCCTCCTCGTCGACCGCCAGGTAGTCGGCCAGTCCCGAGACGCGGGCGTGCATCTCCGCGCCACCGAGTGACTCGTCGTCGGACTCCTCGCCGGTCGCCATCTTGACCAGCGGCGGTCCGCCCAGGAAGACCTTCGCACCCTCCTTGACCATCACCGTGTAGTCGCTCATGCCGGGGATGTACGCGCCGCCCGCCGTCGAGTTGCCGAACACCAGCGCGATCGTCGGCCGCTTGTCGGCCGAAGCACGGGTGATGTCGCGGAAGATCTTGCCGCCGGGGATGAAGATCTCCTTCTGCGTCGGCAGGTCCGCTCCTCCCGACTCGACGAGGTTGATCGTCGGCAGATGGTTCTCGGCCGCGATCTGAGCAGCGCGGAACGACTTCTTCAACGTCCAGGGGTTGCTCGCGCCGCCCTTCACGGTCGGGTCGTTGGCAATGATCATGCACTCCACGCCCTCGACCACGCCGATGCCGGCGATCATGCTGGCGCCGACGGCGAAGTCGCTGCCCCAGCCGGCCAGGGGCATCAGCTCGAGAAACGCCGACCCCTCGTCGACGAGCAGCTCGATCCGCTCGCGGGCAAGGAGCTTGCCGCGCTTGCGGTGCCGCTCGGCGTACCTCTCACCGCCGCCGGCGACCGCCTTCGCGTGCTCGGCATCCAGCTCGGCGAGCTTCTCCAGCATCGCCTCCCGCCGAGTCGGCGCCACTTCGACCGATTCCGCTTGCGACTGCGCCGAACTGGCGCCGGCTCGCGCGCTCATGCGGCGTATCCGAGCAGCTTGGCGGTCAGGTCGTCGAGCACCTCGTTGGCGCCGCCGCCGATCCCGAGGATGCGGGCGTCGCGATAGTGCCGCTCCACTTCCGTGCCGTGCATGTAGCCGGTGCCGCCGAAGAGCTGCACCGCCTCGTGCGCACAGAACTCCGCCGCGTCCACGCCGAGCTTCTTCGCGTGCAGCGCCTCGATCAGCGGCTGTTCGCCGGCGTCGTAGCGCCGCGCGACCTCGCGGGTGTAGACCCTCGCCGCGTCGACCTTGCGGTGCATCTCGACCAGCTTGTGCCGCACGACCTGGTTGGCGATAAGCGGCTTGCCGAACGCCTCGCGCTCCTTGACGTACGCCGTCGCGAGCTCCAGACAGCGCGAACCGAGGGCGTACCCCTGCACAGCCAGCCCGACCCGCTCGGTCACGAACGCCATGGCGATCTGGATGAACCCCGAGTTCTCTTCCCCGACAAGGTTGGCTGCCGGCACCCGTACGTCGGTGTAGCCGAGCTCCGCGGTGTCCGAGCAGTGCCAACCCATCTTGTCGAGCCGCCGCGTCACGTCGAAGCCATCGGTGCCCGTCTCGACCACCAGCAGGCTGATGCCCTTGTGGCCCGGACCTCCCGTGCGCACGGCCGTGGTCACGAAGTCCGCGCGCACCCCGGAGGTGATGAACGTCTTGGCGCCGTTGACGACGTAGTGATCACCATCGCGAACCGCCGTCGTGCGGATGTTCGCCACGTCGGATCCGCCGCCTGGTTCGGTGATCGCCAGGGAGCCGATCATCTCTCCAGCGAGCGTCGGGCGCACGAACCGGTCGATCAGGTCCGCGTCGCCACTCATCGCGATGTGCGGCAACGCGATGCCGTGGGTGAACAGCGATGCGACCAACCCGCCCGAGCCGCCGGCCTCGATCACCGACTCCGTCAACGCCAGCGTGTCGACGAGCCCTCCGCCGCTGCCGCCCATCTCCTCGGGGAAGCTCACCCCCAGGAACCCCTGCTTCGCAGCAGCCTGGTGCAGCTCGCGGGGCAACATCCCCTCGTCCTCCCACTGCTGCAGGTGGGGGGCGACCTCGCGTTCGACGAAGGTGCGGGCGCTCTCGCGCAGCGCCTCCTGCTCGGCGGTCAAGAAACTCACAGCAGCTCCTCGGGGATCTCAATGAATCGTGACCTGGCCCATTCGCCGAGGCCCTTCGCTTGCGGGTCGAACCGGCTGCTGGCGGCGACGCCCTCGCCGAGCAGCCCGCGGATCAGCACGTTGACGCCGTGCAGGTTGGGCAGGGGGTGCACCTCGATGTCGAGGTCTGCCGTCTCGGGCAGGAGCGCCCGCACGAAGTCCGGCGTGACCAGGTCGAGGAGCCACGTGGTCCGGGCCTCGACCTTCTCGTCGAGGGCGCTGACCCACAGCCCCAGGTTCGCGTCGCCCCCCTTGTCGCCGGAGCGCGCATGCACGAACGTCCCCAGAGGAACGCGGACCGTCCCATTTGCCAGCCCAGCTTCGCGCGCGGTCGACGCGTCGGCC
>JBHWSH010000286.1:0-12862 GCA_043427135.1 Marmoricola sp. | reverse complement strand
CTCGTCTACCGCGCAGCGTCGCCCGACCATGCTCCAGCGACCAGACGGGTCTTGGCCCCACCGGATCCAAAGACGTTCACTCGGCGCCGGGCACACGAAGGCACGGTCACAGATGTCATCCACTCCCGGAGACGTCGGGGTCGCCACGCAGCTCGTCAGCCAGCGGTAGGCAACATAGGGAGACGTTCCCGTCGCAGAGACCGGGGCTTGTGACCCTGAGGAGTTGGGGGCGGTGCTCTCGCATTCCATGCCTATGGAAATCACATCAACGCCGCCCGAACCTTCTGACGTGCAGCTGTTCGCAGAGACCGCCGGAGGGGACAAAACGGCGCCAACCACCATCGCCGCAACGGCCCACTTCATGACGCTTCACCCGCTACGCGTTCGATCAGGGGCGAGTTCCCACCGCGATCAACGTCAAAAATGTAGGTGATTCGGCCTCCATCGAATCGCTCCCACTCACCCGCGGGGCGCTTCCGTACTCGAGTCGAAGCGATATCAACGACGGCGATCACCTGTGTTACATCCGGCAATGTGTTCCCAACCCACGCGTCGAAGACGTCCCAACGGTGTCCACGAATGAGCCCCCCGTGCCTCGCTACACGTTCGATGGACTTGGCGGCGCCCCGACACCCTGCGCAGTCCTCGGTGGAAAGCGCTCGAAGCGGGGCAGTGTCCAACGCTTCCGCGCTGTAGTTGAGGGTGTCGATCCAGTGCCGGACGAAGGCAACTGCAGCCTTGCGGCCGGTCCCGCGCGCTTCGTCGGGGAGCGGGGGTGGCCCGGAAGGCTCGGTCGGGGTGACCGACTCCGTGGCGGCCGGACTCGTCGAGTCCAGCGGAGCGGGCGCTATCGGCTCCTCGGAGGAGCACGCCCCGAGGACAACCAGAGCCGCTAGGGCGACTGCGGCGCGGCGTACGGCCATCGACTTTCCCCCGTCGAGCGTGCGGCATGGGCGCTGCGGAATCTATCGGCTCATCCGAGCTGACGGAACCTCTCGCCGCCGCCCTGTGGACAAGCGTCAGCGGACGGCCTCGACTCCGGCGAAGACGACGCGCAGCACACCTCCGCGCACTCGGACGTGGTAGCTGGTGCGTCCGCGCTTGATGACCCGGCCGACCACACCCTGGAGCTCCCCCGGCGCGGTCACGCGCACTCGGGCACCGACCGGCAGTGCCACCACCGGGCGGCCCTGGCGCATCGCCTCAAGCTCGGCGACGTAATTGGGATGCATCGGCGCCGGACGGCCGTGATGGGTCCAGGTGAAGACGTGCTGGATCGCGAACTTGGGATTGCACTGCGGGCAGGAGTAGACCCGCTCCGGTCGGCGATGCCGGTCGATGACGTGCCCGGCCGGGCACACACCCATCCAGGCTCCGCTCACGCGCGGAGCCTCGGCATCGACGCACCTCTCCCCCGACGACCCGATGCGCATCGCTACTTCCCGCCAGATCGCATCGTGACCGTGCCGGGGTCCGACCAGGGCGTGCGCGATCTCGTGCAGGATCGTGTCGCGCACCCGGTCTTCGTCGTGCAGGGCGGTCAGCGGAGCGCTCAAGCCGATCACGCGATCCTGGAACCGGCAGACGCCGGCACGACGCTTGGCGCTGTCGTACTCCACCGACCACCCGTCCAGTCCGTGCTGCTCGACGAGCCGCTCGGCGAGCCAGAATGCGTCCGCCAGATCCATGGTCGGGACCCTAAGCGACCGCGCCGACAGAACCGGCGAGGCTCACGTGCCCGCACGCAGGCGGCGAAGCAACCCTTCACCGCCCACCTCCCGGACGAAGCCGGGGTCGCCGCAGACCACCAGCTGGTCCCGGGCCCGAGACAGGCCGACGTACAGCCGTTCCCGTGACCGCTCGCTCGGCTCCCGCTCGTTGAGGGCCAGCACCACCACGCGTCGCTCGAGACCCTTGAACCCAAGGACGTGCCCGTAGAACGCCTGCTCCTCGTCCCAGAACGACGCCCAGTACTCGTCCTGCCCGCGCTCCTGACGAGCCACCTGTTCGGGATGGCGGCTGCCGGTGGTGAGGATCGCGACGTCCTCGGGCCGCCACTCGTCCAGCACCGCATCCAATTGGTCGTCGGCGATCTCCAGCGCCTGGTCTGCGGTGCACTCGACGAACCTCACCGCGGGGCCGTCGCCGCCACGCAATCGCATCCGGAACGGCGTGAGGTCGGAGAAGGTCTCCCCGATCTGCCGGGTGTTGCGCAAGTTGACGTCGAGCATCAGCGGAAGCAACGAGATCGACGGGCCACCGGAGCGCGCGAAGACCCGCTGCGAGGTGTCGGAGTAGACGTAGACGCCCGGGTCGTCGCCGCGTAACCCGCCCAGGAGCGCGGGCCACCACGATTCGGCGAAGTCCTGCGCCTCGTCGACGACCACCGCGTCGAACCGCTGACCCTCCGGCAGTAGCGCTGCGAGAGCCTCCATCCGCTCGGGGAGCTCGACCTCCCAACGGTGGCTGTCGTCGTCGGTGGGCGGCAGCTGTGCTCCCCACACTTCCCCAAGTCCGTGGAAGGTGCCGACGTACGCCGGCCGGTGGCGCCGGTTGCCGATGGTCTCGACCCTGCGCTGCAGGTACGCCGCGAGCCCGCGGGAGTAGCACACCAGCGCGACCCGCTGACCCTCCTGGGCGAGGCGTCGCGCCTGCTCGACGGCAAGCCAGGTCTTGCCGCTGCCAGCGCCGCCGCGGACTTCGACCCGTCGCAGCAGCCTGGTTGCCTGCAGAATCATTCCCTGCTGCTCGGTCAGCTGGTCCGCAAGCGAGTCCCGCTCAGCAGCGAACGCGAGCGCGTCAGCCTGAGGAGGGAAGCGACCCGAGAGGACGTCGCGGACCAGATGCAGGTCCTCGACGGTGACAGGACGGACATGCGTGACGGTCCGGCTCAGCCGTCGCAGCCCGTCCACCAGCGTGTCCAGGTCCCCGCGGCCGAACACCGACTCGCGCGGACAGTCCGGCAGCGCAAAGTCGTCGGTAATCTCAGAGTGCGGCAGCACGACCGCATGCGACCATCGGACCCGCTCGCGACCCCACCGCGGATCGCCCGCGAGGTAGGCCTGCACGGCGTACTTGCCGTTGCGCGCCTGCTCGACCGGATGGATCTCGACCGACCTGTCCTGCTGCCACTGCCACCAACGGCCCGCCTCGACGGACACGCCACCGCCTTTGACTTCGAGGGCGATGAGGGCCCCGTCGTCGAGGCCGACGAGCAGGTCGACCTCGCGATCGTGCCCGTCGTGGGTCACCCGGACACCGGCACCGAGCAGGTCGCCAGGTCCGAGCTGGTCGTGCAACGCCCGCCAGACCTGCTGCTCGGACGGATGCGCGAAGACGGGGTGGTCGCTGAGCAGGATCGGCACGCGACCACTGTGGCAGGTGACGTCCCGGCGTCCGGTGGGTGAACTCCGGCGTTTCGCCCGTTACCGATCGGTAGGTACGGCGTTGAATGAGGCATGACCGCACGTGACCTGACTGTCGACCGCCGCACGCTGCTGGCCACGAGCACCGTCGGTGCAGGTGTGGCTCTCACCGGCACGCTGAGCATCGGAAGCGCCGAAGCAGCCGCGGCCAATCGGTACTTCAAGCACGGCGTCGCCTCCGGAGACCCGCGGCCGCGCCGCATCGTGCTTTGGACCCGGGTGACGCCGACGAAGGCGGCGACCCCCGGTTCTCGCAAGGGCCCGCAGGTCGCCGTGACGTGGCAGGTCGCCAAGGACCGCCGCTTCCGCACGGTCGTCAGCCACGGCAAGGTGCGCACCGGCCCCGGCAAGGACCACACGGTCAAGGTCGACGCCAAGGGACTGCGCCCGGCGACCGACTACTACTACCGCTTCCTCTACGCCGGCGTGTCCAGTCCCGTCGGCCGCACCCGCACCGCCCCGCGCAAGAACGCGAACGTGGACCACGTCCGCTTCGGCGTCGTGTCCTGTTCCAACCTGCCGGCGGGCTACTTCTCGGCGTACCGGCACCTCGCCCGCCGCGACGACCTCGACGCGATCCTGCATTTGGGCGACTACATCTACGAGTACGGCAGCGGAGAGTACGGCGAGCTGCGCCAGCACGTCCCGGCGCACGAGATGGTCAGTCTGGCCGACTACCGGCAGCGGCACGCGCAGTACAAGCAGGACCGCGACCTGCAGGCGCTGCACGCCCGGCACCCGTTCATCGTGACCTGGGACGACCACGAGGTCACCAACGATGCCTGGGCCGCCGGCGCCGAGAACCATCAGCCGGCGACCGAGGGCGACTACCGCGTACGCCGGGCAGCCGCCCATCGCGCGTACGACGAGTGGATGCCGGTCCGGATGAGCGGCACCGCCAAGGTGGGGGACGGCACCAAGCTGTTCCGTCGGCTGCGGTTCGGCAAGCTGGCCGAGCTCTCCATGCTCGACCTGCGCACCTACCGCTCGCAGCAGGTGACGGGACCGATCCCGCCCGACCCGGAGGCGAGCAACCCGGACCGCACGATCACCGGCAAGGCCCAGATGCGGTGGCTGAAGAGGTCTCTGCGCAACGACCGTGCTTTGTGGAAGCTGGTCGGCAACCCGGTGATGATCGCCCCCGTTCTGGTGCCACCGCTGCCCACCGACGTCGCCCAGGCGATCAACTCCCTGGCCGACATCCTGCCCAGTCCACTTCCCGAGGACGGCGCGCCGTACAACGTCGACCAGTGGGACGGCTACACCGCCGACCGGCGCGAGCTGTTCGCCCACCTGCGCGACCAGGGTGTGAAGAACACCGTCTTCCTCACCGGCGACATCCACTCCGGCTGGGCTTGCGATCTTCCCGTCGACGCGGGCTCCTACCCGCTGCGCGGAGGGTCCGTCGGCACCGAATTCGTCTGCACCAGCGTCACCAGCGACAACCTCGATGAGATCGTCGGTTCCCCCCGGCGGACCACGAGCCTCGTCGTCGAGGCGGCCTTGACCACCGCCAACCGGCACATCAAGTACCTGAACTTCGACGACCACGGCTTCTCGGTCTTCGACGTCAACCGCGAGCGGGCGCAGATGGACTACTTCGTGATCAGCGACCGCACCGACCCCGACGCCACCGCGGTGCGTTCGGCCAGCTGGGCCACGACGGTCAACAGCCACAAGGTGCACGCCGTCGATCGAGGAGTGGACGCCTGATGTGCCAGAAGAACCCGACCACCTGGACCGACCCGCGCACCCCCGACGCCCTGGACCGCAGGTCGTTCCTCACGGTCACCGGAGCGGCCGGAGCGTCGTACCTCTTCTCCTCCGCCCTCGGTACGCCGGCCGCAGCCGCTGCGAGCAAGCGCCCCCGACAAGGACCCAAGCGACGGCCCAAGCACCGCGTCTACGTCCTGGTGGTCGACGGCTGCCGGCCCGACGAGATCACGCCGCAGCTGACGCCCAACCTGGCGGCGCTGCGCGACGGTGGACGCAACTGGCCGCGGGCGCGCTCCATGCCGATCATGGAGACGATCCCCAACCACGTGATGATGATGACCGGGGTGCGGCCACGCCGCTCGGGCGTCCCGGCCAACAGCATCTACGACCGCGGCGAGAAGGTCGTCCGCGACCTCGACCGGCCCAGCGACCTGAAGTTCCCCACCGTCATCAGCCGGCTCAACCGCGCGGGCTACACCACGGGCACGGTGCTGTCCAAGGAGTACCTCTACGGCATCTTCGGCACCCGAGCCACCCACCGCTGGGAGCCGGCTCCGATCATCCCCGTCAGCGGCCACGCGCCCGACATCTTCACGATGGAAGCGGCGCTGGCGATGGTCGAGGAGTTCGACCCGCACCTGCTCTTCGTCAACCTCGGCGACATCGACCGGATGGGGCACACCGACTTCACCGGCGGGACCGTGCAGGCGCTGCGCCGGGCGGCGCTGCTGTCCACCGACATCCAGGTCGGTCGCTTGGTGCAAATGCTCGAGGACACCGGACGGTGGCAGCGTTCGGTCGTCGTGGTGGTCGCGGACCACTCGATGGACTGGTCGCTGCCGCACCGCATCATCAGCCTGCAACCGGCGATGGACGCCGACCCGCTGCTCGCGGGCAAGGTGGTGATCGCCGACAACGGCGGCGCAGACCTTCTGTACTGGACCGGCCCACGCGAACAGCGCAAGGCCGCCCGAGCTCGGATGCGCGAGATCGCTATGGCGACCGAGGGCGTCCTGTCGGTCCATCGGCCCAAGCAACTGGGCGTGGGGCCGTTGGCCGGTGACCTGATCGTCTACTGCAAGTCGGGCTGGCGCTTCTCCGACCCGGAGTTCTACGACAACCCCATCCCAGGCAACCACGGGCACCCGACGACGCGACCGATCCCGTTCTTCATCGGCGGAGGTTCGCCCCTGGTGCGCGCCGGATCCACGTCGAGCGCGCGTGCGTCGACGATGGACGTCGCACCGACGATCGGCAAGGTGTTCGGCCTGTCCGCTCCCCGAGGTGGGTACGACGGCCGTCCGCGGCTCTGATCGGGCACGCGAGACCTGCACGAGTGGCGGTTCGTGCCTGCACGGAGGGCGGTTCGCGTCTGCACGGAGGGCGGCTCGCGGGTCAGTGGTGGGCGGCGTCCCTGATCTCGCCGACGAGCTCCTCGAGCACGTCCTCGAGCGCGATCAGGCCGAGGACCTCCCCCGCATCGGTGACCACACGCCCCATGTGGGCGCCGCGGCGCCGCAGCCCCGCGAGGGCCTCGTGCAGGAGGTGGCCGGGCCGCACGGAGGCGAAGGGGCGGATCCACTTGTCCTCGATGGCCAGGTCGCCGGAGCGAGTGGGGTCGTCCTCCTCGGCCTCGAGGACGTCCTTGATGTGCAGGTAGCCGATCAGCTCGCCGTCGGGTGCCTCGACCGGGAATCGGCTGAACCCGGTCTCCGCGCACAGCCGCTCCACGTCTCGCACCGTGGCGCCGCGCGGCACGACCCGCAGTGTCTCGCGCTCCAGCAGCACGGTGGTGACGGTGCGCTCGGTGAATCCCAACGCCCCCGCGAGCCGGTCGTACTCGCTGACCTCGAGAAGACCTTCGTGACGCGACTCGTCGACCATGGCCGCGACCTGGTCGCGGGTGAAGGCGGAGGTGACCTCGGCCTTGGGCTCGACGCGGACCATCCGCAGCAGGAGGTTGGCGATCGTGTTGAGTCCGACCACGATCGGTTTGAGGATGGTGACCACGACCATCATCGGCGGGCCGAGGACCAGCGCCGACCGCTCTGGGCCGGCCAGGGCGATGTTCTTGGGCACCATCTCCCCCAGCACGACGTGGAGGTAGACCACCACGGTCAGCGCGATCGTGAACGCGATCGGATGCAGCAACCGGTCGGGGACGCCCAGGGCGTGGAGCCCGGGCTCGATGAGGTGCGCCACTGCGGGCTCGCCGATGGCACCGAGCCCCAGCGAACACGCGGTGATGCCGAGCTGCGCTCCGGCCATGACCAGCGAGACGTTCTCCATGGCGCGCAGGGTGGTGCGGGCACCTCGGGATCCCGCCGCGACGCGCGGCTCGATCTGGGTGCGACGCGCGGAGATCAGGGCGAACTCGGCGCCTACGAAGAAGGCGTTGGCGGCCAGCAGGAGGACCGCGATCAGCACTGCTGCGGAGTCACTCATGCGTGGCCCCTGCGTCGTCGTCCAGGCTGAGCAGCCGGATGCGATCGATGCGCAGGCCAGACATCCGCTCCACGGTCATCCGCGCCTCTTGCTGCGGGAGTGGCTCGCCCTCGGGTGAGAGGACGGCTTCGAGCTCGACGTCCACGTGCTCGCCGGTCTCGGGGATGCGACCGAGCTGCTGGAGCAGCATCCCGGCCAGGGTGTCGTAGTCCTCGTGCTCGGGCAGGGCCAACCCGGTGATGGCAGAAGCCTCGTCGGGGCGGAGCAGCCCCGACAGCGACCAGGACCCGTCCGCACGCTGGCGCGACTGGGCCTCGAGAGGGTCGTGCTCGTCGCTGATCTCCCCGACGATCTCCTCCACCACGTCCTCGAGGGTGACGACGCCGGCGGTGCCGCCGTACTCGTCGACGACCACCGCGAGCTGGAACCCGTCCTCACGCAGCAGCGCCAGGAGCGGGTCGAGCCGCAGGGTCTCCGGTACGACGACGGCTTCGACCATAAGGTCTCGCACCCGCGCTCCACGCCGCTCACTGCGGGGCAGCGCGACGACGTGCTTGACGTGGATAGCCCCGACGACGTCGTCGGTGACGTGGTCGATGACCGGAAACCGGGAGTGTCCCGAAGACCTCGCCAGCTCGATGACGGCGGTCGCGGAGTCTCGGGGATGGAGCGTCGCCATCCGGACGCGAGGAGTCATGATCTCGCCGGCTGTGCGCTCGCCGAACGCCACCGATCGGGCCATCAACCCGGCGGTGGTCGGATCGAGGGTGCCTTCCGACGCAGAGCGATCCACCAGGGAGGCGAGCTCCTGGGCGCTGCGGGCGGAGCGCAGCTCTTCTTGCGGCTCCATCCCGAGGCGTCGGACGATCGCGTTGGCGGAGCCGTTGAGGGCCCGGATCGGGGGGCCCATCACGGTGGTGAAGCCGCGCTGGAACCCTTGGGTGGCCCGAGCCGTGGCCAGGGGACGTGCGATGGCGAGGTTCTTGGGCACCAGCTCCCCGAACAGCATGGTCGCGAAGGTCGCCAGCAGCAGGCCGATCGCCACGGCCGTGCCTGGCACGGCGCGCTCAGGCAGGCCCGTAGCGGTGAGCGGATCTCGGATGAGTCCGGCGATCGCGGGCTCGGCGAGGAATCCGATCGCCAGGTTGGTCACCGTGATGCCGACCTGGGCTCCCGAGAGTTGGGTGGACAGGGACCGCAGCGCCTTCTGCACGCCGGCGGCGCCCCGGTCCCCAGCGGCCACCGCACGCTCGACGTCGCCCCGGTCGACGGTGACGAAGGCGAACTCGGCGGCGACGAAACCGCCGCAGGCCAGGACCAGCAGCACCGAGACTCCGAGGAGCAGCCACTCGGTCACAGCGCGTCACCGGCCCGGTTGCAGGAACGGTGACGCAGGGTACTTCGGGGTTCGGACATCGCCTCGCGCGCTCGTTGTGGTGGCGGTGGGAGCGGCGGCGCCGATTCCCGGTGGTCACCCTAGCGAACGCGCACCAAGACGCAGCCGGTCCTGCCGGTCAGCCCATCCGCACGGTGGCCGTGACCAGGTTGTGGTCGGAGGGCAGCACCCCGATGACCCGAAGCGTCTCCGGGTCGTAGTCGACGACGACCTTCCAGGTCTCCACTGCCAGGTCGCGGCTGGCGAAGATCCAGTCGATGCCGTTGCCGATCTTGTCCCGCTGCTGGGCGAAGCTGAACTTCGAGACGTTCTTGCGACCGTGGTTGTAGGAGTTGATCCATGCGTTGACCAACCGCTCCGCGCGCGGCACGGTGGGGTTCACCCGGTACTGCTGGTTGAGCACGTCCGGGATGCCTGCTGCGGCCATTCGAGGCAGCATCTTCTGCGCGATCCAGTGGTACTTCTGGACGTTCATGTCACCGGTGACGATCGCCGGCTTGCGCCCCTTGAGCTTGTCGACCTCGCGGACCATCTGCTTCCACTGCTTCAGCCGGGTCTTCTCGTTGCGGCTGGTCAGGTGCGTGGTGGTGAACAGGAACCTCTTGCCGGTCGCGCGGGCTCGGAAGATGGCCCAGACCAGGTAGCGGTCCTCGGCGATCTGCTTCTTGTACTCGATGGAACCGCGCTTGAGCAGCTCGACCTTGCGCGCGTCGTACAGGATGCGTGTGCTGCGCGACGCGCCGCGGTCCTTCTTCTCGCAGCGGTGGAACGTCTTGGCGTTCTTGCAGTTGTACGCCGCAGCGCTGGTCACCTGCCAGTCACCGCCGGTCTTGCGCAAACCGTTGCGTAGGTCGAGGTACTGGTTGGGGCCGTCGGGGAACTTGACCGACAGGTAGTGCCCGTTGTGCGCTTCCTGGATGCCGACGACGTCGAGACCTTCCCGGCTGATCTGGTCGATGATGACCTTGCGGCGCTGAGTCCAGTCCTGCGTGGGGTTCTTGGCGAACAGCACGTTCTTGATGTTGAAGCTGCCGACCTTCAAAGCGACCGAGCCGGAGGCGGCCCGGGCTGCGCTCGGCGGCGCTGGGGCGGCCTCGGCCGCTGTCGCAGGCGAGGCCAGCCCACCCAAGAGGGTGACGGCGGCTGCGAGCAGCATGACAGTGCGGTGCATGACCCGGTGCCCTCCCAAGCAACGGCTCCTGACGGAGGCGCCGACCCAATGGGACTGAACTGAATCTGCGGTCGGCAGCGTCTTCGACGGTAGGGACTCGGCCTGCCCGATGCGGGACTAACGTCACTAAACGGACCTCATTGGTCGGCCCTTCCGGCTCAGGAGTCACACGAGTCCCACAGGCCACACCGGGTCGAACTATTCGACGAGGAAGGTGCGGCTGTCGCTCATCGGGTCGCCGCCTTCGCCGCCGGACGGGTCGTCCTCGATGACCTCGATCGTGTAGGTGCCCGGCTCGAGCTCGACTTCGAAGGAGTACGCCGACATCCGCATGGCCCGGCGGGCCGTCGTGGCACCGGACGCGACCTCATCGCCCGCAGCGTCCAGCACCCTCCACGGCACGGTTGCCTCGAATGCGGCGGCTTGGCCGGTGACGGTGACGGGCGAGCCGGACACACCCCCCTCGCGCGGAGTGTCGATCTGGACGAGCAGGCGGACGTCGAGAGCCTTGGCGCGGCGTGCGGGGGCATCCCAGGTCACAGCGCCCCACAGCTCTCCAGCAGGCTCCCCTTCGATGAGGAGTACGACGCCGGCATCGCGGTCCACCGCGTCGGTTGCGGTGTGGACGAGCTGTTGGACCATGGCTGCGGCTCCTTCGGAGCCGACATTCGCAGTCCGGGCCGCCTCGGAGAGGTCGACGACGATGTCGTCGCCGGACCGAGCCACCGACAGCACGTCGGTGTCGGGGTTCCAGGTAGTGGTGTAGTCCGGGTCGACCGGCCCGGCGATCATCGCCTCGACGGCCTCGACCGCGGGGTCCTCTCCAGGGAGCTCGCGTTGCTCACGGGCGAGCCGCAGTCCTGTCCGGCTGTCCACGACGTACCAGGCCACGCCGGTCACGGGCTCAGGCGCAACCGTCGGCGTAGGCGTCGGGTCCGCCGAGCGAGAAGGCTCTGTCACGGGTGACTGCGTCGGTGTGGGCGTCGACGCTGTCGTGTCGTCGTCGGGCGCCGGGGAGCTGGGACGGTCGCTGCACGCCGCCAGCGTGAGCGCGGCGATCATCAGGCCCGTCGACATCCCTGCTCTACGCATCCGAGCAGTGTGGCATCCGCTCACCCGAGACACACGGCGACGAGCCGTCGGGAGGCAACCCTGACCAGCGAGCCCTGCACCCGGGCGAGTCAGTCTCGCGTGTGCGGCAGGAGGTTCTGCCGGCCGTGCTCGGCGAAGGCGTCCTCGAGCTCGCGGCGCCGCTCCTGCGTCATCAGGACGTAGGACTCGCCCTGGCGTTCGTAGACCGGGTCGGTCCCGAACCAGAGCTGCCTGCGCAGCTCGGGCTTGTTGACCTTGTGGGTGGCGGTGGTCGGCAGGTCCCGCATGATCCGGAGCAGCGACGGCGCCCACTTGGTGCCGAGGTCCTCCTGCTCAGCCAGGAACGCCTGGAACGCCTCCGGCTCGAACTCCGCTCCGCTCGGGAGCTGGAGGGTCGCCATCACCCGGTCGCCGGTCACGGGGTCGGGTACCGGGTAGACGGCGACGGCGTTCAGTCCGGGGAAGCGGCTGAGGATCCGCTCCACGGGAGCTGCGGCGAAGTTCTCGGAGTCGACGCGCAGCCAGTCCGCGGTGCGTCCGGCGAACCAGAAGAAGCCCTGCTCGTCGACGTAGGCCAGGTCTCCGGTCCAGAAGTCCCCGTCGCGCAGCTTCTCGGCCTCGGCCTCGGGGTTGCGGTAGTAGCCCTCGAAGCGTGCGGCCGCCCCGCGGGAGACGATCTCGCCGATCGCGCGCTCGGCGTTGAGCAGCCGACCCTGGGCATCGAACTCGGCCGGCTCGCAGACCTGCCCGTCCGCATTGACGACCTCGATGTGGAAGCTGGCCTGCGGCTTGCCGAGCGACCCTTCGGGAGTGTCTTCGGTGAGGCTGATGTACGCCGTGCCTTCCGAGGACCCGTAGGACTCGTAGAGACGCGCCCCGAAGCGGCGCTGGAACTCGCGACGATCGGCCAGCGACGCCTCAGTGCCGAAGCCGAACCGCAACCGGTTGTCGGCCTCCTCGGGTGACTCGGGTTGGGCCAGCACGTAGGCGAGCGCGCGGCCGACGTAGTTGAAGAACGTCGCGCCGAAGCGCCGGACGTCCGGAGCGAACCCGGAGGCGGAGAACCGGCGACGCATCGCGAAGGTGCCGCCGGCGGCAAGGATGGGGCCGAACGCACTCATCAAGGCGTTGGCGTGGAACAGGGGCATCGCGTTGTAGGCAACGTCGTCGGACGTGAACTCGATCGGGTTGGCCTGGCAGACGAAGGCCCAACGGCCGGTGGAGCAGATGACCGCTTTGGGAGCACCGGTCGAGCCGGAGGTGAACACCAACAACAGAGGGTACGCCGGGTCGAGGGCTGCCGGTCTCGCGGTGACCGGTGCGTCGCGGTGGGCGGCGAGCAGCTCCTGGTAGTCGGCGCTCTCCATGCGCAGCACCCGCTGGGCCCCGTGGTCGATGCCGTCGAGGAGGTCGCCGTAGGAGGCGTCCGCGACGAGCACGGCGCAGTCGGTGGCACGGATGTCGGCGGCCAGCTCACTCCCCCGACGGGTCGGGTTGACCCCCACGATGGTGGCCCCGCACAGCGCGGCACCGGTGATGAGGAACAGGTACTCCGGGGTGTTCTCCCCCAGAACTCCCACATGCCACGGGCCTTCGGCCGGGCGCAGCTGCTCGAGC
>JBHWSH010000285.1:0-4463 GCA_043427135.1 Marmoricola sp. | reverse complement strand
GCGAGGAGACTGGGCATCTCGGCCAAAGCGCGAGAGGTCCGTGGAGTGGACCGTGTCGTCATCCGTGACGGCGACGCCATCGGCAACCTGCTGACACGCCTGGGGGCCCACGAGTCGCTGATGGCATGGGAGGAGCGGCGGATGCGCCGCGAGGTGCGGGCGACCGCCAACCGGCTGGCCAACTTCGACGACGCCAACCTGCGGCGCTCCGCGCGTGCCGCCGTCGCTGCGGGGGCGCGTGTCGAACGCGCACTGGAGATCCTCGGCGACGAGGTGCCCGATCACCTGCAGCTGGCCGGCAGCCTGCGGCTGGAGCACAAGCAGGCATCCCTCGAGGAGCTCGGCCAGTTGCACGACCCCGTCCTGACCAAGGACGCGATCGCCGGCCGCATCCGACGCCTGCTGGCGATGGCCGACAAGCGCGCCCACGAGCTCGGCATCCCCGACACCGAAGCCAGCCTCACCCCCGACATGCTCGAGGACGACGACTGAGCAGGCCCCGGGGACGTCACCCGGCCAGACGGTAGAGTCGAAATTGTGCCGCTGAGGCGCGCCACCATCCGTCCTGATCCGAGGAGTGCTTGTCTTGACCGTTCGCGTGGGTATCAACGGATTCGGCCGCATCGGCCGCAACTTCTTGCGAGCCGTCGTCGCCTCCGGCGCCGACATCGAGATCGTGGGGGTCAACGACCTCACCGACAACGAGACGCTGGCCGTCTTGACCAAGTACGACTCGATCCTGGGCCGTTTCGACGGCGACGTCACCGCCACCGAGGACTCCATCACGGCCGGCCGGCACACCTTCAAGGCATTCGCCGAGCGTGACCCGGGTGCGCTGCCCTGGGGTGACCTGGGCGCCGACATCGTCATCGAGTCGACCGGCCTGTTCACCGATGCGACCAAGGCCAAGGCCCACATCGACGGCGGGGCGAAGAAGGTCATCATCTCCGCGCCGGGCAAGAACGAGGACGTCACCGTCGTCATGGGCGTCAACGACGGCGACTACGACCCCGCGCAGCACCACATCATCTCCAACGCCTCCTGCACGACGAACTGTCTCGCGCCCATGGCGAAGGTCCTCCACGACGAGTTCGGCATCGTCAAGGGGCTGATGACCACGATCCACGCCTACACCGGCGACCAGAACCTCCTCGACGCGCCGCACAAGGACCTGCGCCGCGCGCGTGCCGCCGCGCTCAACATCGTGCCGACGTCCACCGGTGCCGCCAAGGCAATCGGGCTCGTGATGCCCGACCTGAAGGGCAAGCTCGACGGCTATGCGCTGCGGGTCCCGACCCCGACGGGCTCCGCCACCGACCTCACCTTCGAGGCCGGTCGCGAGACCACCGTCGAGGAGGTCAACGCGGTGATGAAGGCCGCGGCCGACGGCAAGATCCTGCGCTACAGCGAGGACCCGATCGTCTCCACCGACATCACCACCGACCCGGCGTCCTGCATCTTCGATGCTCCGCTGACCAAGGTCATCGGCAACCAGGTCAAGGTCGTCGGCTGGTACGACAACGAGTGGGGCTACTCCAACCGCCTGGTCGACCTGGTCGACCTGGTCGGCGCCTCGCTCTGATCCGACCGACCTACGAGAGGCTGGGCAAAGGGTGACGACGATCGACGAGCTCGGTGACCTGAAGGGCAAGCGGGTTCTGGTCCGCTCCGACCTCAACGTGCCGCTGGACGGCGACACGATCACCGACGACGGGCGGATCCGGGCGAGCCTGCCCACGATCCGCGAGCTGACCGAGCGCGGTGCTCGGGTCGTCGTCACCGCCCACCTCGGCCGTCCCAAGGGCGCACCCGACCCCACGTACTCCTTGGCGCCGGTCGCCCGACGCCTCGGCGAGCTCCTCGGCCAGGACGTCGCCTTCGCGACCGACACCGTGGGTCCCGAAGCGCGGGCGGCCGTGTCCGGCCTGTCCGATGGTCAGGTGGCCCTTCTCGAGAACGTCCGGTTCAACGCGGGCGAGACCAGCAAGGACGAGTCCGAGCGGGCCGCTTTCGCCGAGCAGCTGGCCGGACTCGCCGATGTCTTCGTCTCCGACGGCTTCGGTGTCGTGCACCGCAAGCAGGCCAGCGTGTACGACGTCGCGCAACTGCTCCCGCACGCGATGGGCGGCCTGGTGCGCAACGAGGTCGAGGTCCTCCGCCGGCTCACCGAGAACCCCGAACGCCCCTACGCCGTGGTCCTCGGCGGGTCGAAGGTCTCCGACAAGCTCGGCGTGATCGACAACCTCCTCGACAAGACCGACGTGCTCCTCATCGGCGGCGGCATGGTCTTCACCTTCCTCGCGGCGCAGGGGCACGGCGTCGGGCAGAGCCTGCTGGAGACCGACCAGATCGACACCTGCCGCGAATACCTCGAGCGCGCGCAGAACAGCGGCGTACAGATCCTGCTGCCCACCGACGTCGTAGTGGACACCGCCTTCCCTTCCGGGGACCGCAGGCCGCAGCCGCAGGTGGTGCCGGTGGCCGCGATCCCCGACGACGCCCTCGGCCTCGACATCGGCCCCGACTCGGCGGAAGCCTTTGCCGAGGCGCTGGTGAAGGCACAGACGATCTTCTGGAACGGACCCATGGGCGTCTTCGAGGTCGACGAGTTCGCCGCCGGGACGCGGACGGTGGCACAGGCGATCGCCAACGCCGACGGCTTCTCCGTCATCGGAGGCGGCGACTCCGCGGCCGCCGTACGCAAGCTCGGTTTCGCCGACGCGGCCTTCGGCCACATCTCCACCGGAGGCGGCGCCAGCCTGGAGTACCTCGAGGGCAAGACCCTCCCGGGCATCGCCGTCCTCGGCGCCTGACCGTCCCTTCCACCCTCCTCGAGGAGCACTGACTGATGCCCAAGACCGACCGCACGCCCCTCATGGCGGGCAACTGGAAGATGAACCTGAACCACCTCGAGGCCGTCGCACTCGTGCAGAAGCTGGCGTGGACGCTGAGCGACAAGAAGCACGACTTCGACGCCGTCGAGGTCGTCGTCGTCCCGCCTTTCACCGACCTGCGCAGCGTGCAGACGCTGGTCGACGGCGACCGGCTTCGCGTCCGCTACGGAGCCCAGGACGTCTCCACCCATGACGCCGGTGCCTACACCGGCGAGATCTCTGCCGGCATGCTCGCCAAGCTCGGCTGCTCCTATGTCGTGGTGGGGCACTCCGAGCGCCGCGAGTACCACCGCGAGAGCGACGCGACCGTCAACGCCAAGGCGACCAAGGCGCTGGCGGCCGGGATCACACCGATCGTGTGTGTCGGCGAGGGTCTCGACGTACGCCGCGAGGGCCGTCAGGTCGAGCACACGTTGGCGCAGGTCGACGGCTCCCTCGCCGGCTTCTCTGCAGAGCAGGTCGCCGGACTCGTCGTGGCCTACGAGCCCGTCTGGGCGATCGGGACCGGCGAGGTCGCCACTCCCGACGACGCTCAAGAGGTCTGCGCCGCCATCCGCGTGCGTGTGGCGGAGACCTGGGGCGCCGAGGCCGGCGCAGCCGCCCGGGTCTTGTACGGCGGGTCGGTGAAGGCAGCAAACGCCGCCGGGATCATGGAGCAGCCCGACGTCGACGGCTGTCTGGTGGGTGGTGCCAGTCTCGACGCCGAGGAGTTCGCCGGCATCTGCCGCTACCGCGACCTGCCGAGCGTGTGAGCCTGCGTCGGCACCTCACGACGCGCGTCGTCCTCGTGTCCCGGCCGAAAGGCACTCCTGCGTAAGTTAGGGTGAACCACCGTGATCACCACACTCACCATCCTGCTCGTCATGTCGAGCCTGCTACTCATCCTGCTGGTCCTGCTCCACAAGGGCAGGGGAGGCGGGCTCTCCGACATGTTCGGAGGCGGCGTGTCCAGCGGTCTGGGCGGGTCCTCGGTTGCCGAGCGCAACCTGGACCGCATCACGATCGGCGCAGGCATCATCTGGGGTTCCTGCGTGATCGGCCTCGGTCTGCTGATGAAGGTCAAGTACGGCGGCTGAGCGCGGCACGGGCCGGGCCAACTCACAGGAGACGACAGCGTGGCAGGTGGCGGAAGTGCGATCCGGGGCAGTCGAGTAGGAGCCGGCCCCATGGGCGAAGCCGAGCGCGGTGACACCGCGCCTCGGCAGCGGGTCGTCTACTTCTGCGCCCACCGGCACCAGTCGGAGATCGTCTTCTCTCTCGAAGCGACGATCCCGCAGTCCTGGGACTGCCCGCGGTGCGGTCTGCCGGCCAGCCTCGACTCCGACAACCCGCCCCCCCCGCCCCGGATCGAGCCCTACAAGACCCATCTGGCCTACGTGAAGGAGCGGCGCTCGGACACCGAAGCCGCCGAGATCCTCGACGAGGCCCTCAAGCTGCTGCGCGACCGCCGCAAGCGCGGCGAGATCGTCCTCTAGCCGAGCGCGCCGGCCGCTTCCTCGTCCAGGAACCAGGTGGTCGACCTGCGTCCGCGCGGACCCGCTGCCGGTGTCCGGGACAGCTCGTCGCCGG
>JBHWSH010000284.1:0-5762 GCA_043427135.1 Marmoricola sp. | reverse complement strand
CGGGGCCACCGAATCCCCCGGGGGGGGGTGACACCGGGGCGCGATGAGCCTCGGGGCGGGTCAGTCGATGTCGCCGAGCCAGGTGCTGGCCCAACCACATCTCAGCGTCGATCAGCCCGAGGTCGGTAAGGTCACCGGCTGTCCAGTGCGCCTCTTCCGCGGTAGGCCCAGGTCGGTGATGTAGCGGGTGCCGGGGCGTCACCTGGGACCGATACGCAACTTGACGGAAGGTATACGGCGTGTCGCCGCAGATCGACGGGTCCGGCCTGATACGCAGGAGGGTGGGGGCACAACCGTGTCCTCCGACCATGGCGTCCTTCCCCGCGCCGACACGTGGGGAGCCGTCATGCCCGAAAACTCCAGGCCTCGCCTCTGGGGCGATGCGTCGCACGTTAGCGATTCTGGGCCGGGGTGCCGCGCAGACACGCCGTCGTCCAAGCGACGTCGCGGGTGCTCGCACCGGGGCGTTAGGAGCGTGGGGTGATGACCACCTACACGCGCGCACAGTTCGGGGCCACGGTCCGCAACGACTTCACACGTCGCCGCTCCCAAGGGGTGTTGATGGAGAAGTCGATACAGCCCAGCGCCGCCCTAGAGACCAAGGCGCTAGGTCACCCCGACTACGAAGACCTCGGGGTCGGTGAGCGTCGGACCGCCCCGATGGTCGCGGTCTTCCTCGACCTGACCAACTTCACTGGGCGCACCTTCTGGGACGACGAGGACGAGGTGGTCGACCTGGCTCACGCGGTGCTCTCGGGATTCATCGAGGTTGTCACCCTCTTCGGAGGTCACGCCTTGGGGCTGCGCGGCGACGGACTCTTCGCCGGGTTCAGTCCGGGCCAGCCCGACATCGCCGGAGCGATGGCGCTGTCCGCGTGCGCGTTCGCGCTGGACGGTGTCGAGAAGGAGGTGAACCCGTGGCTGGACAGCCGCGGGATCAAGCGCGTGCAGGCCCGAGCGGGTCTGGACTACGGCGACATCACCTTCGTGCGCAGCGGCAACGCCGGGCGCAGCGAGATCAACCCCCTGGGGTTCGCAGCCAACTTCGCCGCCAAGTGCGAGAAGAAGGCCGACTCCTGGCAGGTCATCGCCGGTGAAGGGCTCAAGGGTCTGCTGCCGACCTACCAGCACTTCCACGAGCACGAGGACTCCCCCAAGAAGTACACGCGCGACTACCAGAGCCGGTTCTACAAGTTCTACGACTACCGCTGGCGCAACACCGTCTCCCTGCTCCCCGGCGTACTCGCACAACTCAACGGCACCCCCACCTCCCGCATCACCACCAGGTAAGGACACCCGCCATGACCATCGCCGCCCTGCTCGGCCACTTCGGCATCAACGTGCCCCGCTACGTCACCATGGACGGCCAAATCGTCTTCGACGGCGTGACCGCCTCTGCTGGCGGCGGGTTCACCAGCACCACCCACGGTGCGGTCACCCCCGTCACCAACCACACCTTCCACGGTGGCGAGGAACCCGACGACGCGCCCACGGACCCCACGGAGTCCGGCGCGTGGTGGGACGACACCGCAGCCCTCGACCGTCACGTCGCAGCAATGAGGCAGCAGTTCCCCGGGGTCGTATTCGTACCCGCCGAGGACGACATGGCACCGTGCTGGATCGGGGACATCAACACCGGGCGCGGCACCTTCAGGGTCGGCGTCATCCTGCGCCACGACGGCGGCCTGCCGTCGGTGCGGGTGCTGTCCGTGCCCCAGTTGGGGGTCCACGTCGGTCGGCGCTGGCAGCCCTCCCCGCACCTGTACACCAACGGGGCCCTATGTGTGGCCGACCGGTCTGACTGGGACCCCGCGGTACACACCGCGGCGACCGTGACCGGGTGGGCTGCGCACTGGCTGGCTGCGTTCACCGAGTGGCGTATCACGCGCCGGTGGCCGGTCGAGGGAGTCCAGTCGCGTGTGGCGTGACCGCAACCACCGGCAGCCGAAGCGCTCTGGAGGAGCGGGCGCGGCTGCTGCCCACGGACCCGCTGACGGAGGACCCGCCCCTGGTGCATCCGCCGTTGCTGGGCCTGCTGACGGCAAGCCCGCGGACGGCGCGTTCCAAGCCATGGACCAGATCGCCAACTGGGTCCGGTTCGCAGACACCAAGGCCACCATCCTCACCGCTGGGCTCGGTGTGGTCATGACCATGCTCGTGACCAACGCCGACACCATCGTCGCCGCCATCAAGAAGGGCTGCGCCGAAGGAGTCACCGTCAGTCTCCTGGCGACGGGTACTGCCCTCGCCGTCGCCTGGACCTTGTTCTGGCTGGTGCGCGCCATCGGCCCACAAAGCGTCATCACCTACCAGCGCCTGAACCGGTTCGCCTGGCCCTCCCTGCACCACTCCACCGCCACCGATCTGCTAGCACACGCGGAGCAGGTCGACGCACGCGACGACGCCTGGCAACAAGTCATCGACCTCTCCGCGCTTGCCCACCGAAAGTTCACAGCCTGCGGCTACGCCGTCTGGGGCTTCGCCAGCCTCGTCGTCCTCGCACTCGCCTGCATGACCGTCGCCATCACGTTCACCGCGTAGGCCGAAAGTCCACGCACCGGACCACAGGGCTCAACCCTGGTCAGGCAAGATCGTGGAGGTCGAGTCTCGCGGCGTCATCACCGAACGCCCGAGGCTGCGGCTCAATCTCGGTCTGAAGTGCAGCATCGTGGCACTCGCGAGATCCGTTGCTGCTGGTCATCGGGCCGCCTTCCGTGGGTCCATCCGATGTCGTTGTCATCGGCAGTGTGTGGCGCGGTCCGGACGGGTGGACGCGGGTCAGGTGCGTGGGGTGTGTCCGCGGCATCCTGGCGCCGACTGCCTGTAGGCGTGTCCGCAGTGGGGGCATGTGACGGTGAAGTCGAGGGCGGCAATCAGTCGGGTGTCCCGGGTTTCCCAGGCCGCCCGCACCGCCGCCTGGTCGGCCTCGTCCAAGTCGTCGTACGACGCGGCCCCGCTCAAGACGGCTTCGACAGTCGGCTCGGACATGGCTGGCCTCCCTATGGGGACTCGGTAGCCGTCACGGTACGCCCGGCTTCCTGCGACCCGGACTGTTAACAGACGCACCCCGCCGCTCGCTAACATTAGCGCCGCACCCGGTGTCAGCGACTGGCTCTTCGGGGCGCCGCAGGTATCCGCTTCTGCCGATGAGCGTGTACTTATCGCTGTAGCGAGTGCATTCCTAGCGGACGTTGCCGCCCCCGAACCAGCGCTTGCGCTTCGTCCGTCCGGCCTGCTCGGGCGTCAAGTGTGGCAAGGCAAACTCCAACGCCAGGCCCTTGGTCTGGCCGTCATCGAAGTCAACCCAGACTGAGGGCACGTCCTTGTACGTCCCACGCGCCCAACGGTTCCTGGGCCGAAGGTGTCATGCAGGACGCGCACGCCTTCGGCCAGCCAGGCGGGCGGCTTGACCTCAAAATCCGGTTCCCACTCGGGCATCTGCTGAGTATGCCGAACGCACGCTCATGCCGCTTCGGGTGCGCGCCGAAGTAGCCGCTCACTGTCGCGTTGCTCTAGGTGGTGGCGGCCCTCCGCCAAGCGGCGGCCTCGCCCGAGTCGTAAGCGAAAGTGAAACCGCAAGACCATGCGATGGGGTAGTCAAGTGGTCCTCCGCCCCAGCGGGCCTCGCCGCTGACTAGGAGCCTCGAACCGACAGGGAACTCGTCAGGCGGCAACTGCATGTCGACAGTCACGGAGTCAGCAGGACCGCCCACGAACCACTCGCGAACCTCGAAGGTGACTCCGGGTAGACCGAGGTTTGCGCTGTCTCCGCGGTCCGACACTGACGGGCCGACGCGCACGACCACTCCGTCGAAGGCGAACGCTCGGGCCGCCACTGCGCTCGGGGAGTACACCTCAGCGCACGAGGTGAGCCCGTCGCTTGATGAGCCGGTTCCCTGGTCACTGACCGCGGGCGATGCGGTCTGAGCGGGCATAGGCGGCATCGGTCCCGCGTCCTTCGACTCACCAGAAGAGCAAGCCGACACCGTCAAAAGCAGCAGCGCCAAACCGGTCCCGAGTCGAGTCACATTCACGAGGCTACGACGCCGTGGCACCCAGGTTGGTTCCTTCAATAAACATCCGCTTCTGCCGCCCAGTGTGCGCGTCAGCGCGCGCTCTTCTGCCGCTTGGCGGCTCAGCGACCGACGGCACGTCGGTCACGGACGTACCAACCGACCCAAGCGACTGGGAAGAACAGACCGGCACCCACTACGACCGGAAGAGACGCCCCACGGCGACGCTCGCCCTGCGCCGTCAGAGCAGCCAGCGCCATGACAGGGACGGCCAGGAGCAGCATCGCGAGCACGACTCCTGAGGGCATGCGTCCAGTGTCTCTCAGTCGAGCGGCGTCTTCTAGGGAACATCCGCTTCTGCCGCCTAGCGTGCGCGGTGACGCGCACACCAGGCGGCAGATGAGGGCGCTCAGGGGCGGGTGGCCTCGGCGCTAGCCAGAACGGTCCGGAGCACTTCGCGCTTTCCCGCGACGGCGTAGACGTACGAGTCGTCTACGACTCGTAGACCCACCCAGCCGTCACGACCGCGATGGATGCCAGGACGGATGAGGTCTTCGACGGGACTCACCCGAGCCAACTTGAGGCGCCGCAGCCCGGAGCAGCCAGAGGTCCTGGCGCCCTTCTGCGTAGACACGGCGTCCTCGATGCGACAGCCGTGTGGCACCGAGACTGTCAGGCCAGCCTCGGTGACGTTAGGTGGCTCGGTCGGAGCAGACGCGGACTGACTGGCCTGTGACTGAACTGGCGGAGACGAGGGGTCAGCCGGATCAGTGCAGCCAGCAGCGAAGGCGGACAGGGCGACGACGCTCAGCACCGAGAAGACAACTCGCACACTCTTGCGACGGTCCCGCGTCTTGGGAGGTTCCATCTGCTCATCGGCACGAGAGCACGAGTTGCGGCAACAGCCTGCGCCTGCGCCTGCGAGCGCGCGCGCAGCGGCAGAAGAGTGCGCCGTTCGCCCTACTCACGCGGCCAGTCGACCGGCCATGATGCATCGATGCGGATCCCCGACCACACTCCGACGTTGCGATCGGAGCGCGTGCTCATACGGCCCTTCCAGTCGGGAGACGCTCTCGGGCGAGCCCGTTGCGGCAAGGACCCTGACATCATTCGAATGTTCGGCGGGTCTCCTCCGTTCACCGAGCCAGTGGCGATGCAGGCGGAGGAAGCAGACGCGTGGCTGCAACACGTCAGCACCGATGGGAACCCACTTCACTGGGCCCTAGAAGTCGAGGGCACCTTTGTCGGAACCGCCCGCCTGCACAGTGCTGACGAGTTCGATCAACGAGCGCAGTACGCAATCGGAATCCTCGATCGGCAACGGCTAGGCATCGGCTTGGGGGCCGAGGTCACGCAGACCATCGCGCGCTACGGCTTCGCGGAGGTGGGGCTGCACCGCATCGGTTTGCGTGTCCTAGCGTTCAACACTCGCGCCATCGCTTGCTACACCAAGTGCGGATTCGTCGAGGAGGGACGTGAGCGCGAGTCAGTTCTAGTGGGCGACGACTGGCACGACGACGTGATCATGGGCCTTCTGGCACGTGAAGCATCCTGATCTCGGCAGATGAGGATGTTCGGGCCTCCTGCTCGGTGGACGTCGCGGCGCGGTTGGCATACATGGCGTCAATCCCGCTCGTAGGGTGCGGGGGGTGAAGCGCCCTAGGTTCTTTGCCGGTCCTATACGGGTTGCGGCTCTCGGTTGAGAGTCGCGTAGTGGGCCTGCTCGAACTCCACGGGGGTCATCATCCC
>JBHWSH010000283.1:0-14678 GCA_043427135.1 Marmoricola sp. | reverse complement strand
GGGTCGCAGGCCTGCGTCAAGGAGGGCATCGCCTTCGAGATCGTGCCCGGCGTCTCCTCGGCGACCGCCGTGTCGTCGTACGCCGGCATCCCGCTGACCACCAAGTCGGACCGCGAGGTCGCGGTGATTTCGTGCGGCGACAACAAGATCGACTGGGAGTGGTACGCCGACGACAAGACCCTCGTGCTGCTCTCCGCGGTGCGCGCCATCGGCGACATCGCAGCCGCGCTGATCGCGGCCGGCCGCGAGCCGTCCACCCCCGTCGCGATGACGCGCGCCGGCACCACCACCGACCAGAGCACCGTCGTGTCCACGCTCGCCGACATCGGCAAGGACGCCAAGGCCGCCGGCATGACCCCGCCCGCGGTGACCGTCATCGGCGACGTCGTGGACCTGCGCGAGACGCTGTCGTGGTTCGAGACCAAGCCGCTGTTCGGCTGGCGGGTCCTGGTGCCGCGCACCAAGGAGCAGGCCGGGGTGCTCTCGGCGCGGCTGCGCTCCTACGGCGCCGTGCCCGAGGAGGTGCCGACGATCTCCGTCGAGCCGCCGCGCAACCCCCAGCAGATGGACAAGGCCGTGCGCGGCCTGGTCGAGGGCCGTTACGAGTGGATCGCCTTCACCTCGGTCAACGCCGTCAAGGCGGTCAAGGAGAAGTTCGACGAGTACGGCCTCGACGCGCGCGCGTTCTCCGGACTGAAGATCGCCGCGGTGGGCGACAAGACCGCCGAGTGCCTCGCCGACTGGGGCCTGCGCGCCGACCTGGTGCCCTCCGGCGAGCAGTCCGCGCGTGGCCTCCTCGAGGACTGGCCGGAGTACGACGAGGTGCTGGACCCGATCAACCGGGTCTTCCTGCCTCGGGCCGACATCGCGACCGAGACCCTCGTGGCCGGGCTCCTGGAGCTGGGCTGGGAGGTCGACGACGTCACGGCGTACCGCACCGTCCGGGCCACGCCCCCGCCGGCGCCGGTCCGCGAGGCGATCAAGAGCGGCAAGTTCGACGCGGTCGTCTTCACCTCGTCCTCGACGGTGCGCAACCTCGTCGGCATCGCGGGCAAGCCCCACGCCAGCACCGTCATCGCGGTGATCGGCCCGGCGACGGCCAAGACCGCCGAGGAGCACGGACTGCGAGTGGACGTGATGGCGTCCAAGCCGGACGTCGAGATCCTCGTCGACGCGCTGTCCGACTTCGGATCCTCCCGAGCGGCAGCGATGGTGGAGGCCGGTCAGCCGGTCACCAAGCCGTCGCAGCGCCGGCCGGCCAGCCGCCGCAAGGCGACCGGGAGCAAGTAGCCGCCATGGACCTCCCCGTCGTACGACCTCGCCGGCTGCGGCGCACCGCCGCGCTGCGCGAGCTCGTCGCGGAGACGGCCCTGCGGCCTGCTCAGCTGGTGCTGCCGGTCTTCCTCCGCGAGGGGGCCGCCGATCCGGTGCCGGTGGGCAGCATGCCGGGAGTCGTCCAGCACACCCGTGACTCGTTGCGCGTCGCCGCCGCCGAGGCCGCGTCGCTGGGGTTGGGCGGGATCATGCTGTTCGGCGTGCCGTCGGAGAAGGACGCGACCGGTTCCGGTGCCTGCCGACCCGACGGCGTACTCAACGCAGCGATCCGCGACGTCGTCGCCGAGGTCGGTGACGCGCTGCCGGTGATGGCCGACGTGTGCCTCGACGAGTTCACCGACCACGGCCACTGCGGCGTCCTGGGCAGCGACGGATCGGTCGACAACGACGCCACCCTCGAGGTGTACGCCGAGATGGCCGTCGCGCAGGCCGAGGCCGGCGTCGACGTGGTCGGCCCCAGCGGGATGATGGACGGCCAGGTCGCCGTCGTGCGGTCGGCCCTCGACGCCGCCGGGCACACCGACGTCGCGATCCTCGCCTACTCCGCGAAGTACGCCTCCGCGTTCTACGGGCCGTTCCGCGAAGCGGTCGACTCCTCGCTGACCGGTGACCGGCGTACCTATCAGCAGGACGCGCGCAACGCCCGCGAAGGGGTCCGGGAAGCGCTGCTCGACGTAGCCGAGGGCGCCGACCTGGTCATGGTCAAGCCGGCGCTGGCCTACCTCGACGTGCTCCGCGAGGTGCGCGACGCGGTGCCGGTGCCGGTGGCGGCGTACAACGTGTCGGGGGAGTACGCCATGGTCGAGGCCGCCGCCGCGGGTGGGTGGATCGACCGCGAGGCCGCGATCCTCGAGACGCTCACCAGCATCCGGCGGGCGGGTGCCGACGTGGTGCTGTCGTACTGGGCCGCCGAGGCGGCCGGGTTGCTCCGCGGCTGAGCCGAGTCGGCGCCAGTTCGGCCCGTCGGGCGCCTGTCCCGGCACGGGGCGACGCTCGCCCGACGGCGAGGTGTCCGACGAATCGGCTCTAAAATCGGGTGGCGCGCGACGAGAACGTCGGAGAGCTCCTCAAACCGTCGCCGGGTGGGCTAGTTCTTGCCGCCGCCGAGGAGGCCGCCGATCGTGCCGAGGAGGCCGTCGAGCAGCCCCTCGACTGCTCCGGCGCCGCCCTCGAGGTAGGCGCTGGTGCACTTGGAGAGGCCGCCGAGGGCGTCGATCTCCTTGGCCGTGAGGTTGGCGAGGCAGTACTTGGTGGCCTTCTCCAGCGGGGTCAGCGTGTCCTTGACCGTCTTGTCGACGTCCTTGACGGTCTCCTTGACCGTCTCGACCGGGTCCTTGCCGCCGATGTTGGTGCCTGGGGTGGACGACGGCGATCCCGGTGTCGGGCTCGTCGAGGGAGTGCCGGGGTCGCTGGGCTGGGACGTGCCCGGCTGCTGCGGCTGTGCGGTGCCGCCGGCGGCGGGCTGCTTGGGGGGCTGGTAGCCGATCGTGCCCGGGGCGAAGACCGAGTCCTCGTAGGAGGGCGTGAAGGTCGTCTGCTGCACCGTGCTGGTCGGGACCGCGCTGTAGTCGCCGGACGCGTAGGCCTCCATGATCGACAGCACGAGTCGGACGTAGGAGTCGCTGCGGTTGTAGCGGAAGACCGCGGACTCCTGGCCGGCGCGGGTCGCGAGGTCCTCGTCGCCGGAGCAGAGGTAGACGGCGGTGGCGAGTGCCGCGTCGTCGATGTCCTGCGGGTTGCGCTCGCCGTCGCCGTCGCCGTCCACGCCGACGACCGCCCACGTGGAGGGGATGAACTGCATCGGGCCGACAGCTCGGTCGTAGACCTTGTCGCGGTCGTACTCGCCGGCGTCGGTGTCGAGGATGCGGGTGGTGCCGTTGGTGCCGTCGAGCGCGATGCCCCAGATGCCGGGGGTCGCGACGCCGTCGGCGTTGAGGACGTTGCCGCCGTAACGGCCGTGGTTGGACTCCACGCGGCCGATCGCTGCGATCAGCGGCCATTCGACGTTGCACGCCGGGTCGGCGGCGTCGATGACCTGAGCGGCGCGCTGGTAGGCGCGAAGAGCCGCGGCGGGGATGCCGTTGGCGGAGGCGGACTCGACGACCTCGCGCTCGGAGCCCTGGGGTACGCCGGGGGCCACCTCTCCCGCGGGGGAGATGTTGGCCGGCTCCTGCACGGCCTCGGCCGGGACGACACTCCCGTCGGGAAGGACCGGGCCACCGCCGGCGTCGTCCGCGCTGGCGCTGGTCACCGCGAGGCTCGCGGTCCACGCGCCGGACAGCAGGGCCAACGGCACGAGGGCTGTCGCCTTCTGCCACGTGGTCATGCGCTTGGTCATCCGTCTCTCCTGCTCCCCTGGTCCGCCCCGGCCCCATCCGCCGGTGCGGAGAACTCTCCCTGTGACGTGGACAACGGGATGGTGCTCATTTGGTTACGCGCCGGTAGCAACCTGGAGGACCGGTATGGTCCAGCTGGCTCCGGCAGAGCCTCATCGCGGCGTCCACGTCGGTGAGACGCCCCTCGTGGCCAGTGTATGACGCACGTCTCAGCAAAGCCTAGGAATTGGGTCCCGGGAAATCGTCGGGGACAATGACCGGGTGTCCGACGCTGCCGCCCCCGCATGCGCCGCTCGTTCGAGTGAGTGGTTCGAGCGCGCGAGGTCGGTGACGCCCGGCGGGGTCAACTCCCCGGTGCGCGCGTTCAACGCGGTCGGCGGCACCCCCCGGTTCTTCGAGCGTGCGGCCGGCCCCTTCCTGTACGACGTGGGCGGCACCGAGTACGTCGACCTGGTCTGCTCCTGGGGGCCGATGCTTTTGGGTCACGCACACCCCGAGGTGATCGCGGCCGTCACTGCCGCAGCGGCCCGCGGCACGTCGTACGGCGCCCCCACCCCCGCCGAGGTCGAGCTGGCCGAAGAGATCGTGGGTCGCACCCCGGCCGACCAGGTCCGCCTGGTCTCCTCCGGCACCGAGGCGACGATGTCGGCGATCCGGCTCGCCCGCGGCTTCACCGGCCGCGACGTCGTGGTGAAGTTCGCCGGCTGCTACCACGGCCACGTCGACTCGCTGTTGGCCAGCGCCGGCTCCGGGCTCGCCACCTTGGCAGTGCCCGGCACTCCAGGAGTCCCTGCCGATTTCACTGCCCACACGGTCGTGCTGCCCTACAACGACACCGCGGCCGTCGAGACGGCGTTCGCCGAGCACGGCGACCGGATCGCCTGCGTCATCACGGAGGCCGCGCCGGGCAACATGGGCATGGTGCCGCCGCTGCCCGGCTTCAACCGGTTCCTGGCCGAGATCTGCGCCCGGCACGGGGCGCTGTTCGTCAGCGACGAGGTCATGACCGGTTTCCGCGTGGCACGGCAAGGTCGTTGGGAGCTCGACGGCGCCGCGGAGGGCTGGCGGCCCGACCTGGTCACCTTCGGCAAGGTGATGGGCGGAGGCTTCCCGGCGGCGGCCTTCGGGGGCCGCGCCGACGTGATGGCCCACCTCGCCCCGGTCGGCGAGGTCTACCAGGCGGGCACGCTCTCGGGGAACCCGGTGGCCGCGACCGCCGGGCTGACCACGCTCCGGCTCGCCACCCCCGATGTCTATGCGCACCTCGACCGGGTGTCCCGGGTCCTGCGCGAAGCCGCCTCGTCCGCTCTGGCCGCGGCCGGCGTACCTCATGTCGTGCAGGCCGACGGCACGATGTTCAGCGTCTTCTTCACCGACGACGACTCCGTCACCGAGATCCACGACTACGCCGCAGCCGGCCGTCAGCGCACCGACCGCTACGCCGCGTTCTTCCACGCCATGCTCGACCAGGGCGTCTACCTGCCACCGAGCGCCTACGAGGTGTGGTTCGTCTCGGCTGCCCACGACGACGCCGCGCTCGACCGAGTCGTCGCGGCACTGCCGGCCGCCGCCCGCGCCGCGGCGCAGGTCCGCTGAACCCGATGCACCAGCCCGGAGGAGAGACCCCGTGAAGACCCTCGTCCACCTGCTGCGGCACGGTGAGGTCCACAACCCGACCGGCATCCTTTACGGCCGCCGACCTGGCTTCCACCTCTCCGAGCTCGGCACCACGATGGCCCAGCGGGTCGCGGACACGATCGGCGACCGCGACATCACGGTGATCAAGTCCTCTCCGCTGGAGCGCGCGCGGGAGACCGCGCAGCCCCTCGTCGAGGCCACCGGCCTGCCGCTCGGCATCGACGAGCGCATCATCGAGTCGTGGAACAAGTTCGAGGGCGAGCGGTTCGCCGGAGGTGTCGGCGTGCTTCGGCAGCCTTCGTCCTGGAAGCACCTGTGGAACCCGATGCGGCCGTCGTGGGGCGAGCCCTACAAGGAGATCGCAGCGCGGATGATGCCCGCGATCCACGACGCGCGCGCCGAGGCAGCGGGACACGAAGCGGTCCTGGTCTCCCATCAGCTGCCGATCTGGACCACCCGCCTGCATGTCGAGAAGCGCTCGTTCCTGCACGACCCCCGCAAGCGGCAGTGCACGATCTGCAGCCTGACCACCCTGGTGTTCGACGGCGAGCGCATCGCGGAGATCCGCTACTCCGAGCCGGCCGGTGACCTGATCCCGGTCAAGGACCGGGGCGCCCCGTTCTCCGCAGGCGGCTCTGTCGCGCCACCCCCCGGTGACGATCTGCCTGGGGGTGCTTCCCGGTGACCCGCCGCTCGTCGTACGCCGTCGCCGGCACGGTGGCGGCCGCGCTCGCCCTGACGCTGTCTGCCTGCACGGGGCCGACCTTCAGCGCAGGCGAGCAGGGCTTCGTCAGCGGCGACGGCACCGTGACGGTGCTCGACCCTGCCGACCGCAAGCCGCCCCGCGGACCCGTCGAGGGAGAGACCGTGGACGGCGAGCCGGTCTCCCTCGAGGACCACCGCGGCAAGGTCGTCGTCGTGCCGGTGTGGGGCTCGTGGTGCGGCCCGTGCCGCGCGGAGGCGCCGATGCTGGCAGCAGCGGCGCGCGACCTCGAGGACGAGGGTGTGGTCTTCCTCGGCATCGACTCCCGCGACCCCGACCGCGCCCAGGTGCGCAGCTTCCTAGAGCGCTTCGACATCGGCTACGACAGCATCTACGACCCCGACGGCCAGACGCTGCTGTCCTTCCACGGCACGCTCCCGCCCAACACGATCCCGAGCTTCGTCTTCATCGACGCCGAGGGCCGGGTCGCGGCCCGCGCGCTCGACTCCGTCAGCCGGGCCACGTTGTACGGCGTGGTCGAGGACGTCCTCGGCAAGCCGGTCGAGCCCGGCGACGACGTACCCGAGCATCCCGGCAAGCGCGACGCCGACGACTCAGGCGACGGGGACGCGTGAACGAGATCGCCCAGTGGTTCGTCGACCAGGTCACCTCGGGCACGATGCTGCTGGCCCTCCCGGTCGCCGCGGTCGCGGGGCTGGTGTCGTTCTTCTCCCCGTGCGTGGTGCCGCTGCTCCCCGGCTACGTCTCCTATGCGACCGGCCTGTCCGGCGCCGATTTGGAGAGTGCCCGCCGCGGCCGGATGCTCGCCGGGACGTTCCTGTTCGTGCTGGGCTTCACGGCCTGGTTCACGATCCTCGGCACCGCGTCGGGAGCGCTGGGGGAGTGGCTGTGGGAGTACAAGCGCCAGATCAGCTTCGTCCTCGGTCTGGTCACGATCCTGGTCGGGCTGGTCTTCATGGGCGCCGTCCCCTGGCTGAACCGTGACATGCGGGTGCACAAGGTGCCGGCCGTCGGTCTGGGTGCTGCGCCCTTGCTGGGCGTGCTGTTCGCGATCGGCTGGACGCCGTGCCTGGGCCCGACGATCGCGGCGGTCCAGGCGCTCGCGCTCACCGAGGGTACGGCGGGCCGCGGGGCCGCGCTCAGCGTCGCCTACTCGCTGGGGCTCGGCCTGCCGTTCATCCTCCTCGGGCTGATGTACCGCCGGATGCTCGGCGCCGTCCAATGGGTGCGCCGCCACCAGGTGTGGATCACCCGGGTCGGCGGCATCATGCTCGTCGTCGTGGGGCTGCTGCTCGTCACCGGCTGGTGGGACCTGTGGGTGGCACAGCTGCGGGGCTGGGTCGGCGCCTTCGAGGTCGCGGTCTGATGCCGGGTTCCTCACGAGCCGCCACCGACGCCCCCGGGCTGTCCCCGGTCGAGCTGCTGCGCTGGACGTGGCGCCAGCTCACCTCGATGCGCACGGCCCTGCTCCTCCTGCTGCTGCTCGCCCTCGCCGCCGTGCCCGGGTCCGTCATCCCGCAGAAGAGCATCGAGGCCGTGCGGGTGACGCAGTGGAAGGAGGAGCACCCCGACCTGGCGCCGATCTACGAGCGCCTCGGGATGTTCTCGGTCTACGACTCGCCGTGGTTCAGCGCGATCTACATCCTGCTCATGGTCTCGCTCGTCGGCTGCATCCTGCCGCGCACGGCCGTCTACTGGCGCGCGCTGCGTCAGCCACCGCCCCGCACCCCCCGCAACCTCGCGCGAATGCCGGCGTACGTCTCGGTCGAGACCGACGAGGCGCCCGAGGTGGTGTTGGAGCGGGCGGAGAAGGCGCTGCGGAAGCGGCGGTTCCGGGTGGCGGCCCCGCTGGTCGAGCCTGTCGAGACCGCCGGGGGCGCCGTCTCCGCGGAGCGCGGGTATCTCCGCGAGGCCGGCAACCTCGTCTTCCACATCGCGATCATCGTGGTGCTGGTGGCCTTCGCCTACGGCCAGCTGCTGGGCTACAAGGGCGGTGCGATCGTGCTGGTGGGCAACGGGTTCTCCAACTCGCTGACGCAGTACGACGACTTCGACCCCGGCTCGATGTTCGACCCCGCCGACATGGTGCCGCTGAACTTCAGCATCGACGACTTCGAGGTCGAGTTCGTCACCGAGGGACCGAACACCGGTCAGCCACTCGACTTCGCCGCCGACATCACCTACCGCGAGGCGCCCGGGGCGCCGGAG
This sequence comes from Marmoricola sp., assembly GCA_043427135.1. GTDB lineage: Bacteria > Actinomycetota > Actinomycetes > Propionibacteriales > Nocardioidaceae > Marmoricola_A. The sequence goes on along the minus strand of JBHWSH010000283.1, from coordinate 6,437 downwards.
AAGCGCCACGAACTCAAGGTGAACCACCCGCTCGTGCTCGACGGCGTCAGCGTCTTCCTCGTCGGCCACGGCTACGCCCCGACGCTGCGGGTGGTCGACGGGTCAGGCGAAGTGGCGTACGACGGGCCGGTGGTGTTCCTGCCGCAGGACGCCAGCTTCGTGTCGTACGGCGTGCTGCGACTGCCGGACGCCCAGCCCGAGCAACTCGGGCTGGAGGGCGAGTTCTACCCGACGTACTCCTTCACGATGGACCGCGGGCCGTTCTCGGTCTTCCCCGACGCACTCAACCCCGCGATGTCGCTGCTGGCCTGGCACGGCGACCTCGGCATGGACGACGGCAGCCCCAAGTCGGTCTTCGAGCTCGACACCGACGAGATGGAGAAGTTCACCCGCGCCGACGGCCGCGACTTCCGCATCGACCTGGCCCCGGGCAAGACCGTCGAGCTACCCGACGGCCTCGGCACCGTCGAGATGACCGGAGTGCAACGCTGGGTCAAGCTGCAGATCAGCGACACCCCCGGCAAGGGGCTGGCATTGGCGGGCGTGGGCGCCGCGCTGCTGGGCCTGATGGCCTCGCTGTTCGTACGTCGTCGGCGGGCCTGGGTGCGCGTCAGCACCCGCGACGGGCGCACGTTCGTGGAGGCCGCCGGACTGGACCGCAGCGGAGCCGCTGAGGGACTCGACGAGGAGGTCCGTAACCTCGTGGACAGCATCGTGAACGACAGGAAGGCCCATCCGTGACCACCAGTGACTTCGCGGCGTTCAGCGACAACGCGCTCATGTTCGCCGGCATCGTCTTCGTGCTGGCGATGATCGCGCACCTGGTCGAGTGGGCCCGGACCCTCGGCGCGCCCGTCTCCGCGCCCGCCTCGGTCGAGGAGGAGGTCGCCGTCCCTGTCGGCGTGGGCGGTGCCTCCGCGCCCACCCCGCCGAGCGACGTACCCCTGGACGACGCGCGGGCCGAACAGGTCGAGAAGAGCGGCCGCATCGGGGTCGCGCTCACCCTCGTCGCGACCTTGCTGCTCGCGGCGGGACTCGTCGCTCGTTCCTTCGCCACCGAGCCCGCGCGCGTGCCGTGGGGCAACATGTACGAGTTCAGCCTCACCGCCGCCCTCGGCGTCGCGGTGATCTACCTGGCGTTGCTGCGGCGCTACCGGCTGCGCTGGATGGGGCTGTTCGTCACCTCGTTCCTCGTGATCGTGCTGATGGCAGCCAACCTGCTGCTGGAGCAGGCAGCCGGGCCCCTGGTGCCGGCGCTGCACTCGTACTGGCTGGTCATCCATGTGGGCACCGCGATCCTGGCGACCGGCGCGTTCGCGATCGGGGGACTGGTCTCGATCGTCTTCCTCATCAAGGAGCGCGTCGAGCGCAGCGGCGGCACTCGCTTCAGCGGGATGCTCGCGATGATGCCCGACCGCGAGGCGCTCGACCGGCTCGCTTACCGCGTGCATGCGGTCGGCTTCCCGCTGTGGACGTTCTCGACGCTGATCGCGGGTCCGATCTGGGCGGAGTACGCCTGGGGTTCCTATTGGAACTGGGACCCCAAGGAGGTCTGGTCCTTCATCACCTGGGTGATCTACGCGGCGTACCTGCACGCCCGGGCCACGGCCGGCTGGAAGGGCCGCGCGGCAGCGATCCTCGCGCTCATCGCGTTCGCGACGCTGCTGTTCAACTTCGTCGGGATCAATTTCTTCTTCGGCTCGAGCAGCATGCACTCTTACGCCTGAGCCGTCCGGCGGTCGAGCGGGTCGAGACCCTCAACTCTCGGTCGGAGGCGGCACGTCGCCGTGACCGTCTTGCCCCTGAGCGCGCTTCTTGCGCTCGAGCCAGCGCAGGAAGTCCTCGTCGTCGTCGGGCGCGACCTGCTTGGTCGGCGGCGTACGACGTCCGCGCGGTCCGAACGCGGTGCTGCCGCCTCCGCCCCCACGACGGCGCAGGATCGCCGTCACCACGGCGTAGGTCAGCACCGCGAAGAGCAGGGCGAAGAGGAGGAAACGGAGCACATCCCCAGGGTAGTCGGCGCCCGGATAGGGTCGCTGAGTGAGGGAGTTCTGGATCTACACCGTCGCCCGCTTCGCCTTGTTCTTCGCCGCATGGGGTGTGGTCGCAGGGATCTGGGCCCTTCTGGCCGACGGCCAAGTGCCGCTGCTGTGGTCGCTCCTGATCGCCGCGGTGGTGTCGATGGCGCTGTCGGTGGTGCTGCTCAACGGGCTGCGTCAGCGGTTCGTCGACGCGGTGCAGCACCGGGCGGCCAAGGGCGTGGACTTCGACCAGCAACCGCCTCGCTGATCGCTCAGATCGCGAGCAGCAGCCCAGCGAAGATGCCGAGCGCGTAGAGGAGCTCGGCGACCCCGGTCAACTGCAGCACCGGGATGAGCGCCCGGCCAGTGGTGCCGCCGGTGACCAGCCGCGTCGCGCGTAGCGCCGGCACGACGAAGACCAACCCGAACAGCGCCCACCGGGTCGTCTCCAGCGCGACACCGACCAACGCCACGAGCGCGAGGCCGAGCAGCAGCACGTAGAGCCCCCGGGTGCGGGTGTCGCCGAGCACGACCGCCAGCGTGCGCTTGCCGGCGACGGTGTCGGTGGGGATGTCGCGCAGGTTGTTGGCAACGAGGATCGCGCAGGCCAGCGCGCCGACTCCGACCGCGGCGTACCAGGCGGGCAACGGGAAGCGTTCGATCTGCACGTACGTCGTGCCCAGCACCGCGACCAGGCCGAAGAAGACGAAGACCATGACCTCGCCGAGACCGGAGTACCCGTAGGGGCGCTTGCCGCCGGTGTAGAACCAAGCGGCCAGCACGCAGACCGCGCCGACGGCGACTATCCACCACGCGGTCGTCGCCGCCAGCACCAACCCGACCACGGCGGCGACGCCGAAGGAGGCGAACGCGGCGTACTTCACCGCTTTGGCGGCCGCTGCCCCTGATCCGACCAGCCGCAGGGGACCCACCCGGTCCTCGTCGGTGCCCCGCACACCGTCGGAGTAGTCGTTGGCGTAGTTGACCCCGACCTGGAGCGCGAGCGCCACCAGCATCGCGAGGAGCGCCTTCCACCACACGGCCTGGTCGACGTACGCCGCGACGCCGGTGCCGGCGAGCACGGGCGCCAGCGCTGCAGGCAGGGTGCGCGGGCGGGCGCCCTCGATCCACTGTGCGGTGGTGGCCATGGCCGAGGATCCTGCCACCCGGCGACGTGGTGCGGGACGGGGGCATAGCGTGCTCTTCCGTGAGCAGCCTGCGCCCGGTCGCCGGGGAACCCGCCGAGGTGCTCGCGCTGCTCCGAGACTGGGACGCCGCACTGGAGGAGCCCGAACCGCTGGTGATCGCCACGTCGGGATCGACCGGCCGTCCCAAGCGGGTCGTGTTGTCGCGGGCCGCGATGCGAGCCTCCGTGGACGCCACGCATGCGCGGCTCGGCGGGCCGGGACAGTGGCTGCTCAACCTGCCGGCCACCTATGTCGCCGGGGTGCAGGTGCTGTTCCGGTCGGTGCGGGCCGGCACGGATCCGGTCGTGCAGGACGGGTCGCTGTCCTCTTCGTTGCAGGCGATGGACGGAGGTCGGCGTTACCTGTCGCTCGTGCCGACCCAACTCGTCCGCGCCTTGCGAGACCCCGCTTCGGTGAGCGCCCTGGCCACCCTCGATGCCGTGCTCGTCGGTGGCGGACCGCTCCGAACCTCCGTGCGCGCCGAGGCCGAGCTCGCCGGCGTACGCATCGTGCAGACCTACGGCATGTCGGAGACCTGCGGCGGCTGTGTGTACGACGGGCTGCCGCTGGACGGCGTCGCGGTGAAGATCGACGCCGGGGGAGAGGTGCTGGTCGCGGGGCCGGTGCTCTTCGACGGGTACGACGGCGAACCCGCCCGGACGGCACAGGTGCTCGTCGGAGGCTGGCTGCGCACTTCGGACCTGGGTGAGATCGACGGCGACGGACGGCTGCGGATTCTCGGCCGCATCGACGACGTGATCATCAGCGGCGGGGTCAAGGTGCCTGCGCAGGCGGTCGAGCGGATGCTCGGCGAGCACCCGGCGGTCGCGGACGTCGCCGTGGTCGGCGTACCGGACGAGGAATGGGGTGAGCGGGTGCTGGCAGTGGCCGTCTGTCCCGCGGGGTCCCCTCCTCTGGACGAGCTGCGCGACCTGGTCGAGCCGCGACCCTGGGCACCTCGCGAGCTGCGTGTGATCGAGGCGCTTCCTCAACTGGACAACGGCAAACTCGATCGCCAAGCACTGCGGCGGCTGGTCGATGAGGCTGCCGATGACTGAGCGGCACGTGTTCTCGATCCCCATGCGGACTCGCTTCCGCGGGGTCACTGTGCGCGAGGGGATGGTGCTGCGCGGTGCCGCAGGGTGGGGGGAGTTCAGTCCCTTCCTGGAGTACGACGACGCCGTCGCTGCGCCCTGGCTGCGGGCCGCGGTCGAGGCGGCGGACGAGGGCTGGCCCGAGCCTGTGCGCGGCTGGGTGCCGGTCAACGTGACCGTCCCGGCCGTGGATCCCCAGCAGGCACACGCGATCGTGCTGCGCGGCGGCTGCACGACCGCCAAGGTCAAGGTGGCTGAGCCCGGCCAGACGCTCGCCGACGACGAGGCCCGGCTCGAAGCGGTGCGCGATGCGCTCGGGGCCGGCGGGCGGATCCGGGTGGACGCCAACGGGGCTTGGGATGTCTCCTCGGCGATCGTGGCGATCGGCCGGTTGGACCGTGCGGCGGGCGGGCTGGAGTACGTCGAGCAGCCGTGCGCCACGGTCGAGGAGCTCGCCGCCGTACGCCGCCGCGTCGAGGTCCCGATCGCGGCCGACGAGTCGATCCGACGGGCCGAGGACCCCTACCGGGTGCGCGACCTCGAGGCGGCCGACATCGCGGTGCTCAAGGTGCAGCCGCTGGGCGGAGTGCGTGCGTGCCTGCGGATCGCCGAGGACATCGGCCTGCCCGTCGTGGTCTCCAGTGCACTGGAGACGAGTGTCGGCATCGCAGCCGGGGTGGCGCTGGCCGCAGCCCTTCCGGAGCTGCCCTACGCCTGCGGGCTGGCGACGGTGCAGCTGCTCACCGCGGACCTCGCCGTCGACCCGCTGCTGCCGGTCGACGGTGCGCTGCCCGTCGTACGCCCCGAGCTCGACCCTGCTCACCTGGCTGCGCTCGCCGCAGCACCTGAGCGGGTGGCGCACTGGGAGGCGCGGTGGGCACGGATCAGGCAGGATGCTGGCTCGTGAGCCTCCACCACCATCCGCGGCACGCGGCGGCCAACTCCTCGACCGCGTGCGCGGAGGTGGTGATCGACGAGCTGGTGCGCGGCGGCGTACGCCATCTCGTGCTGTCGCCCGGCTCCCGGTCCGCAGCGCTGGCCTTTGCGGCGTACGCCGCTGCGGACGATGGTCGGCTCAAGCTGCACGTCCGCATCGACGAGCGCACCGCCGGGTTCTTGGCGCTGGGCCTGGCGAAGAGCGCACGGCAACCGGTCGCCGTCGTCACCACGAGCGGCACCGCCGTCGCCAACCTGCACCCGGCCGTCCTCGAGGCCGACCACGCGGGAGTTCCGCTGGTCGTGCTGACCGCGGACCGACCCTCAGGGCTGCGCGGCACCAACGCCAACCAGACCACCGACCAGGTCAAGGTGTACGGCGGAGCGGTGCGGCTTTTCGCCGACGTGCCTCCCGCGGTGCCGTCGCACCGTGAGGTCGAACAGGTGCACTCGTGGCGGGCAATGGTGGCGCGGGCTGTCCTGTCGGCGAACGGCCTCGGCACGACGCCGCGTGGCCCGGTGCACCTCAACCTGCAGTTCGCCGAGCCGCTGACCCCTGACGTGCCCGACGGCTGGTCGACGCTAGGGGAGTGCCGTCCCGACGGCGGGCCGTGGATCCAGCCGGCCTCAGGAGGGACACCTGCTGGTGAGGACGTCGCCAGCGATTTGCGCACGGTCGTGGTGGCCGGCGACGACGCCGGCCCGTCGGCACGCGTGCTTGCCGAAGAGGGCGGCTGGCCGTTGCTGGCCGAGCCGACCTCGGGCGCGCGGACGGGGTCGCACGCGATCCGCACGTATCGCCTGCTTCTTGGGGACCCTGACCTGGCCGACCGCATCGAGCGGGTCCTGGTGTGCGGGCATCCGACGCTGAGCCGGCCTGTGACGCGGCTGCTCTCGCGACAGGACATCGAGGTGATCGCGGTGGTGCCGCCTGGGTCTCCGCACGGTTGGACCGACCCCGGTCACGCCGTGAGCCGCGTCGTACGCCATCCGCTCCCGAGCGGGCGGCGAGCCCGCCGAGCCGACGACGAGCACCCCGTCGGCCAGCAGGCCTCGCCGTGGCTGCAGGTGTGGCTCGATCGAGACGCAGTCGTGTCGAAACGCCGGGATGCGCTGCTCGGCGCTCGGCATGGTCTGTCGGCGCACCGGGTCGCCGGCGCGGTCGCGGCCGCGCTGCCGCCCTCGGGCCTGCTGTTCGG
>JBHWSH010000282.1:0-11808 GCA_043427135.1 Marmoricola sp. | reverse complement strand
CGTGACTCGGTCCTGCCGCCACGCGACCGAGGGCCGTCCCGGTGACGGGATCTGTCCTCGATACGCACGGACCCGCTTCTGCCGTGGGGTTGTTCCCATCGCTTCACCTCTCGATCAAGGTGTTGCGACGACCGGTTGAATCCGCCTTGCGAGCCCCTGTCCGTGTGCACGATGCAGCCGGCCACGTCACCGCGCCTGGCGACTGCGTTGTTGAGCGCGGCGACCGCGAGCCGGGACTTCATCCTCGAGTCGATCGAGTAGCCCACGATCCGATTGGAGTAGACGTCCTTGAACGCGCAGACGTAGAGCTTGCCTTCGCCGGTGCGGTGTTCGGTGATGTCGCCGATCCACAGCTCGTTCGGCCCATCGGCCTTGAACTCATGCCGGATCACGCCGTGCTTGTCGACCACGGCGCACAGGTCGTCGTGGACCGGTGGTCCGGGGTTCTTCGCTTTGCCACGCTTGGGCTTGCCGAACGCACTCCACCAGCCCATGTCAGAGCAGATCCGCCATGCGGTCCGCTCAGCCATCGACTCGCCTGCGTCACGGGCCTCGTCGACCAGGAAGCGGTAGCCGAACTCCGGGTCGTCGCGGTGGGCGTCGAACAGCGCGTTCGCGCGGTAGGCCTCCCCGCCCGAGTTGCACATGTTTAGTGTGTCAGCGCGTCGAGGAGCCGTTGGGCCTCGGCGGGGATCTGGGGTTCGGCGATGACGGGCTGCCCGGCGATGTTGATGGTCACGTGCTGCAGTGGGCGCAGGGTCCGCACGATGTGCCGGATCGAGGACCCGGTTCGCTGCTGCAGGTAGCGGGATATGGCCAGCGCAGCGAAGACGATGGTCAGGTGGGCCTCGATGGCCTCGCGTGAGTGGCTGAATATCGGTCGGGCGCGCAGATCGGTCTTGCTCATCCGGAAGGAGGCCTCGACCTGCCACAACGCGTGGTAGTCAGCGATGACTTCACGGGCGGGCATCATCTCGATCGGGATGTTGCTGACGTACCCCTTCAAGCCCACGAGCCGGTACGCGCGCTCGAGAGAGGTCGCGTCCAGGACCCGGTTGCCGCCGGTGGTCTTGACGAATCGTGGTGCACGGGAGGCCTTCTCGCCGGCGATGACGGCCTTGGCGCGGTTCTCCTGCAATGTCAACGTCCGTCGATCGCGCACGGCTCGCTTGTTCGAGTAGGCCCACACCGCGCGCCACGAGCCCGGATGCTCGGCCGGGTCCCAGACCGGTTCGGCGCGCTTGCTCGTGTCGTTCTCCGCCCGGGCTGCGGCCGTGGCTCTCTTTGGGGTGATGGTGTCGATGACCTGCCCATCGGCGAACGCGTCGCCGTGCCAGCGGAAGTGGGAGGCCAGATCCCCGGGGGCCTTGACCGCGCGGGAGCCGACGATGAACCGCAGACCGGCCTCATCCAGCGCGCTCAGGTTCGACGTGGACAGCATCCCGGCTTCGGCGACCACGACCATGTCGCTCAGGCCGTGCCGGGCTTGGAACTGCTTGACGATCGGGATGATCGTCGCGGTTTCGGCCTTGTTGCCCTCGTAGCAGCCGACCTCCAGAGGGAACCCATTGCGGTCCACGAGCAGCCCGACCACGATCTGCGGGTCCACCCGCCGCCCCTTGCTAAATCCGACCTTGCGCAGCTCGTCCTCGTGCTCCGCCTCGAAGTAGAGCGTCGTCACGTCGTAGAGCACCAACGACACGTCCCCGGCCGTGGCCGCGTACTCGAAACAGGCCGTAGCCAAGTGGTCCCGGTAGGCCTTGCCCTGGCAGCGCTTGAGGGCATGGATGAAGGTGTTGCGGTGTCGAGCCTGCAGACCCAGCTCGCTGAGCACTCGCCCCGCGTCGCGGACCGAGGTCGGCTCGACCACGCGCGCCAGCACCAGCTGGAAGAACGCCTCGTCGAAGATGGCGGTGAACCCCAGCTCGCCCCAGGCCCGCTGGATGGCCTCGACCAGCAGCCGCGAGCTGGTCGCCTGCACCGTCGCCGGCGCGGACTGGCTGCCTCGCTCGAACTCAACGTCGAGCATGTCCTGGCCCGGGTGCAGCCGTTTACGACCGACCTGCAGCAGCGCGGTCAACTCCACATCGGTGTGCGCCGATCCCAGGTGCTCGAGCACGTGGTCGCGCCCACCGCGACGCTCGGCGATCTGCACGGCAGTTGCGCCAGAGGCCGTCTTCACCTTCCTCACGAACGCCACGCCCCCAAGTTACCGGCCCCGTTAGTGTGTCAACGACGCTGACCGCACCCCGCTGACCTGCGAAAACACGCAGCCGATCCACCAGATCCTCAAAACTGTGCAAGTCAGGCCGAACTCCGGGTCGTCGCGGTGGGCGTCGAACAGCGCGTTCGCGCGGTAGGCCTCCCCGAGTTCGGAGCCGGTGACCGGTTGGGCGAGCCAGCGGTAGTAGGGCTGACGAGCGATCTTGAGCACCCGACACGTCACCGTGACGGGGATCCCGTCGACAGCCAGCTCGCGGACGAGCGGGTACATCATTTTCCCGGCAGGTTCGCCTGCGACAGATACGCAGCGGCTCGCCGCAGGACCTCGTTCTCCTGCTCCAGCAGCCGGATCCGCTTCCTCGCCTCACGCAACTCGGCGTTCTCGGCCGCGGTCGCCCCCGGCTTCACTCCATCCTCGACATCGGTGGACTTCATCCAGTTCGTCAGACACGACTCGCTGATGCCGAAGTCGGCAGCGATCTGCTTGAGGTGGACTCCCGGCTCACGGTTCCTGGCGACGCGAACGACGTCATCTCGGAACTCCTTGGGGTACGGCTTCGGCACAGTGCACATCCTTCCAGCGGCACCTCTTGGCACCACAGATCAGATGTCACCTATCTGAGCAGCAGTCCCCAGATGTGCCTCGCGCCAGTACGCGGCCAGCCGGAATGTCGGGATCACTGCGGTCGCAGCAGAGACGGCCATCAGGGTCCACGCAGCGCCTAGGCCCCCGTACAGGGGGGCGATCACGGCGATTGCGGTGAGGTAGGCCAGCGAGGACGTCCATTCGAACGCGGTAGCGAACCTCCGCAGCCCGTAGCCCTGCAGACTCGCCAGAGACACCACACCTGGAACGGAAAGGCCGATGGCAGCGAGCATGAGGCAGATGATCGGCCACGTCGACGCGTACTCGGTCCCGATCAGAGTCACAAAGAGGGGGCGTCCCCATGCCCAGAGCACGAGGCTCATGAGCCAGATCGGTATCACTGAAGCGACACCGAGCGCGAGGCCGCGCTGGACGTCTGCGTGATGTCCAGCGGCTGCTCTCGGGAGGACGGCCATGCCTAGGCTGTGCGGTATGAGATTCATCGGACCGACCAGTCGGGAGGCTGGCGCGAACGCGGATATTGCATTGGCGCTTGCAACCCCCGACATCAGCGAGAGGTCCAGCTGTCTCAGTTGCTGGCCAAGGCTCGAGGTCCAATAGGCACGTGACCGGCGGATGACACGTAGGTCGAGGAGAGTCAGCCGAGACGCCAGTCTCCCGACCCTTCGCCGGCTCCTCCAGCTACCCATTGCCACGCCCGAGAGACTCAAGGCGGCGAACACCGCGGTCGTCGTGTTTGGTGTGGTCGTCGCGGGTAGCCCAAGGACAACGAAGGGGGGCAGCCGACTGATGAAGTTGGAGCCGACCGTTTCACCGCTCCTGCCCATTCCTACGAGGCAGCAGTTCCAAAAGCTCATCCGACGTTCCCCGATGGAGAAGGCGGCCAACAGTGCGGCCGTGACCCAGTACGCCCCGGTGACGAAGGCGACCAGCGGGGTGAAGATCATGGACGCCAGTTGGAGAGCCAGGTGGACACCCGAGGCGCGTACCACGAGTTCATCGTCTTTGACGGCTTGGGCCTCCATCGCCAACACCTCGAGACCTAGGTTGGCGAACGATCCGAGGAAGAGCGCAAGGACCATGGCAGATGCGAAGCCGGCATACGAGTTGGCGTCCACAGCCCGCAACAGGACAAGGGTAGAAAGCGCATTCAGAACTGACGAGCCCAACCGACTCGTGGCAAGACCCACGAACTGCCGAAAGATGATGTTGCGCTCTCGAGGGGGCGGGTGCTCTTTTGGTACGGGATTCACGGTTGTCGACTGCCCGCCCTAGCGGCGTTGAAGCCTGCGGCTGGGGCCTGCCTTCGTGTCGTGGGACCGGCTCGACATCGAGGTCGCCTGCAGAATCTGCATGACCCTTTCGGCCCTGTCGGCGGCTGTGGGTAGCCTTCTGATCGTCGCCAGCCCGAGCTCTTGCTTGACCTTCACCTGCTGGGGATCCGCAAGTGCTTCCACGATCCGGTCCGCGGCATCATTGGCGTCATGTGGATCGAAGTACCACGCAGACTCGTTGCACACCGCGCGATTGAAGTCCCGATCCGAGGCGAACAGCGGAAGGCCTAGCGCCATGGCCTCCAGAGGAGTCGCGGACTGCGCCTCCAGAAGGCTGGGGAAGAAGGACCCGTCTGCGCGTTGGTAGAAATCAGCCAACTCGCTCACCGAGACCTCGCCGACGTTGATGCACGATCTGCGGAACTCTGGCGATCGCATTTCCCACTCATCGGCCCTCAAGGTCACGAGAAAGGTGATCTTGAGACCCCGCTTTGCGGCGGCGAGGGACACTGCCGGGAGGAACTCCAAGTTCTTGTGAGGGTACGGACGTGTGACGTAAGCGAGGAGTAGTTCACTTCTATTTGGAAGGCCGTCCTGCCGAGGCCTGACCGTGATCGCCCTGTTGATCGAATTGGGAACCACACTGATGTCCTGCTGAGCCGTGACCCCGCGCACTCGGTCCGCGAGCGCAGACGTCTCGACGATGACGTGGTCAGCTCTGGCGACCGCACGACGAGAAAGCAGCGTGCGCACTCGAAGCCGCAGGCGTTCCCACCTTCCGAGAGTGCCCGTCGGGGGATACAGGGAAGTGACGTCCGCGTAGCCCATGACGACGCGTCGGGCTCGGATCGGGAAGTAGTACGGGCCGAAGACGACGAATGCGGTGTCCATGGACGGTCCTGCGAGATCTCGACCGAGATACCTGGCGGTGTTCGGGCGCCGGTCCCGAACAGTGACTGGGATGACCTCGGTGGTCCGCTTGGAGAGGTTCTGAGCGACCTTCGACGATACCTCGGCTTCGACGCAGCGCGGTCCCGCGCGTCCGTCTCGGACAAGCAGGGCCATTTCATCGAGCAAGGAAGCTGCAACCTGGACGGCCCCCCCCGCGTGAATATTGCTAGCGACGATCCTGATCATTTCCTGGTGTTCAGTCATTGGCGGAGTCCTGCCCAATGATGGTGTCGCCCAGCCGTTGACAGGATGAACTTCACCGTGCGTTCGCTTGTGTTGTCGATGAGGTAGTCGTCTGGGGTCAGGTGGCTGACGCCTTCGCGCGTGTACCCCGAATCCATGGCCAGCCGGACGGCGGCGACCATGTCCCGGGCGTCGAGCCCGGTCATCATGATCCCGCCCGTGTCGAGCGCCTCCGGCCGCTCGATCGAGTCACGCAGCGTCACGGCCGGGAACCCGAGGAGAGACGACTCCTCGGCGATGGTCCCGGAGTCGCTGAGGACGCATGCTGCCGAGATCTGGAGCCGGTTGTAGTCGTGGAAGCCCAACGGGTCGCTGAAGGTGATCCCCTCGGGCTCGGACCAGTCCGGGAGCGCCTCAAGGCGCTTGCGGGTCCTCGGATGGGTTGACACGAAGACCGGGAGACCGAACTTCTCGTGCACCGCGGTGAGGCAGGCGACCAGCATCCGCAGGCGCTCGGGGGAGTCGACGTTTTCCTCTCGGTGTGCACTGACGAGGAAGTAGGCCCCTTCGTCCAGACTCTGGTCTGCGAGGGCGGTCGATGCGTCGATCTGCGCTCGGTAGGAGTTGAGGACCTCGCGCATCGGCGACCCCGTCTTGAGGATGCGGCGGGGATGCAGCCCCTCCGACAGCAGGTTGCGCCGGGCGTGCTCGGTGTACACGAGGTTGAAGTCCGCGACGTGGTCCACGAGGCGCCGGTTGGTCTCCTCGGGGACGTTGAGGTCGAAGCATCGGTTGCCGGCCTCCATGTGATAGACGGGCACCTTCATGCGCCGAGCCATGAGCGCGGCGATGCACGAGTTGGTGTCTCCGAGCACGAGCAGCGCGTCCGGCTGCTCGTCGCGGATCACGCGCTCGACGGCGACCAGCGTGCCGCCGAGCACGGCCCCCAGGGACGAGGTGTCGACCCCCAGCATGTGGTCCGGCTTGCGGATGCCGAGGTCGTCGAAGAAGACCTGGTTGAGCTCGTAGTCGTAGTTCTGCCCCGTGTGCACGAGCACGTGGTCGATGCCTTCGGTGGCGTCGAGGCGGTGCAGGACGCGCGAGAGGCGGATGAGCTCGGGGCGGGTCCCGACGACGGTCATGACCTTCATGGGCGGGTTCACTCCTGGGGGCGGACGGGCTCGGGGAACGTGTCGGGCGCGTCCGGCCGGAAGAGCTCGTGGCTCCAGAACTGGGTGAAGAGCACGTCGTCACCCGTGTTGGTGATGTTGTGCACCCAGCCTATGGGCATGTCGATCGCGACCGGCTCGTCACCGGTGACGGGGAAGGTGAGCACCTCGTCGGTGAACATCTTCCGCAGCTCCATTGATGCTTCGCCGCGGATGACGGCGAAGCGCTCGATCTTGTGCAGGTGGTAGTGCTCGCCCCTCGTGATCCCCGGGGCCGTGGTGGAGAAGGACGTCTGTCCCTCGCCACCTCGGCACCGGACCGTCTCGACGAACGAGCCGCGCGGGTCGCTGTGCGGGACGAGCGCGATGGGGTAGTGCTCCGGGAAGAGTGCCGCCCGGTAGGTGTTGAAGAGGTCGATCCGGAACTTCGAGCTGAGGTCGGGAATCTCGCCGCTCGGCACGTAGCTCGCGTGGAACTCCTGCAGCAGGTCCCAGACCTCCTGCACGCCGTGCGACTCGGGCTCGGGGGAGAGGGTCGTCGCGTTGGTCGACAGGCCGTCGACGAGGGCCTGGGCGGCGTCCTGGACGTGCAGGAGGCCCACAGTGTTGTCGTAGATCGTCGGGGTCTCGCCGCGGACCGTGGCGTCGACGAAGGTCGCGACGAAGGAGTTGTACCGCGGTCGGCCGTGCTCGCCGAAGATGTTGGGAAGGAGGACGTCGACGAGGTGGCCGCCGACCCCTTCGACCGCCTCGCGCAGGATCGCGGCGGCTCGCTGCTTGCCCCGCCCATAGGGCGTGCCGTTGCCGGCCTGGACGGAGTTGGCGTAGACGACACGAAGGGGTCGGCCCTCTGTGGTGATCGCGGCGGCGAGGTCCTCGGCGAGGGTGACGTTCCCCCCTTCGACCTCGTCGTCGGTCGCTGCCCGATTGACCCCAGCGAGGTGGACGACCGCGTCGACGTCGGCGACCAACGCGCCGAGATCGGACCACTCGTCCCTGCCGACGGGAACGACATCGTGGTCGGTGAGCGCGTGCAGCCGGAGCCGTGTGTGCCAGCCGAGGAACCCCCGAGCCCCGGTCAGGAGGATCTTCATCGTCCGCCCCCGAAGAGTGCCTGCATCTCGGGCAAGGACGCGACCAGTGCCTTGGTCTGCTCGACGTCGAGACGCTCCGTGTTGTTGGAGTCGTAGTCCTCGGCAGTCACGGCCTCGTCCTCCCCGTCCTCGACGTACTTGCTGTAGTCGAGCGACCGGGCGTCAAGGGGAACCCTGAAGTAGTCGCCCTGGTCGGTTGCCTTGATCATCTCGTCACGAGAGAGGAGGGTCTCCCACATCTTCTCCCCGTGCCGCATGCCGATCTTCCTCAGGTCGGCCTCGACGCCCATGAGCTCCGCGACTGCGGTCGCGAGCGTCTCGACAGTGCTGGCGGGAGCCTTCTTGACGAAGAGATCTCCGGGCTCGGCGTGGAAAAAGGCGTGCTTCACGAGGTCGACTGACTCATCCAGCGACATGAGGAAGCGCGTCATCCGCGGCTCGGTGATCGTCAGCGGCTTGCCCTGCTGGATCTGAGAGACGAAGAGCGGGATGACCGAACCCCGCGAGTACATGACGTTGCCGTAACGGGTCACGCTAACCACCGTCTGCGAGTCCGGGTGGTTGCGGGCGAATGCCTGGGCGGTCTTCTCCATGAGGGCCTTGCTCATCCCCATGGCATTGACCGGATAGACGGCCTTGTCGGTGCTCAGACAGACGACCGACCGGACGCCGTGAGCATGCGCTGACTCGATGACGTTCTGGCTGCCGACGACATTGGTCTTCACCGCCTGGTCGGGGAAGAACTCGCAGCTCGGGACCTGCTTGAGCGCGGCGGCGTGGAAGACGAAGTCGACGCCCTGCATCGCCGCGTCCACGCTGTGGCGATCGCGGACGTCACCGATGAAGAACTTGACCCGGCTGTCGGCGAGCGACTGGCGCATCTCGTCCTGCTTGGCCTCGTCCCGGCTGAGGATATGGATCCTCCCGGCCCCTTCCTTCAAGAGGTCGTGGACCATCGTCCTGCCGAAGGACCCCGTGCCTCCCGTGATGGTGACTGTGGCCCCCGCAAGTTGCGTCATCGTGTGTGCTCCTCAATCGCGTGGATCAGCAGGTTCTCGACGCGAGCCGCGCCGGACTCGGCCGAGTAGTGGGCCTCGTACCAGTCCCGGGCCCGCTGCCCCATCTCCCCCAGGACGCTGGCCTCGGCAGACGCCAGGTCCCGGACAGCCCGCCGCAGCTCCGATGACGCGGGCGGTCCGGCGGCACCGCAGCGAGCGCGTTCCACCACGGCGGCGACGTCGCCTGCGCCCTGGACCAGGATCGGCTTCCCCGCAGCCATCGAGGACTGGAGCTTGCTCGGCATGGTGACCCGCATCAGCGGGGTGTCCTGAAGAGACACGACGAGCACATCGGCCGCTGCCTGAAGCGCGGGCACCTCATCGGCTGGTACGGGTGGCAGTACGTGGACGTTCGGCCGCGTCACTGCGGCGCGTTCGACCTGAGCGCGCATCATCCCGTCACCGATGAGCACCAGGTCTGCATGACAGGTCTCGTCGAACGCCTGGATGAGGGTGGTCAAGGACTGCATCTCGCCGAAGTTGCCGGCGTACAGGAACACCTTTGCCTCGTCCCGCAGCTGCAGACGATGCCGCAATTCCTGTCGGCCGTCCGATGGAGTGTGCTGATCCGCGACCCAGTTCGGCGTGTCGAGGATCCGATCAGGCTGGATACCTCGGCCGACGAGGACATCGCGCATGCCAGGGGAGATGACCCCGATGCTGTCCGCGGAACGATAGGTGGCGTGGGATAGGGCCGCCAATGGGCGACCGAGGGCTCGCGTGACAAAGCCGGTCGCCATTGCGCTGCCCAGGACACTGTCCGGCCACAGGTCCTGGATGATCATCGCGTGCGGTGTGCGGCGGTGCTGCGGGAGCATCGCTGGAATGGCAGCCGTTGCGGGCGAGCTGTAGGTCAGCCAGACGTCGGGGGTTGGAAGCCGGGTAGTGAGTGATACAGCGCTCGCGCCGACGGCGAAGCTCAAGTAGTTGACCATCCGACGAGCAGAGTTATGACTGTGGTCCGGGTACAGAGGAGCCCGGTGGACCGTGACGTCACCATCGAATTCGCTCAAGTACGGCCGCACCTTGTAGCCCTCGTAAACGCGCCCAGCGGGGTAATTGGGGACCCCAGTCAGCACATGAACTTCGTGACCGAGAGTGCTCAGGCCTTGCGCAATGGCGCGAGGCACTGCCATCCCGGTCTCAGGCGGGTACCACTGTGTGACGAATCCGATCTTCACCGTGCCGACACTCCCTTGACCGTGCGGTGGGATCCGACGTCCTTCACCACGCATGCCCCTGCGCCAACCGTCGCACGTGGAGCGATCGAAACGCCTTGAAGGATGACGGAGGCTGCCCCAACGAGGACCCCTTCCCCGATCTGCACGGCACCGGAGACTGTGGCGTAGGGATTGATGCTCACAAAATCCGAAGCCACAGTGTCATGCCCCATCACAGCGTGCGCATTGAGGTGGACGTGGTCCCCGACCCGGACATTCGTCCCGATCGAGACCCCGGCCAGGGTGATGAGACCGACCCCGTGGCTAAATGCGCTACCGATGGTCGTTGACGGGTGGACCAGGGCAGGAAAGTCGAAACCGCCACCCAGTCGCTGAAGGATGACCGCCCGGGTAGTCGGCGAGCCGACCGCGATGGCGACCGCTGCGTCGTCTGGGACCGACCCCAGAGGTCCGAGGTAGGCGACGCCAAGGGCAGCGAGGCGGGACTCGTTGTTAGGACTGAGTGCGTCATCGACGACGCCGAGCAGTCGCCAGCTGGGAACGATCTGGTTGATCGCCCGGACCGTGTCGATGGTCTCGCGGCCGAAGCCGCCCGCGCCGACGATGACGAGGTCTCTCACGAGGCCCGCTCCGATCCGAGGAATTCCGGCATCGTGGCGGCGTCCTCCGCCGAGATCCCGTGACGCCGGACGACCTGAAACACGGTGTCCAGGATGATCCGAATGTCGCCGACCAGAGAGTGGTTGTCGACGTACTCGACGTCGTAGCCGAACTTCTCCTCCCAGGAGATGGCGTTGCGCCCGTTGACCTGGGCGAGCCCGGTGAGACCCGGCCGGACCTCGTGACGGCGCGCCTGCTCGGGGGTGTACCGGTCGAGGTACTGCATGAGCAACGGGCGCGGACCAATGACGCTCATGTCACCCCTGACGATGTTCCACAGCGTGGGCAGCTCGTCGAGGCTGGTGCTGCGCAGGAAGGTCCCGACCCGGGTCATGCGGTCGGCGTCGGTCACCAGGCCGCGCTCGGGGTCCGGGACGAGCATCGTCCGGAACTTCACCATCTCGAAGGGCTCGCCGTGTAGTCCCGGCCGCTGCTGCCGGAAGAGCACGGGAGAGCCCATCGTGACCCTCACCGCGAGGGCGGTCACGGCCTGGACCGGCAACGACAGGAGGAGCGCCGGACCAGCGAGGACGAGGTCGAGCAGGCGCCTGCCGCGGTAGCTCACGCGAGCACCCCCATTAAGGTCTCGACAACCCGGTCGACCTCGGCGTCGGTCAGGCCCGCCCCGGACGGGAGGGTGACGCCGGAGGCGAAGAGTCGCTCGCTCACCGCTCCACCAAAGCTCCGCGCGCGGGCGTACACCGGCTGGAGATGCATTGGCTTCCACAGGTGGCGGGCTTCGATCTGCTCAGTCTCCATCGCGGCGACGATGCTGTCGGCGAGGGGGGTTTCGAGGCTCGGCCGTGGGCGGCCTCGCACCTCAACCAGCGGGGGGGCGGCGGCCCGGCCTCGCGCCTCCACCCCCGGGGGGTCGGCGGCCCGGCCTCGCACCTCAACCAGCGCGGGGTCGAATACCAGGGTCGTGAGCCAGCAGCTGTCCGACCGGTCTTCGGCGTCGTCGAAGAGGAAGCGCACGCCCTCCACGGAGCCGAGAGCCTCGACGTAGCGAGCCCGGATCTGGCGTCGGCGGCCGATCATCTCGTCCAGCCGGCTCAGCTGGCCGCGACCCAGTGCCGCCAGGATGTTCGACAGCCGGTAGTTGTAGCCGATCTCGGTGTGCTCGTACCACGGCACCGGCTCGCGCGCCTGCGTCGAGAGCTTGCGAGCGTGCGACACGAGCGCCTCGTCGTCGCTGACCAGCATGCCGCCACCCGACGTCGTCATGATCTTGTTGCCGTTGAAGGACAGCGCAGCGGCCACGCCGAACGACCCCACCTCTCGGCCGCCGTAGGTGGCGCCCAGCCCCTCGGCGGCGTCCTCGAGCAGGGGGATGCCGAGATCGGCGAGGCCGGGCTCGAGCACGTCGTAGTCGCACGCCCGGCCGAAGAGGTCAACGGGGCAGGCAGCG
>JBHWSH010000281.1:0-2956 GCA_043427135.1 Marmoricola sp. | reverse complement strand
GTTGTGCCCCGAAACGACCAGAGCCGGTCCCGAACCCGATTTCTCGGGCCGGAACCGGCTCTGGCTGACTTTCGTCGATCGGGATCTCGACTTTCGTCGAGACCCCCCGACGAGCGGTGTGGGAGATGAACTCAGACCGAGGAATCCCCGTGGCGGCCTCGAAGGCCTGGACGGCTGGATACCACGTCTCGTTGATCCTCACCGCGTGCTTGCGGATCACGTCGGGAGGCACGTCGGTCAGCCGGGCCTCGACGTCCTCACGCGCCAGCTCGTAGCGCTGGCCGTTCAGCGTGAACCGGATCGGCGCACGGCCCTGACTATTCATGGCCAGAAACTACGGCACCGGCCCGACACAAGACGGCTGGTTCCGTGCATCCGTTCCGGGCCGCCGGCGACCGCTACAGCCTTCGAACACTTGTTCTACCCTAGGAGTCATGGCAGGCGGTGGCTACGGACGCGGGGCGGGGATCCCGTTGAAGGACCGCGTCCGCGTCGACCAGGGCTCGGAGGACTCCGCGACGCCGGCGATTGCCGCCGCGCCCGAGCACCCCGCGCGGCACTGCTGGGTCAGCGTTCCCGTCGACGCCTCGCAACCGAGCCCCGGCCTGCTCTTGGAGTGGCGCCGTGCTGGCCACCTATGGGAGGGAAGGGTCGTCTACGTCGCGCAGCTGCGGCCCGGTCGGTGGGCCACGGTCGAGGAGTGGATCCCCTCCGAGCTGCTCACCACGGAGTGAGCGCCACCGTGTCTGCCAATCCGCCGAAGAACGACGCCTGGCGGCCGTACGGCGATGTGCGGTTCGTGCTGATCCGGAACTCGGGCCGGCTCAAGCCGTCCCGGGGGCTGATCCTGGACTGGAAGCGCGAGGGGCGCCGGTGGGAAGCCCTAGTGGTCTGGCACGACGACGCGGCCCTCAAGCCGGTCGTCAAGATGGACTGGCTGCGGACGGAGAACCTGATTCCGGTGCCGATCGACCCGAACTGGACCGGCCCAGGCGAGTGAGGGGCCGTGGCCCTCACTCGGTACCAGACACGTCAGCCCAGGTGAGTAGGTCAGGAGCCGCTCCCAGGACGCGCTCGACGCTCACGGTCCACATCCAGTCGACGCGGACGGGAAACGGCTCGGTGGTCAAAGTGATCATCGGTTCCTCCTTATCGGTCTCAGCAGCGTATGTGCGCTGTCAGGGGCCCATCGGGTTATCCACAGGGTCTGCCGGGTCATCGGCGGGGCGCGGAAACCCCTGCTGCCGGGCCAGGAGCCGCCCGCCGCGGGGAGCGCACGGGGTCCGGGACGAAGGACTCGTCGACGTGCTCGGCGCCGGCCGTCCTGGCGGCGTGGGTCATGACGTCGGTGATGACGTCTTGGGCGTTGGTCACGGCGCTGGCCTGGCCGAGGCGGATCAGCTGGTTGACGCCGGTGGAGGCGACACTGCTGACCGGGCCGGGGACGCCCATGAGGGGTCGGTGCAGATTGCTGGTCCAGTGGGCGGTGTTGAGCGCCCCGCTGCGCATGGCTCCCTCGACGACCACGGTGCCCTCGGCGAGGCCCGCGACGATCCTGTTCCTGGCTAGGAACCGGGTCCGCGTGGGCCCAGCGCCCGGAGGTGCCTCCGAGACGACCAGGCCGCGCTCGGCGATCGCCTCGAGCAGCTGAGCGTGCGCCACCGGGTAGGGCCGGTCGACGCCGCCAGGCAGGACGGCGATGGTCGGTCCGCCGGCGATGAGGGCGCCGCGGTGGGCGGCTTGGTCGACGCCGTACGCGAGGCCGCTGATGACCGTGTGCCTCATGCGGGCGAGGTCGCGGCTCAGCTCGGTGGCCTGCTCGGTGCCGTAGCTGGTGGCGGCCCGGGAGCCGACGACGGCCACGGAGTTGCCGGCGAGCTGGCGCAGGTCGTGCGCTCCGCGGACCCACAGGCCGACAGGTTCGCCGCCGCGCTCGTACAGGGCGCCGGCGTTGCGGAGTGCGCCGAGCTCGGCGGGCCACTCGGCGTCGCCGGGGACGATGAAGCGGATGCCCTGGGCGGCGGCCTGCTCGAGGACCTCGGCGGGGTCGACGCGGCCGAGCTCCTGGGCGAGCGCGAATCCCCAGTGGGACTCGACGTCGGCGGCCGCCTCGAGGTAGCCGAGGATCTTGTCGGCTCCGAGCTCGCTGACCAGCCCGGTGACGCGGAGATCTCCGGGTTCGATGGTCCGGCTGAGGGTGACGCGGGCGAGCCGGTCAGCGTCGTCGACGTCGGCTCGCGTTGTCATGCCTGCCCTCCCCACAGCAGCTCGAGGTCGGGGTCGTGGATGACGTCGAGGCGCTTGTCGGGGGCGTAGGCCGCGGGCTCGGGCACCACCAGGCGACGCAGCTGGCGCTCGGTGGCGCTGGGCTGGGCCTGGTCGATCGGGCCGGTCTCGTCGTAGTTCATCGCGGTCTCCTCAGCGGCCCGGGGCGGGGCGGTCGGTGGTGGGCTGGGTGCGCGGCACGTCGCGCTGGTGCTCGGGAGGCTTGGGCACGAAGGACTCGTCGAGCTCGCTGGCGAGGTCCCGCATCTGGGTCTGATACCGCTCCCACTCGCGGGGGTGGATGCCGTTCTGCAGGGCCGAGGCGACGATGGCGGCCATGGAGTAGGGCCGGTCGGCGGGCACCTGGTCGAGTGCGCACCAGGCCTTCGCGCCGTCGCCGTGCAGCCAGCTGGCGAAGCCGAGCATGGAGGCCGGCGCCGCGCGGACCTCGTCAGGGGCGCGGCGGGTGAGGTCGTTCCAGATCGCCATGTGGGAGGTGTGGTTCTCCTTGGTCATGTCCTCCCACAGCGCGTCGCGGGTGCCGATCGTCTCCAGGGCGACGAGCATCCGGGCGCCGTCGACATCGGAGAGCCGGTTGCCGTCGGTGTGGAACTGCTCGAGGCGGTCCAGGGCCCAGTCCCGCTGCGCGGCCGGCGAGCTGGCCGCAGATTCTGCTCGAGCTGCGGACATA
>JBHWSH010000280.1:0-4540 GCA_043427135.1 Marmoricola sp. | reverse complement strand
TTCTAACTCGCGCTGTAGTCACGACGAGGAGAAGGCCCCTAGTCCGCCACTGGACTAGGGGCCTTCTCCTTATGCAGACCCCCGGTAACGCAGTAAGCGCGATGAGAACCCGCGGCGCATGAGGCCCGCCCCACCGGGGTGGATGGCTATGTAGATCGGGCTCACGGCTCTGGGGAGCACCGGGTGAAGGTGCGGCGGCGTTCGCTTCGTGGCTCGCTACACGCTGGGTGAGGCGATCGCGCCGTGCTGGCATGACGCGCTCGTGCGGATGGGGATGGCCGGTCGAGTCGACGCCCGACGAAGAGGCGGCGGCCGCGGCCGCGCCTGACGTGCTCGCTCTGTGGCGCGCAGGGTTGGCGCTGCCGGCGATCGCCGAGCAGATCGAGATCCCGATCGGCCGTCTACGTCGATGGGTAGACCACGAGATGGTCGACCTCACCCCTGCGCGCTGGACGCCCGCGAAGATCGAGCGGCACTACGGGTGGTCGCCGAGCACCTACAAGCAGTATCGCAACGCCGGGATCATGCCGCCGCCGGACTCCCCCTCGGGTGAGAGCCCGTGGTGGTGGGAGCACACGA
Organism: Marmoricola sp.; assembly: GCA_043427135.1. Taxonomy (GTDB): domain Bacteria; phylum Actinomycetota; class Actinomycetes; order Propionibacteriales; family Nocardioidaceae; genus Marmoricola_A. Next base: position 3,961 of record JBHWSH010000280.1, on the reverse strand, counting down.
TCCGCACTTTCGCCCGCGACGTGCTCGTGCACCGCTGCATCGAGTGCGGCACCTGGCTCGCCTCAGCGCAAGGGGCAGCCACTCATCGCACCCGTCTGCACGGTCGTCGCGTGCATTGACGACGTCACCGGACCGGCGGCGCAGGGTCAGTGGATCGCGCCGAGTTCGACCAGCAGGACCCCGCTGATGATGAGGGCGATTCCCCCCATCATCATCGGCGTGAGCGGCTCCTTGAACAGCATCTTGGACGCGATTGCGGTTAGCGCGACACCCGAGGCTGCCCAGATGCCGTAGGCGACACCGAGCCCCATCCCCTCGTTCAGGGCGAGAGTGAGGAAGGAGAAGGCTATGAGGTAGCCGAGTGCGGTGACCGCGTAGAACGCTGAGCGTCCCTTAGCTGCAACCCGCAGCGACACAGTGGCGATGACTTCGAAGGCGATCGCGGCGATCAAGAAGAGCCACTGCATCACGCGACTCCCGTCTCGGTGTCGTTGCTGCCCGTGGTGGCGCCGGTGTTGCCGACTTCGGTGGAGTGCGCTTTTTGGGAGCCCAGTTCCACGGTCAGGACGCCGGCGATGATGAGTGCGATGCCCACGCCCATCAGCGCGGTCAGTGACTCGTCAAAGATCAACGAGGACAGTACGGCTGTCGCTGCCACGCCCATCGCGCCCCAGATGCCGTAGGCGACCCCGAGCGCCATGCCCTGCTTCAGGACGAGGGCGATCAGTACGAACGACGCGATGTAGCCCACGCCGACGAGCCCGAAGAAGGCTGGACGGTCTAAGGCCGCCTTGAGCGACAGCGACGCGGTCACCTCGCAAGCGATCGCTGCCATTAGTAGGTACCACTTGGTCATTGACTCTCCTCGATAAGGCTGTGGGCGAAGGCTCGCACGTCATCGTGTCGGCCCCGGTCGTTCTCGGACAGCTGCTGGCTGGTGACGGTCTCGAACCAGATGCCGTCGGCGATGAGCCGCGCCGCCGTCAGCCGCGTTCGTTTCGGAGCAGGAATGCCGTCGGGTATCGCGACCCACGGCTCCATCCGTTCGCACCAACGGTCCGCGAGTGGCTCGTGGAGTCGGGGGTCGGTCAGCATCACGAGGTCCCCGGCGGAGAAGTCGCCCTCGCAGGCCCAGCTCACGTACGCGTGAATGCGCGACTCGACGCTCTCGCGGGCTGGATCCGCCCCTGGGATGCGTGCTTTCAAGTCGCATTCGTATCCGTCGATGACGAAGTCGACCATCGCCATCAGGAGGTCTTGCTTGGTGGAGAAGTGGTACATCAGACCCGGCTTGGTCACGCCCGCAGCCCGCGCGGCCGAGTCAAGCGACACGACCCTCCCGTCGCGGGCGAGATGCACTGCCGAGGCGACGATGTCGTTTCGCTGCGATGCTCGACCTCCCACACTCGAACTTTACCAACCGGTTGGGCAAGTTCGCAAGCAGACCCGCGGCAAAGCCGGCGTCCGTGCGCCTGGCCTCCCAACTCGGTAGTAGCTCGCGCGCTGACCTGATCTGGCGTTCATGTCGTTCCAGTTGACGAACGAACTCGACACCATCACCAACGACGTCATCGAAGCCGCCCAGAGCACCCTCGTCATCGGAGTCACCTGACCTCAACCGCCACAGATCGTCGGAAGAACCCCGCCATCCGAACGTGGAAGTCACACCTACCGACAGTCAGCTGAGGTCGTGTGCGGTGACGATCGTCAAATGCGACATCTCCGACGCCTCGACCGTTCGTCGCACGGCTCAACGCGAAGACGTCGCATTTGACCCGCCCGCGTTAGTCTCGCAGTAACGCCCATTAAACGCGACAAGAGGAGGGGTCGATGCTCATCGGCTACGCACGCGTCTCAACTGAGCGGCAGGACCTTGCTGCCCAGTTGAAGGGTCTGGCCGATCTGGGCGTCGACGCCGATCGGATCTACACCGACAAGCGCACCGGCAGGTCGATGAAGAACCGGCCGGGGCTCACTCAGGCGATCGCCGCCCTTCGTCCGGGAGACGTGCTCGTGGTGACCAAGCTTGACCGCCTAGCGCGGTCGGTGCCTGACGCACGCGACCTCGTCGGTCAGGTCTACGAGAAGGGCGCGGCGCTCCAGTTGGGCCCGTCGCTGCACGACCCTGAGGACCCGGTCGGGAAGTTCCTGTTCAACGCGCTGGCGATGGTCGCCGAGTTCGAGGCCGACTTGAACCGGCAGCGCACGCTGGAAGGTCTGGCGATCGCGCGCGAGCAGGGCCGGCTCAACGGGAAGCCGCCGAAGCTCAACGAGCGCCGCACGAAGAAGCTGCTCCAGGACTACGAGGCCGGCACCGCGACCGTGGGCCAACTCGCCGAGGACTACAACGTCTCTCGGGCAACCGTGTACCGCACGATCAAGCGCGCCAAGGCGCAGGAGTAGGGGTCCCAATGACCGACGACAACGAGCGAGATGCCGAAGGCCGGCACCCCGGCGCGCCCGCGTGGTCCGGTGACCTGGCAGGGGCCTCGACGGCCGCGCTGGAGAGCCACGAGAGCGGCCTGAGGAGCCACATCGGCAACCTCTTCGTGAAGTACGAGGGGCAGAAGCCGGCGGGTCGACAGTGGCGCCCGCGGACGGATGCCGAGCTGCGCGATGCGGAGGTGAACCGCTGGGTCTCTCGCCTCGTCGACGTCGCGAACGAGCGGAGCAAGCGGGAGGGGGCTCAGTGACCACAGGCCGCGAGGACAGATTGATCGAAGCGATCGCCACGGGCATCTCCTTGGTGTTCGCGATTGCCGGGGCTCTCTTCGCCCCGACTGCTGCGGCGAGGTGGTTTTTTGCTGGCATTGCCGTCGTCCTCGTGCTGTGGCCGCTGGTGCGCCACAGCAGGCTGCGTCGGCGTGAAAGGGGCACGTCTCTGTGACCACGCAGAGCGACCTAGCCAACCCCAGGCTGACCACGCCCATCCCGACACCACCGCGCGACGTGAAGGGGGGTAGTGATGGCGGATGTCACCAGTGAGGAGTCCTGTGCCACAGTGACCCGGGTGCGACAGATTCTCAGCGAACTGGGCCCGGTGGCGCTAGGACCCTTCCGGCGCGCCGATTTCGACGACATCCACGCCTTCGCGTCGGATCCCAAGGTCTGCCGCCACCAGCCGTGGGGGCCAAACACACCCGAAGACACCGACACCTTTCTCGACCATGTCCTCTCGGCAGACGATGAGCAGCGCCAGCTGGCCGTCCTCTCGGAAGAGAGAGTGATCGGCACCGCCGCGATCTGGACGACCAGCACCAGAGATCGAGTCGGTGAGATCGGGTACCTGCTCCATCCCGAATACTGGGGCCGCGGTTACGCCACGCTCATAGCCGCAGAACTGGTGCGGCTGGCGTTCCAAGACCTGGGCCTCGAGCGGGTAGCTGCTACCTGCCGGCCAGAGAACATCGCCTCCATCCGGGTGCTGGAGAAGGTCGGGTTTCAACGTGAGGGGCATCTTCGTGGCGCGGTCCTGATTCGCGGAGAGCGACAGGACTCTCTCGTGTTTGGCCAGTTGGCCACTGATGCGCAGGCCCACGGAAGCCAGCACTGATCTGTCACCGAGCGCACGTCGCGGTGGCAGAGAGTGGCCAACTGAGCAACACGCCCTAGCCATGATGCCCCTTAACGTGCTCTTGCAGACCGCGCTACAGCGCCAGTTCCCGCCTTGACCCGTCTACCCCCCGGTCGACTCCACGGAGATCATTAGCAGTAGCGGCGCACCCAGCACAATAAGCCCAGCCACAGTAGCGAGGATCGAAACTGCCCTGAGAGCGGCAATGGCGGGGTCAGGCCCCCAATCTGCCTCGCGCGGTCCTGAGCCTGCTTCTGGGTGTCGGTGTGTGCACTCGCTCGTTCTGCTCCGGGCGCCTTCGGGCCTTACCCCCCGGGGTAAGGCCCAGGGCCTGCACCCCGGGAAGGTGTCTCAGTGACCACCGGTCACCGTCACCAGCCGCGACCG
>JBHWSH010000279.1:0-4243 GCA_043427135.1 Marmoricola sp. | reverse complement strand
GCTCTCGATCACTCGGGGTCAGCGATAACGAGATCGCACTCGCCCAGCAGGGTACGGCGATGACCGGCCCGGTCGCGGCGATGATCGCGCTCGGCCTCCAGGTCTACCGTGAGCCTGCGTCGATCACCGACGAGCAGATCGACGAGCTTCGGGGGTTCGGGTACAGCGACCGTGAGATCTCTGATGTCGTCGGGGTCGTGTCGCTGAACATTCTCACCGGCGCCTTCAACCTGGTTGCCGGCCTCACGCCGGGCGACTGATCTTGCCGGCGACTTGGCGCCTTGGCCGAGAGGATAGGCAGCGGTCTGCAAAACCTTGTACACGGGTTCGAGTCCCGTAGGCACCTCCACTTTCCGCCGAATCCAATAAGGCACGCGTCGCAGGAAGCGGGCAGTCCACCCTCGGGCGCGCCGGAACCTCTGAGCTTCATTTCGCATCGAGCGACAGATCACACTCGACAATATCGTCATAGAGCGATATAATCGCTATATGACTATGAATCAACAAGAGGGGGCAACCCTCGACGAGGTGGCGACAGCAGCGTACGCCCACCTGTTCCAGGCATTTGCAGAACCGACGAGGTTGGCGATCGTGCAGCACCTCGCCTCGGGCGAGCACCGGGTCCGCGATCTGGTCGAGCACATGGGCCTGGCCCAGTCCACGGTAAGCAAACATGTCGGCTTTCTCGTTGAGTGCGGCCTGGCGACGATGCGCCCGGAAGGGCGCTCCACCTGGTACTCGCTGACACAGCCCGAACTCCTGCGTACCCTCGTCGCCGCTGCCGAATGCCTCCTCGATGCCACCGGCACGCAGGCCCTGCTCTGCACGCACCTGCGACTCCCACATACCCACCACGCGACAGATACGGAGAAGAAGTAGACATGGGCGCAGGACACAATCACGGCCCCGCAGCCAGCGAGACCGGGCACCCTGGAGATTTCCGCAAGAAACTCTGGATCGCATTCTCGATCACCGCGACGATCGTCGTCGCCCAGGCCATCGGCTCGGTCATCACCGGCAGCCTCGCACTGCTAACCGACACCGCCCATGCCATCACCGATGCCGTCGGCCTACTGGTCGCACTGATCGCCGGGACGCTGATGCTCAAGCCCGCCAACTCCAAGCGCACCTGGGGGTTCCGACGTATCGAGGTGATCGCAGCCCTCGGACAGTCGGCACTGCTGCTGGCGGTGGGCACCTACGCCGCCATCGAAGGCATCCGGCGACTGTTCGAGCCGCCGGAGGTGCCCGCAAGCGAACTGCTGATATTCGGCATCATCGGCCTGGTCGCGAACATCATCGCCATCACCATCCTCGCCTCCAGCCGCGGCTCGAACTTCAACATGCGTGCCGCGTTCCTCGAAGTTCTCAATGATGCCCTCGGGTCGCTCGGAGTGATCATCGCGGCGATCGTCATCGCCACGACCGGGTTCATGCAGGCCGATGCCATCGCCGGACTGCTTATCGCCGCATTGATCGTGCCTCGCGCGTTCAAGCTCATGCGCGAGACCACTGGCGTCCTTATGGAGTTCACTCCCAAGGGCCTCGACCTCGACAAGGTGCGTTCGCACATCCTCGAACTTGACCATGTCAAAGATGTCCATGACCTGCACGCCTCCACTGTGGCGACCGGCCTGCCGATCCTGACCGCCCACGTCGTCGTCGAGGACGAGTGTTTCACCGACGGTCGTGCCGCGCAGACGCTCCACGAGATCAAAGATTGCGTCGCAGGACACTTCGAGGTCTCCATCCATCACTCGACCTTCCAGATCGAGACCGAGCACATTGCCGAACATGAACCGGAAATCAGCAAGCACGACTGAACGCAGTGCCCCTCCCGGGCTCGTTCCGGGCGGGGGCGCTTCCGCGTCACGCAGGTAGGCACTACCCCTATGGGGTAGTAAGGCCAATTGGCACCACGGGCAGACACGGGAAGGAATCCCATGAAAAACTTCAGGCCATTCCCGAAGTACGGCGGAACGAAAACCGCTGCAATCACCGTCGTGGTCGGTGCTTTCCTGCTCACCGGATGCACGGCCGCCAACGACTCATCCTCAGCCTCCCGGCACTAACGATCAGCTGTCACCAGTTCCTGCTTCACGCCCGCCAGCTGTTTCTCAACTGCTGACCTTTGCCTCGCAGCACGCTTCAGCACAGATTCGCAAGGCTGCACGCGAGAGCATCCCCGACTGATAGCCCGCCGTCGACCACGAGAGGTGACTCCTCTGCACCCGGTGCCTGAGGCGGAAGTCGAGCGGCAGGTGGCACGGCCTCAGAATCGCCTTCCCGGCATGAGCGCACTGTCAGGCGCGCGCCTGGGACATGTCCGCGACGCAGCGGTCAGGGTGGTCGGCTAGATGTACTGACCCTGGGCGTTGATGACTCTCTCGGCGGCCGAGGGGTACATTTCACAGACCCCGCTGAAGGTTTTGCTCCGAGAAGGGTTCACCGCGTGTCGTGTGAAATCTTCGCTGCATCTCTACACCCGTGCCCCGTTGTCGAGATGCGACGAAGATTTCAGAAACGCGCCAATTTGATTCATACGCCGATCAGGGTCTGAAGGGTTGACACCGGCTCCTCCTGCCCCTCGCATGACCAGCGCACGGGATCACGGTCGCTACGCTCGATCCATGCCCGTCCGTCTGCGCCCTGCCGTCCTCGACGACGCCCCGGCTCTCGCCGCCCTGGCCGTGTCGCAGCGCGAGCATCTGGCCCCGTGGGAGCCGGAACGTCAGGCCCGTTGGTTCACGGAGGCCGGCCAGCGCGAGGCCCTTGAGCAGGCGGTGCGCGAGCACGCCGCGGGCCGTTCCTACGCCTTCGTCATCACCGACGACGCCGACGTGATCTGCGGGCGGCTCACCCTGGCCAGCGTGGTGCGCGGGGCCGGCCAGTTCTGCTCGATCGGTTACTGGGCCGCGCTTGAGGCGACCGGCCGCGGCGTGGCGACCGCCGCCGTCGGGCAGGCCCTGCAGATCGCCTTCGGCGAGCTCGGCCTGCACCGCGTGCAGGCCGAGATCCTCCCCCGCAACCACGCCTCCCGCCGCGTGCTGGAACACCACGGGTTCCAGCGGTACGGTCTGGCCCCGCAGTATCTGCGGATCGCCGGCCGCTGGCAGGACCACGAGCTCTGGCAGCTCCTCGCGCCGGCGGAGGGATAGCGGTGACCCCTGACGACGCCGCCCGGGAAGGACTTCTCACCAGCCGGGCCGCCTATGGCGCCCGCGCGGCCGAGTACACGGAGCTGCTGGGGACCATGGACGCCGTGGCTGAGGACGACAGGCTCCTGGTCGAAGCCTGGGCCGACCGGGTGGATGGGGTTCTGGCCGACGTCGGCTGCGGGCCGGCCCACTGGACCGCGCACCTGGCCTCGCGGGGCCATGAGGTGACGGGCATCGAGCCGGTCGAAGAGTTCGTGACCCACGCACACCGAACCCACCCGGAGGTACGCGTGGAGCCGGGCTCGTTCCAGACCCTGCCCGTAGCCGCCTTCAACGGGATCCTGGGCTGGTACTCAATCATCCACACGCCGCCGGTGGAGATGCCTCTCCTCCTGGAGCGCGCGCACCAGGCACTGCGCCCTGGCGGGTCACTGCTGCTGGGGTTCTTCGCTGGCGAGCACGTGGAACCGTTCGAGCACGCCGTGGTCACGGCGTGGTACTGGCCGGTCGACGAGCTCGCGGGCGTGATGACCGCGGCGGGGTTCACCGTGGTCGACCGCGGCACACGGCAGGACCCGGGGGCCCGCTGGCACGGGTGGATCGAGGCTGTCAGGGACTGAGTCGTCTGGCGCTCTCCGCCCCAAATTTTCCAAGGAACCGTCCTTCGCGATTCGCGTGCGATCTTCACCGCGTCTGGACAATCAGCCACCACTCCCCCTCGAGCGCCGCAAACGGTCATTTGTGGCGAGGGACCCCGCCATGCGCCGTGCGCGCCTGTGGCTTCGTTCGCTTGGTGGCGGGGTTTTTGCAGCGCTCCGTGGCGGGGTTTTTGCAGCGCTCCGTGACGGTCTTGTTGCCGCGATCACGCAGGACTGGCTACAGGTAGGTGTCGCGGTCTGAACCGAGAGGGGTGCGCCCGGTCGGGGCCGTTTGGATCGCTGCCGCTACGTCAGAGTCCGAAGGCTCCGCCGCTGACGAGGATCACGATGCCGAGGCCGATGAGAACGATGGGAAAGAGGATGTCCTCCCAGCGTTCGAGCACTTCCGCGATCGGGGGGCGGGTGGCGACGTGTCAGCGCTCAGTA
>JBHWSH010000278.1:0-2729 GCA_043427135.1 Marmoricola sp. | reverse complement strand
GGTCGGCGCCGTAGCGGCTGCGGCTCAACCCGGCGTCGGGGTCGACGACGATGGTGCGCTGCTCCTCGCTGAGGCCGCCATTGTCGCCGCGGCTGTAGCGGATCACCTCGCCGGAGAACTCGGTCAGCAGATACACGTGCCGGCCGTCCACGATGAGGTGTCGCGGGCCGCTTCCGGCCGGAGCGTTCACCGCGCCCGGGGAGAGCGGCTTCAGCTCCCCGTCTTCGAGCCGGAGCTGCGCCACGAGGTCGTCTCCGAGCGAGGGTGCGTAGACGTTGTCGTCTGCGGCGACGATCGCGTGCAGGTTGGCGTACTCGAAGCGGGAGTGCGGCTCGCCGAGCTGCTCGCCGTCGGTGGGCCAGGCCTCGCCGAACCCGTCGTGGTAGCTGGCGCCGAGCAGGGTTGTGCCGTCAGGGGTCAGCGCCAGCGGCGATGTCCTGCAGGAGGAGGATGCCGATCGAAGCCCGACCGTAGAGCGAGCGTTCGTCGTCGAACTCCTCCAGGTGCTTGACGACGAACACCGTGCTGGAGAACGACAACCCGAACCCCACCAGCGCGATGGCCCCGGGGTCGCGGTCGAAGGCCAGCCCGACGAGGGCGAACGCTCCGATGAGCAACGCCGACAAGAGGCTGAACAGCAGCAAGTGCAGGCCTGTCGTCACCCAGACGTGGCGGCGCAGCAGCGTGCGGAGGTCGAGTTTCAGCCCGATGCTGAACAGCAACAGCGTCACCCCGAGGTCCGCCACCCAGCCCAACCACACCGGCGCCTCGATCCCGAAGGCATTGACGACGAAGCCCGCCGCAAGGAAGCCGACGAGGGCGGGGAGTCTGAGCGCAGCAGCCGCAGCGCCGCCGAGAAAAGCGGCCACCAGGAAAGTCAGCGCCGACTCCATGGCGTCAGGCTACTCTGCGGGGGTCTGGCTCCGGACCCCGCGACTACCTCTTGGCGTCCACCGCGCGTTGCAGTTCGGCCTTGTTCATCTTGGACCGCCCCTCGATCCCCATCTGCCGCGCCTCGTTGTACAGCTGGTCTCGCGTACGCCCTGGGCGCCCTTGTGGGAGCGCAGTCCGCCTCGCCGCCCCGACCAGATGTCGTCCAGGGACGAGCGGCTCGCCTCCTCCGACTCGCCAACTACACCCTGCATTGTGATGAGCCGGTAAACCGTCGAGGCCGTACCGCTGACGGGCACGGCGCAGCATCTCCGCCTCATCGACCTCGCCTCGCGCGTACGCGGCGATGTCCTGCTGGGCGGGGTCGGGAACCCGCCCGCCTCCCATCTCCGTGCTGTGCCGGAACCGACGAGCCTCCTCGACCCGCCGAGCTGTCTCCTCACTGGTGACATCCGCCATCACTACCCCCCTTCACGTCGCGCGGCGGTGTCGGGATGGGCGTGGTCAGCCTGGGGTTGGCTAGGTCGCTCTGCGTGGTCACTGAGACACCCCTCGTGCCTTCGCCTGGCGGACGAGCTCGAGCACCGTGCGCAGCGCTGACACCCTGTCGGTCATCAGGGTCTGCCGCGAAGGACTGAGTGACGTCCCCCTCAAGACGGCCCTGGCCGTGGTCACTGAGACGCCTCTGTCACCGTCGATGACGGACATCAACCCGGCTCTGGCGCAGCGGCTCGACACCGAGCCCGTCTTTCTCGCGATGCGACTGCTCGCTCGCTGACACCTCCACAGGCGCCAGGCTCGAGCCAACCCCGCAAGACCGTCCCGAAGACGATCGGGGCGCCGACACCGACGCCCAGCACGCGGCATGTGCGGATGCCCCTGGGGCGAAACAGTCACTGCGGCGTCGGCAGCGATCCCGATTGCCGCTGCCTTGACTGGCGGAGACAATTCGGAAGCTGCGGAAAACGGCGTGCACAGCCGTTCGTCGTTGTGCCACAATCGGCCATGCCTTCCACGACCATCGACGTTCGCAAGCGCTGGTCCGACGAAGACGAGGTGGCGATCATCGATGCCGTTCATGCCTCGCTTGTCGCCGCGTTCCGCATTCCTGAAAACGACAAGCACGTCCGCTTCATCGAGCACCTGCCGCATCGACTCGCGCACCCGCCGTCGCTTACCCAACCTGAGCTGATGACGCTCATCACGATCGACTGCTTCGAAGGACGTTCTGTCGATGCGAAGCGCGACCTGTACCGCAACATCGTGGAACGCCTAGAAGAGCTCGGCATCCCGCGTAACCACGTCACGATCACAGTGCGCGACTTGCCGCGAGAGAACTGGGGCATTCGCGGCGGGCAGGCAGCGAACGACCTTGACCTCGGATTCAACGTCCGAGTGTGACGTCACTCCCGAACCACGCGCCATCTTGTTGGCAAGATGCGCCACGCCAGTTGGCAATGCGCCATCTTTTCTGACAATCGATAGTCGGTGAAACCTGCACACACTATAAGTAGGTATAAGAAACTGGCAGGAACGGGAGTTAGGGGAGCGGGAGTAGCCATGGGAACGCGGGTAGTCACGTCGGCGTGACGCGCCCCGTCAGCAGGGGGCCAGCAGCAGCGAGACACGAGCATCAACCTCCGCGAGGTGATGCTTGTTCTCATCCTTGGACCAGGACTCCTGACCGGCTCGCTGTCTGGGGTTGTGGGTGGACACCTATGGCCCGACCTGGCACTCCTGATAGTCAGCACTGCGATCACGGCCTGGGGAGCTGCATGGGCGCTCCGGCCCACCGAAGTTCATAGAGCCTCGCGACGGGAGATACACGAGGAGCTGGG
>JBHWSH010000277.1:0-6630 GCA_043427135.1 Marmoricola sp. | reverse complement strand
GCGCCGGCGGCGATGGCAGCCACTGCTGCGACCAGCCCCGCGAGCACGGCGGTCACCGCGAGTCCCCGGCCCAGTCCGGCGACCCTCACCGAGGGTGCGGGAGCGGCGAGCGCGGTCGTCATGGGGTGGCGGCCGTTCTGTCGTCGGGCGGGATCTGTCGCGCGTGGGCGACGCTTGTGAAAATTAGCACAAAGTCCGCTCCGGTCTCGAATCCGCCTCTCAGGCGGGCCGGTCCTCGCCGTCGTCGAGCGGCACCCACCCGCTGGAGTCCACGCGCGGAACGACCACGGTCGCGAGGATCGTGACCAGGAGCCACAACGCGACGGCCCCCACCATCAGTCTGCTCTGCACGACGCTCAGCCCCACCCCTCCCAGAGCGATCAGCGCCGCCCAGAACCACATCACGATCACCGCGCGGCGGTGCGAGTGGCCGTACTCCAGGAGCCGGTGGTGGAGGTGCTGCTTGTCGGGAGCGAACGGCGACTGCCCGCGCAGCGTGCGGCGTACGACGGCCAGCACGAGGTCGGCGAAGGGCACCACGAGGATCGAGATGGGCAGCAGAAGCGGCAGCAGCACCGGCAGCAGGCTGGGCGCCGAGGCCGCCGGATCGGTCGGGTCGGTGGTGAAGGCGTCCGGCGGGAAGGTGCCCGTCAGGGTCAGCGCAGAGCCGGCGAGGACCAGCCCGATGAGCATCGAGCCGCTGTCGCCCATGAACATCGCGGCCGGGTTGAAGTTGTGGAACACGAATCCCAGGCACGCACCCGCGAGCGCCACGCACAGCAGCGCGGCCGCGATCGCCAGCGAGTAGCCGCTGATGGCCGCGAGTTGGTAGGAGAACGCGAAGAAGGCCACTGCCCCCAGCCCGATGACGCCCGCGGCCAGGCCGTCGAGGCCGTCCACGAAGTTCACCGCGTTGACCGTCGCCACGACCAGGAAGATCGTCGCGAGCGCCGCCTGAGCGCTGTCGAAGGTGAACACCTGGTTCCCCGGCAGGTGGATGTAGTAGAACTGCACGCCCTGCACAACGAGGACGCCCGCGGCGAGCACCTGGCCGCCCAGCTTGGTGAGGGCATCGAGCTCGAAGATGTCGTCGACGACCCCGACGGCCATGATCAGGCCGCCCGCGATCAGCACCGCGTTGACGTCGGCGAACACCTCCTCCCCGGCATCGGAGAGGAACGGGAGGTTGCGGGCGACGAGGTACGCCGCCAGCAGCCCGCCGTACATCGCGAGCCCCCCCAGATAAGGGATGGGTACGGCGTGCACGTCGCGGTCGCGCACGCGGGCCACCGCTCCGGTCCGCAGCGCGATCTCGCGCGCGAGCACCGCCAACAGGTAGGTGACGGTGACCGCGACCAGGAAGACGGTGAGGTACTCGCGCACGCTCGGGGTCAGCCTTCGTCGACGATCTCGGCCCCGAGCGGGACGACCACCTCGTCGAGCTGGTCGCGCGTGACCACGCCCAGGCGCAGCACCCTGCCACGGTCGGTGGTGCAGTCGAGGATCGTGGACGGCACGGGCCCCGGCGTAGGCCCGCCGTCGAGGATGACGCGGACGTGTTCGCCGAGCATCTGCTCGGCGGCGTCTGCGTCGATGGCAGGCAGGAGCCCGGTGCGGTTGGCGCTGCTCACGGCGAGAGGGCCGGTGCGCGACAGCAGCTCGTGGGCGATCGGGTGGTCCGGCATGCGCACCGCGACCGTGCCGCGGGTCTCACCGAGGTCCCACTGCAGGCTCGGCTGTTGCCGGAACACGAGCGTGAGCGGTCCTGGCCAGAGCTCCTCGATCAGGGCGCGCGCCCACGACGGCACGTCGATGGCGAGCGCGTCGAGGGTCGACTTCGCGGAGACCAGCACCGGCGGGGGCATCGCCCTCCCCCGCCCCTTGGCCCGCAGGAGCCGGTTGACCGCGTCGGCGTTGAAGGCGTCGGCCCCGAGCCCGTAGACGGTGTCGGTGGGGAAGACCACCAGGCGCCCGCGCTGGACGGCGCGACCCGCCTCGGCGACCCCCTCCTCGCGCTCTTGCTCGACCGAGCAGTCGTAGCGGGTGCTCATCGGGTCATCGTGCCAGTCTTGCCGTGACGAAGCGCGGGCGACCTGCCAGATCGGTGTGGTCGCGTACGTCGCGCCACCGGCCGGTCGCGACGAAGACCTCCGGGGCGGACTCGCCCTGGGCATCGGCATGCTCGGCGCCTGCTACGCCGCCGGCACGAAGGAGGCGGGAGGCGACCTCCTCGACGACCCGCATCGCGTCGAGCCCATCGGCTCCGCTCCACAGTGCCAACGCGGGGTCGTGGTCGCGCGCCTCGGGCGCCACCGACTCCCAAGCGTCCAGCGGGATGTACGGCGGGTTGCTCACCACGACGTCGACCCGGCCGTCGAGATCCGTGAAGGCGGTGGCCATGTCGCCGTGCCGAAGGTCGACTCCGCTGCCCGCCAGGTTGCGCTGGGCCCACGCGACTGCGTCGTCGTCGAGCTCGACCGCATGCACCTCCGCCTCCGGAACCTCGGTGGCCACCGCCAGCGCAATCGCACCGGACCCCGTGCACAGGTCGACCACGGTCGGCGTACAGCCCTCGGCGACGACTGCCCGCGTTTGCTCCACGGCCCAGCCGGCCAGCAGCTCGGTCTCCGGCCGCGGCACGAAGACTCCCGGTCCCACCGCCAGCTCGACGGTGCGGAACGCCGCAGAGCCGAGCAGGTGTTGCAGGGGCTCGCGGGCGGCGCGCCGGGCGATGAGCTCGCGGAACGACTCTGCGTCGGCTTCGGAGACCGACTCCACCAGCGCCAGCTCGGTGCGGCGCCGGCCCAGCACGTGGGCGAGCAGCTCACCCGCGTCGTACGCCGGCGACGCCACCTGGGCATCGGCAAGCGTCGCCTCGGCCTGGGCCGCGAGCGCCCGGGGGCTGGGCACTGCTCAGCTCTCCAGCTCGGCCAGCCGTCGCTCGAGGTCTGCAGCCACGCAGGACTCGATCACCGGACCGAGATCCCCGGACAGCACCTGGTCGAGATTGTGCGACTTGTAGCCGGTGCGGTGGTCGGAGATGCGGTTCTCGGGGAAGTTGTAGGTGCGGATGCGCTCGGAACGGTCCACGGTGCGCACCTGGGACTTACGGGCGTCAGAGGCCTCGGCCTGCGCGCTCTCCTGGGCCGCCTGGAGCAACCGCGCCCGCAGGATGCGCAAGGCCTGCTCCTTGTTCTGCAGCTGGGACTTCTCGTTCTGACAACTCACCACCAGCCCGGTCGGCAGGTGGGTGATGCGCACTGCGGAGTCGGTGGTGTTGACACTCTGGCCGCCCGGCCCTGAGGAGCGGAAGACGTCGATCCGCAGGTCCTTGTCGTCGATCGTCACGTCGACGGGCTCGGCTTCGGGCAGCACCAGCACGCCCGCGGCCGACGTATGCACCCGGCCCTGGGACTCGGTGACCGGGACGCGCTGGACCCGGTGGACGCCACCTTCGAACTTCAGCAGCGCGTACGGCGCCTCGCCCGGAAGGGCCGCAGCTTTCGCTTGGACGGCCACGGTGACCGACTTGTAGCCGCCGAGGTCCGACGGGGTCGCGTCGAGGACCTCGACCTTCCAACCGCGTTGCTCGGCGAAGCGGGTGTACATGCGCAGGAGGTCGGCAGCGAAGAGCGCCGACTCCTCACCGCCCTCGCCGGACTTGATCTCCAGCAGAGCGTCCTTGCTGTCGGAGGGGTCGCGCGGCACCAGCAGCTGGCGCAGGCGCTCCTCGGCTTCCTCGCGCTGGGCGGACAGCTCTCGTGCCTCCTCGGCGAAGACGGCGTCCTCCGTCGCCAGCTCGCGGGCAGCGACTTCGTCGTCGCTGAGCCGCTGCCACCCGCGATAGGCGCGGATGACAGCGGTCAGCTCCGCATAGCGCTGGTTGAGCCGCTTGGACAGCGACTGGTCGGCGTGGGTTGCCGGGTCGGCCAACTGCCGCTCGAGCTCACCGTGCTCGGCGAGCATCGACTCGACCGCTTCGAACACCGTCGTCCTCTTCCGCAAAGAGGGACTACTTGTCGGCGTCGGCCTTCTTCTTGGCGTAACGCGCCTCGAAGCGGGCCACGCGACCACCGGTGTCGAGGATCTTCTGCTTGCCGGTGTAGAAGGGGTGGCAGTTCGCGCACACGTCGGCGTGGATGGAGCCGCTGGTGGCGGTGCTGCGGGTGGTGAACGTGTTGCCGCAGGTGCAGGTCACCTGGGTCTCGACGTAGTCGGGGTGGATGTCCTTTTGCATGATGTCCTCTCGTCGGTCGCCGGGTCGCCTGTCTGGAGACACGCGTGAACCGGCACCGAGGGTCCATTCTGCCAAAGACGACAACCCCCGCGCGAATCGAGCGACGCTGCCCCGCTCAGCCGGTGGAGGACAGGTCGCGGCGGAGAGGCAGTCGGAGCGTGGCGGTGGTGCCCTCGCTCTCTGTCGACTCCACGTGCAGGGTGCCGTCGTGGTGGTCGAGGATGGTCTGCACGATGCGCAGACCCAGCCCGGTGCCGGCGATCTCGGCCTTGACCGCGTTGGAGGCACGGTAGAAGCGAGAGCCGAGCCCCGGGAGGTCCTCGGCCGGGATGCCGATGCCCTCGTCGACGACTCGTACGACCGCCGCGCCGTCGTCGTAGGCGATCCGCAGCTCCACCGTCCCGCCTGGCCTGCTGAACTTGACGGCGTTCGACGCCAGGTTGGAGACCGCACGGATGAGCTGGCTGCGGTCGCCGAGCAGCACCATCGGTGCCGCCGGGAGCACCGTGCGCACGCTGACGTCGCGTCCGGCTGCGGTCAGTCGCAGGTCGGAGGCGACCTCGGCCACGACGCCGCGCAAGTCGAGCATCTCCAAGGACAGCTCGGGTTCTTCCGCGCGGGAGAGGGCCAGGAGGTTGGAGATGAGGCCGGTCAGACGGTCGAGGTTGCGGCGTACCGCGGCCAGCATCCCCCGCTGGTGCTCGTCGAGTGCCTCGTCCAGATCGTCCTGCAGGATCTCCAGATAGCCCTGGATGCTGGTCAGTGGGGTGCGCAGCTCATGGGACACCGTCGAGACCAGGTCGTTGCGCACGCGGTCGAGCTCTGCCAGTCGCGCCACGACGTCGCTCTCGACGTCACGACCGCGCAGGTTCTCCTCGGCGAGATGGTTGAGTGCCGCCGCGATGCGGCGTACCTCCTCGGGACCGCGCTCCTCCGCGCGGGCGTCGGAGTCGCCCGTGCGCAGCCGGTCGATGACGTTGTTGAGCGCCGTCAACGGGTCGATCACCGAGCGGGACAGCCGGCGAGCCAACATGAGGACGGCTGCGATCGCCAGCACGGGGACCAGGACGCCGAGGAACAGACCGAGCGCGAGGTTGCGCCTGGTCTGCTGGCGGATCTCGCTGGTCACCAACGCGATCTCGGCGTCGACCACTTCGTTCGCCGTGCGGAACTCGCCGAAGAGCGCGGCGCCGGTCTCGTTCAACTCGGTGTTGTCGAAGTCGTCGGCCTCGTCCCCGCGGTTGGCGCGGATCCACGGCTCGGCATAGTCGCCGAGCCACCGGCGTACGGCGGCTTCCTGTGCCACGGCGGCCTCGCGGAGGTCTCCGCGTCCCTCGGCCAGCCGTTCGAGACGCTGCAGGTCCGAGGGGAGCCAGTTGACCGCGAGCTCGTAGGGCACGAAGGCCGACTCCTCCCGCGTCAACGTGTATCCCTGGAGTCCCGTGACCGCATCGGACATGTCCTGCATGATGTCGCGGTTGGCCACCTCCAAGGCGATGATCCGCTCGGACTGGTCCACCACGCGCAGGGAGCTCCACACGGCTGCGGCGGAGGTCACCACGCCGACGAAGACGAGCACGCCCACGATCAGGGTGAGGATCGTCGCGTACTGCCGGCCGAGGGAACTGTCCTCCAGGCGTTGCGCCAGCGCGGCGACCGGCCCGTCCGGGGACGGCTCCCTGGTCACCGCTGGCTGTCGCCGAGCAGCGTGGCTACGCGAGCGGCCAGCTCGCGAGGACTGAACGGCTTGACCACGTAGTCGGTCGCGCCCGCCGAGACGCCCTCCTCGATGTCGGTGGACTGAGCTCGGGCGGTCAGCAGGATGACCGGCACCGACGCCAGCGACGCCTCGGCCCGGATGGCGCGGCACGCCTCGAGCCCGTTCATGCCGGGCATCATCACGTCGAGCACGACGAGGTCGGGAGGGTCGGCGGTCGCGGCGGCAACCGCCGCAGCGCCGTCGGCCACGGCGAAGACCTCGTGTCCGGAGCTCTCGAGCTTCATCACGATGAGGTCGCGGATGTCGGCATCGTCATCGGCGACGACGATCCTGCCCACGCTCCCCACCCGCCTTCGAGACTGTCCGGCACCGCCGCCGGAGCCGCAGGGAAGCGAGCATAGCCCCGTCCTCGCGTCAGGCGCCGCCGTTCTTCGAAGGTGTCCGCTGCACCTGCATGAGGAACTCGATGTTGCTCTGACTGCGACGCAGCCGCTCGAGCAGCGACTCCAATCCGGCTTCGGCCCCCAGCTCCGCCAGCGTCTCGCGCAGCCGACGCACGATCGCGAGCTCTTCGGCGCTCATCAGCAGCTCTTCTCGGCGAGTGCCGGAGCGGAGCGCGTCGACCGCCGGGAAGAGCCCCTTGTCGGCGAGCTCGCGGCGCAGGCGCAGCTCC
>JBHWSH010000276.1:0-3777 GCA_043427135.1 Marmoricola sp. | reverse complement strand
GCCCAGGGGCACAGCGGGTCGAACCAGAAGTCCACGATCCGGGGGGTTGATGCGCTCATAGCGCCTCCTGTCGTCGTCACAGGGCCATCCAACCGGACCGGATCAACCTCGCGGGTGCAGGCCCGGCATGAAGCCGCTGCGCGTGGGAACAAGGAGTCTGATGAGCACCGAACGCGGAAGTTCCGAGACCACGCTCGGCCGCGTGGTCGCGGGACGCTACCGACTCGTGTCCGAGGTCGGCCGCGGCGGCATGGGCATCGTCTGGCTCGCCTGCGACGAGGTGCTCGGCCGCGATGTGGCGCTCAAGCGCGTGGGCCTCCTGCCCGGCGAGGACGCTCCCGACCTCGCCCGCGCGGAGCGTGAGGCACGGCTCGCCGCCGGACTGAACCATCCCCACGTCGTCTCGGTGTTCGACCTCGCCGTGGACGGCGACGAGCAGTGGCTGGTGATGGAGTACGTCGCCGGGCGCACCCTCACCCAGCTGGTGGCCCAAGACGGCCCCCTGACTCCCGACCACGCCGCCCGGCTGCTGGGGCAGGCTGCCGCCGCGCTCGCCGCGGCACATGCCGCCGGGGTGGTGCACCGCGACGTCAAGCCGTCCAACATCCTCGTCACCGACGAGGGCGTCGCGAAGCTCACCGACTTCGGCATCGCCCGCGGGGAGACGGACGCGACGCTCACCCGCACCGGGCTGATGAGCGGCTCCCCGGCGTACCTCTCCCCCGAGGTCGCCTCAGGGCGACTGTCGGGACCTCCCGCCGACGTCTGGGCGCTCGGCGCGACGATGGTGCACGCGCTGACCGGCCGCCCGCCGTACGAGAGCGACGGCAACGTCGTCGCCGTGCTCTACCGCATCGTGCACGAGGACCCGCCGCGACCGGCCGAAGCCGGCTGGCTCGACGCCGTCCTGGACGGCGCCTTGCAGCGCGACCCCGAGGCGCGCTGGACGATGGCCCAGGTCAGGGATTTCCTCCAGCAGCCACCCGCGTTGCGTCCGGCGCCCCCGGCGCGCACCGCGACCCAGCCGATCCGACCTGCCCCGGCGCCGGCGCCGCTTCCCGCCGCTGCGAAGACCACGACGGACACGCAGGAGCGCTCGTCCCGCGCGCCGATCGTGGCCGGGGTGCTGCTCGTGGTGCTCGCGCTCGGAGCGGTGGTCTGGTCCGCGCTGAGCGACGACGACGCCGGCGACGCGCGCAGCCCCAGCGGGGCCGGGGCCGGCCAGAACCCCTCCGCCGAGGGTCCCGAGGAGGCACCGCGCGAGGAGCCGGACGCCGTCGCTCAGATGGAGGCTTTCGTCGAGGACTACCTGGCGACCGTCACCACCGACCCTCGCGCGGCGTGGACGATGCTGACCCCCCAGTTCCAGGACGACAGCGGAGGCTTCCAGAAGTACCGCGGCTGGTGGGCCCTGGTGGATTCCGCCGAGGTGCTCGACGTCGAGGCCTCGCCGGCGGACATGACGGTGCGCTACACGGTGCGTTACCAGATGGCCGACGGCACCTCGCGCACCGAGCAGATCGTGCTGGTCCTGGCTCGCGACGAAGCCGGAGACCTGCTCATCGCCGCCGAGCCGTGAGCGTCAGTCTCCGCCCTCGTCCCCGTCCTCCGGTGAGGCGCCCTCGCCTCGCAGTCGGTGCGCCACCGCCATCATCGGGCTGGCGATGAGCTCCACCGCCTGCACCACGGCGACGTGGTTGGCCGCCGCAGTGTCGAGCACGTCGGCGAGTTGGCGCTGCAGCGCGGCGTAGGCCTTCATCGTCTCGGCGAGCTGGCGTTGGCTGGTCAGGAACATCTCCAGCGGCTGCGCCGTGGAGCCCGCCAGCTCGGCCGCCGCGGCAGCGAACGAGGTGACCTGCCGTAGCGCCTCCTCCGGACGGGTGACCCCGGTCTTGCCGAGCTCGACGATGTCGCCGACGGTCTCCAGCAGACGGGCGGCCGCGGCTCGTTGCGACCGGGTGATGCGTTCCCACGCGTGGTCGGCCATGTCGCTCCTCGGTGGATGGCGGTCCGGTGTGGCACCGCTGGGCAGGCGGTGTAAGCATGCAGCATGCCTGGTACGAACCTGACGCGTCAGGAGGCGCGCGAACGCGCCGCACTGCTCCACGTCGACTCCTACGACGTGGACCTCGACCTCACTGCCGGTGAGACCTCCTTCGGGTCCACCACCACGATCCGTTTCACCTGCACCGAGCCGGGCTCCGCCACGTTCGCCGACCTCGTCGGAGCCACCGTGCACGAGGTCACGTTGAACGGCCGGACCCTCGACCCCGCGGTCGTGTACGCCGACAACCGGCTCGCGCTCGACGACCTCGCCGCCGACAACGAGCTGCGCGTCGTGGCGACGTGCCCCTACAGCCGCACCGGCGAAGGCCTGCACCGTTTCGTGGACCCCGCGGACGACCGGGTCTACACCTACAGCCAGTTCGAGGTGCCGGACGCGCGGCGCGTCTACACCACCTTCGAGCAGCCGGACCTCAAGGCGGTGTTCGACTTCACCGTGACCGCCCCCGAGAACTGGACGGTCGCCTCCAACGCCGAGACTCCCGAGCCGCAGTCCCTCGGCGACGGTCGCGCGGTGTGGGCGTTCCCCACGACGCGCCGCATGTCGACGTACATCACCGCGATCGTCGCCGGCGAGTACCACACCGTCTACGACACCTACCGCGGCAAGCACGGCGACATCCGGCTCGGGCATCTGTGCCGGCAGTCGATGGTGCCCCACCTCGACGTGGACGAGCTGCTGGAGGTCACCAAGCAGGGGTTCGCGTTCTTCGAGGACGCGTTCGACTACCCCTATCCGTTCGGCAAGTACGACCAGGCCTACGTGCCGGAGTACAACATGGGCGCGATGGAGAACGCGGGGCTCGTGACGTTCCGCGACGAGTACCTCCCGCGATCGCGCCAGACCTACACGTTCTACGAGCAGCGCGCCAACACCATCCTCCACGAGATGGCGCACATGTGGTTCGGCGACCTGGTGACCATGCGCTGGTGGGACGACCTGTGGCTCAACGAGTCCTTTGCCGAATGGGCCGCGCACCATGCCTCGGTCAAGGCCACGCGTTACACCGAGGCCTGGACCGGGTTCACCAACTCACGCAAGAACTGGGCCTACCGCCAGGACCAGCTGCCCTCCACCCATCCGATCGCAGCCGACAACCACGACCTCGAGGCGGTCGAGGTTAACTTCGACGGCATCACCTACGCCAAGGGCGCCTCGACGCTGAAGCAGCTCGTGGCGTGGGTCGGCGAGAAGGAGTTCCTGGCCGGCCTGCGGGCGTACTTCAAGAAGCACGCGTTCTCCAACAGCGAGTTCAGCGACCTGCTCGAGGCTCTGGAGTCGGCATCGGGTCGCGACCTCGCGGCGTGGGCCCAGGAATGGCTGCAGACCTCGGGGGTCAACACCCTGACCGCGGAGTTCGAAGTGGACGCGGACGGCAGTTTCACCAGCTTCGCGGTGCGCCAGACCGCGCACCCCGACTTCCCGACGCTGCGCCGCCACCGCATCGTGATCGGTCTCTACGACCGCGTCGAGGGACGCTTGATCCGGCGCGGCGGTCACGAGACCGACATCGCCGGCGACGTGACTCCGATCGACGCGCTCCTCGGCGAGCGCCGCCCCGACCTGGTGCTGCTCAACGACCAGGACCTCACCTACGCCAAGATCCGGCTCGACGACCAGTCCCTGACCACGTTGATCTCCTCCATCGACACTCTCGAGGACTCCCTGGCGCGCGCGCTCTGCTGGGGGGCCGCCTGGGACATGACCACAGG
>JBHWSH010000275.1:0-5871 GCA_043427135.1 Marmoricola sp. | reverse complement strand
ATTCTAGCAGTACGCCCGGGCGCACGCCCGCTGGGAGGCGCACGTCAAGCAGCAGCAGGAGGCCAAGAAGGCCGAGGCTGAGGCGGGCGAAGCCACGTCGTACTCCTCCGAGGCCGAGGAGACCAGCGGCTCGCTGGCCAGCGACGAGGCGCTGCAGGCGCTTCGCGAGAAGCTGACCGGCGGCAACTGATCTCACCGGAAGGGCGGTCACCCGTAGGGTGGCCGCCCTTCTGCTTTCCGGACGACTGCCGCGGGTGTCACGGCCGGAGAAAGTCGACGAGCTCCAAGCGCTTGACCTTGCCGCTGGCCGTATGCGGCAACGCATCAACGAAGACGTAGGTCTTGGGCCTCTTGGCCGGGGCCAGGGTGGATCGGGCGAGCTCGCGGAGCGCCTCCTCGGAGACATCGCCTACCACGGCGGCGCAGACGCGCTGTCCCCACTCCTCGTCGGGGACGCCGTACACGGCGACCTCGTTCACGCCCGGGTGCTCGGCCAGGACGCCCTCGACCTCGGCGGGGTAGACGTTCACCCCGCCCGAGATCACCAGGTCTTCGCGTCGGCCGTCCAGGAACAGGTATCCGTCGTCGTCGAGCCGGCCGAGGTCGCCGACGGTGAACTCCGGTCCCTCGCTCGTCTCGCGCCAGGCGGCCGCGGTCTTCTCCGGCGCCCGGAAGTAGGTGAAGCGGGCGTGCTCCGGGACCCGGCACCAGATCGTGCCGCCGTCGTCTATGCGGAGCACGCGACCGGGTCGCGCCCGGCCCACCGTGCCCGGCCTCTCCAACCACTCCTCGGATCGGCACGCAGTGAACTGCCCCTCCGTGGAGCCGTAGAACTCCCAGGTGGTCCCGGCCGGGAACAGCTCGACGAGGCGGCGCTTCACCGCGGGAGGACACGGCGCCCCGGCATGCGCGAGCAGACGGAACGACGACAGGTCGGGTACGCCGTGTGCCTCCCAGTGAGCGAAGAGGCGTTGCAGATGCGTGGGCACGCAGAACGCCGTCGTCGGACGGTCCGCCTCGATGGCGGCGGTGAGTGTGCCTGCGTCGAACGGCCCCGGGACGACGAGCCGGCCGCCAGCGAGCAGGGTGCCGAGAGCGAAGCGCAGGGGAGCGGAGTGGTGGAGCGGGCTCACGACGAGGTGGACGTCGTCAGCCCGGAATCCCCACAGCGCACGCTCCTCCTCGACCCAGTCGGCCGCGGCACTGCGGCTCAGGAGTCCGGACCAGACACCCTTCGGGGTGCCGGTGGTCCCCGAGGTCAGGTGCATCGGACGGGCGCGGGGCATCCCGGGAGGCAGCTCCCGCAGCGACGACAGAGTCGCGTCGTCCTCGACGACAAGCGCCGGCTCGATCTGGTCGAGGACGACGCCGCGCTCGTGGGCGGTCAGGTTCGGGTCCATCGGCACCGGCACGACTCCGGCGGCCAGCAGGCGGAGCACCACCTCGGCGTACGTCGGTGAGCCGGGCACCAGCAGGGCGACGCGGTCACCGGGAACCAGGCGGTGGGGGAGCGAGCCGGACATGGACGCCATCCTGCCTCCTGGGATGATGCCGGCATGAGAGTGGGACTCACCGGGGGAGTCGCCTCGGGCAAGAGCACGGTCGCGGCGATGTTCGAGAAGTTGGGTGCCGTGGTCATCGACGCGGACCGCTTCGCGCGCGAGGTGGTGGCACGCGGCACCCCGGGCCTTGCGGCGGTGGTCGAGGAGTTCGGTCCGGAGGTGCTGACCCCCGAAGGCGACCTGGACCGCCCGGCCATGGCAGCCCGGGTCTTCGATGACGAGACCGCGCGGCGCCGCCTCGAGGCCATCGTGCACCCGCTCGTGTTCGCCGCGTTCGTGCGCGCTGAAGAGGAGGCGCCCGACGGCGCGATCGTTGTACACGACCTGCCGTTGCTCGCTGAGACCGGACGCGCGGAGAGCTTCGACGCCGTGGTCGTCGTCGACGTACCCGTCGAGACGCAGCTGGAGCGGATGATCCGCGACCGCGGGTGGACCCGGGAGGACGCGGAGGCGCGGATCGCCGCCCAGGCCACGCGCGAGCAGCGCCGCGCGATCGCCACGCACGTCATCGACAACGACGGCACCCTCGAGGAGCTGGAGGAGCAGGTACGCCGCGTCTACGACCAGCTCGCGGCTGAGCGCCCCCGGCCTGGCCTGAGCTGACCGCGGGGTCGCTCAGGCGGCGATGTCGGCCTCGGCGATCGCGCGCAGCTTCTGCAACGCCTCCCGCTCGAGCTGACGGACGCGCTCTGCTGAGATCCCGTGCTTCGCGCCGATGTCAGCCAACTTGTGGATGCGGCCGTCGGAGAGCCCGTAGCGGGACCTGATGATGTCGGCGGCACGGTCGTCGAGGTTGTCGACGAGCCGGTCGAGGCGTTCGCGTGCCTCGGTGTCGAGCACCGTGGCGTCCGGACCCGGCGCGGTCGCCTGTGCGATGAGGTCACCGAGCGAGGTGTCGCCGTCCTCATCGACCGGAGAGTCGAGGCTGACGTGGTCGCGGCTCCAGGTGAGCAGGTCGATGACCCGATCGACACCCATGCCGAGCTCGGTGGCGATCTCCTCGGGCTCCGGATCGTGCCCCAACTGACGCTCCAAAGTGCGGCGTGCGGCGTTGACCTGGTTGATCTCCTCCACCACGTGGACGGGTAGTCGCACCACGCGAGCCTGCTGAGCGATGCCGCGGGTGATCGCCTGACGCACCCACCAGGTGGCGTAGGTCGAGAACTTGAAGCCCTTGCTGTAGTCGAACTTCTCGACAGCGCGGATCAGACCGGTGTTGCCCTCCTGGATGAGGTCGAGCATCGGCATTTGGCTGCGGCCGTACTTGCGTGCGATGGAGACGACCAGCCGGAGGTTGGCGGTGACGAACTGCTGCACCGCGCGACGACCCTCCTCGGCGATCCACTCCAGCTCTTCCTGCGTGGCGCGCTTGGGCGCGCCGCCCTTGCGTCGACCGACGCGGCCCTCGGCGAGCAGGTGCTCGGCCAGCAGGCCGGCCTCGATCGTCTTGGCCAGCTCGACCTCGGTGATCGCGTCGAGCAGGGGGGTGCGCGCGATCTCGTCAAGGTAGAGGCCGACGCTGTCGCGGCCCTCGATCTCGCGCTGCTGTGAAACGGCGGTGGTTGTCACGTTCGAACCCTTCCCTGGGGGTGGGGGGCGAAACTCGCCCAGCTCCCATGACTCCTCAACGATCTCCCTGCTTCGGGGATTCCCTCGTCGAGGTTCAATGACACCTGTTTCGACGCCTGAGGGCCACCCGAAGTTGCCGCTGATCAGGAGATCTCAGGCAACTTTCAGCGCGTGCTGGGGGTCTCGACAGGCTCGACCACCGATCAGACAGGCTCGACCGCCGAACGGCCGACCTGGTCCAGCACCCAGGCATAGCTGAAGGCCCGATCCCGCCAGGCGTTGTAGCGACCGCTGACTCCGCCGTGACCGGCCGACATCTCGGTCTTCAGTAGGACGTCGTCGCCGTTGGCCGCGACGGCCCGCAGCCGCGCCACCCACTTGGCCGGTTCGACGTACAGCACGCGGGTGTCGTTGAGCGACGTCTCCGCCAGGATCGGCGGGTAGCGCTTGGCCTCGACGTTCTCGTAGGGGGAGTAGGACTTCATGTAGGCGTAGACCTCCGGGTCCTCCAGTGGGTTGCCCCACTCCTCCCACTCCACCACCGTCAGGGGGAGCGAGGGGTCCAGGATCGTGGTCAGCGGGTCGACGAACGGCACGTCGGCGACGATGCCGGCGAAGGCATCCGGGGCGAGGTTCGCGACCGCGCCCATGAGCAGCCCTCCCGCGCTACCTCCCTCGGCCACCAGCCGGTCGGCCCCGGTCCAGCCCGCGTCGGACAGGTGCCTGGCGCAGGCGACGAAGTCGGTGAACGTGTTGCGCTTGCGCAGCAGCTTGCCGTCCTCATACCAGGTGCGCCCCATCTCGCCCCCGCCGCGCACGTGAGCGATGGCGAAACCGACCCCCCGGTCGAGCAACGAGAGCCTGGCGATGCTGAAGAACGGGTCGATCGAGGTCTCGTAGGAGCCGTAGCCGTAGAGCAGGAACGGGGTGGAGCCGTCGCGTGGCGTGCCGCGGGGCACGACCAGCGAGATCGGCACCACCGTGCCGTCCTCGGCGCGTGCCCACTCACGGTGCTGCTCGTAGGCGTCGGGGTCGAAGTCGCCCAGGACCGGCGTCTCCTTGAGCAGGGTGCGCTCGCCCGTCCGCAGGTCGAGTTGGAGTACGGCGCTCGGCGTGGCCATCGTGGTGTAGCCGAATCGCAGCACCGGCTGGTCGAACTCGGCGTTGCTGCCCAGACCGACGGTGTAGATCGGGTGGTCCATCTCGAGCAGCTCGTCGGAGACGACTCCGGACGGGCCGAGTCGAAGGATCCGCAACTGGGTGAGGCCCGCGCTGCGCTGGCTGACCACGAGGTGGCTGGCGAACACGTCGACGTCCTCGATGCGGACCGCGGGATCGTGCGGCAGGAGCGGCTCCCACTCCTCGTGACCGGTCGCGTCGACGGGCGCTGTGGCCACGGCGAAGTTCACCGCTCCGTCGTTGTGGACGACGACCAGGACGTCGCGCCCGGCGATGACCGCGTGCTCGATGCCGTACTCCACGCCTTGGCGTCGCGGAGCGACGACCCGGAAGGTCCCGGTGGGGTCGTCGGCGGGGAGGATGCGGTACTCGCTGGTGACCTTGCTGCCGCAGCCGATGACCAGGAACCTGTTGCTGCGGGTGCGACCGATCGAGACCCAGAACCGCTCGTCGGCCTCGTGGTGCACCAGGACGTCTTCGGTGCGGTCGGTCCCGAGACGGTGCCGCCAGATCTTGTCCGCCCGCCAGGCGTCGTCGACGGTCGTGTAGAAGAGGTGGGTGCCGCTGAGGTCCCAGGTGGCGCCGTACGACGTGCCGGGGATCTGGTCGGGGAGCATCTGTCCGGTGCGCAGGTCCTTGACCTGCAGCAGGAACCGCTCGTCGCCGGTGGTGTCGGTGCTGAACGCCAGGAGCGTGCCGTCCGGGCTGACCGAGCTGGCGCCGAGCGCGAAGAAGTCGTGGCCCTCGGCCAGGTCGTTGGCGTCGAGGAGGATCTCCTCGCCGGGGATCGGCTCGTCGGCATCCGGGTCGTGGGCGGGCGGAGTCCAGTCGGAGGGATCGGTGACAGGACGGCGACAGCTGAGTCCGTACTGCTGGCCCGCGACGGTCCGGCCGTAGTACCACCAGTCGCCCTTGCGCACCGGCACGGACAGGTCGGTCTCCTGGGTCCGGCTGCGGATCTCCTCGAAGATCTGCTCACGCAGGTCGGCGAGGTGTCCGGTGCGAGCCGCGGTCCACTCGTTCTCCGCCTGCAGGTAGGCGATCGTGTCTGCGGAATCCTTGTCCCGCAGCCACTCGTAGTCGTCGACGAACGTGTCGCCGTGGTGGGTGCGCTCGCTCGGCACGCGCGGGGCGACCGGGGGACCGGTGGGAGCAGGGGACGGCGACTCCTGGGACATGGGCGCGACGATACGGCCCGCCACCGGCGGCATAATCGCCAGGCATGCGGCCGCGCTCGATCGACCTCAACGCCGACCTGGGCGAGGAGATCACCGATGACGACGCGCTCCTGGCAGTGGTCACCTCCGCCAACGTCGCCTGCGGCTACCACGCCGGCAACCGGGACACCATGCGCGCCGTCTGCGCCCGGGCCGCTGCCGGAGGCGTGCGCGTCGGGGCTCAGGTCTCCTACCTCGACCGCGACGGCTTCGGTCGGCGGCGTACCGACATCGCGGCGGACGTCCTGGCCCAGCAGGTCGCCGACCAGGTGGGCGCGCTCGGCGAGATCGCGATCGCGGAGGGCACCGAGGTGAGCTACCTGAAGCCGCACGGCGCGCAGTCA
>JBHWSH010000274.1:0-14587 GCA_043427135.1 Marmoricola sp. | reverse complement strand
AGACTAGGCGGCCGCGGTCGGCGGCACCGGGGACGCCGAGGGCGCGGCCGTCGTCCGAGGTCTGGTCGAGGCAAGGCTCGGCATCACCCTGTGAGGTACGGCGTCAGTCGCCGGGGAGCTCGCGACGCTTGAGGTAGCGCTCGAACTCGCGTGCGATCGCCTCACCGCTGGCCTCCGGGAGCTCTGCGGTGTCCCGGGTCTCCTCCAAGGCGCGGACGTAGTCGCCGATCTCCTCGTCGTCCTCGGCGAGCTCGTCGACGCCGCGTTCCCACGCCCGAGACTCCTCGGGGAGGTCGCCGAGCGGGATGCTGATCCCGAGCAGGTCCTCGATCTGTCCCAGCAGGGCGAGCGTGGCCTTGGGGCACGGAGGTTGAGCGACGTAGTGCGGCACCGCGACCCAGAAAGACACCGCGGGCATGTCCAGGCGCGTGCAGGCGTCCTGGAACACGCCCACAATCCCGGTGGGACCCTCGTAGGTGGACTGCTCCAGATCCAGCCTTGTCGCCAGATCCGGATCGGTGGAGGTGCCGGTCACGGGGATCGGCCGGGTGTGCGGCGTGTCAGCGAGCAAGGCACCGAGCGTGACCACGAGCTCGGCGCCGAGCTCGTCGGCCGCGGCGAGCAGCTCTGCGCAGAACTGCCGCCACCTCATGTTCGGCTCGATCCCGCGCAGCAGGATGACATCGCGCAGGGCGCCCGGGGGAGAGGCGACCGACAGCTGGGTGGACGGCCAGGTGATCCGACGGCTGCGCCCCTCGCCGGTGATCAAGGGACGGTTCATCTGAAAGTCGTAGAAGTCCTCGGGGTCGATCGCGGCCACCAGCCGGGCGTCCCACACGTCGAGCAGGTGGTCGACGGCGTTCGATGCGGCGTCCGCGGCATCGTTCCAGCCTTCGAACGCCGCGATCAGCACCGGCGACCGCAAGGTGGGGAACTCCTCGATCTCGATCACGACTCCACCCTATGTCGTGGTGCCGGGCGAGGCCGGGTGTCACGATCCGGGAGCGCGCCGCGCGGCGTACGAGCCCCTGCTTACAGTGGCACCATCCCCAGACCCGAAGGCTGCCTGTGACCTCCGCCCGCACCACCGCCCTGCGACCCGACGCCAGCGAGGAGCTCGCCACCGCGATGCGCCGTCGCATCCTGGTGCTCGACGGAGCCATGGGCACGATGATCCAGGGACGCCGCCTCGGCGAGCAGGACTATCGAGGCGAGCGGTTCGCCGACAGCAGCCGCGACCTGCAGGGCAACTCCGACGTGCTGTCGTTGACCCAGCCGGACCTGATCAGAGAAGTGCACCGCTCCTACCTCGAGGCCGGCGCCGACGTGGTCGGGACGAACACCTTCAGCGCGCAGCGCATCTCCCAGGCCGACTACGGTCTGGAGGCGCTGGCCTACGAGCTCAACCTCGAGTCGGCCCGGCTGGCACGTGCCGAATGCGACGCGATGACCGAGGAGACGCCGGACCGGCCACGCTACGTCGCCGGCGCCCTCGGCCCCACGAACACCACTGCGTCCATCTCTCCCGACGTCAACGACCCCGGCAGCCGCAACGTCAGCTTCGAGCGGCTGGTCGAGGCCTACCTCGAGCAAGCACGAGGGCTGGTCGACGGCGGCGCCGACCTCCTGCTGGTCGAGACGATCTTCGACACCCTCAACGCAAAGGCCGCGATCTTCGCCCTCGAGACGTTGTTCGAGGAGCACCGGCGCCGCTGGCCCGTCATCATCTCGGGCACGATCACCGACGCGTCCGGTCGCACGCTGTCTGGCCAGGTGACCGAGGCCTTCTGGAACTCGATCCGACACGTTCGCCCGCTCGCCGTCGGGCTGAACTGCGCGCTCGGCGCCGCCGAGATGCGTCCCTATGTCGCGGAGCTCGCGCGGGTCGCGGACACCTTCGTCTCGGCGTACCCCAACGCCGGCCTGCCCAACGCCTTCGGCGAGTACGACGAGGCGGCCGCCCAGACTGCGGAGATCGTCGGCGAGTTCGCCGCCAGCGGTTTGGTAAACCTCGTCGGCGGCTGCTGCGGCACCACCCCGGACCACGTGCGTGCCGTCGCCGAGGCGGTTGCGCCGCACTCTCCTCGGACCGTGCCGACCGTCGAACCAGCGTGCCGCCTGTCCGGTCTCGAGCCGTTGAACATCACCGAGGACTCGCTGTTCGTCAACGTCGGCGAGCGCACCAACATCACCGGGTCGGCACGGTTCCGCAACCTGATCAAGGCCGGGGACTACCCGACCGCGCTGTCGGTCGCCCGCCAGCAGGTCGAGGCCGGTGCGCAGATCATCGACGTCAACATGGACGAGGGCATGATCGACGGCGTCGCGGCCATGGACCGCTTCACCAAGCTCCTCGCCTCCGAGCCCGACATCTCGCGCGTCCCCGTGATGGTCGACTCCTCCAAGTGGGAGGTCATCGAGGCCGGCCTGCGCAACGTCCAGGGCAGGCCCGTCGTCAACTCCATCTCGCTGAAGGAAGGCGAGGAGAAGTTCGTCGAACAGGCCACGCTGTGCCGCAAGTACGGCGCGGCCGTGGTCGTGATGGCGTTCGACGAGGACGGCCAGGCCGACAACCTCGAGCGCCGCAAGGAGATCTGCGGACGGGCCTACCGGATCCTCACCGAGGACGTCGGGTTCACCCCGACCGACATCATCTTCGACCCCAACGTGTTCGCCGTCGCGACCGGCATCGAGGAGCACGCGGCGTACGGCTCGGACTTCATCGAGGCCACCCGCTGGATCAAGCAGAACCTGCCCGGCGTGCTCGTCTCGGGCGGCATCTCGAACGTCTCGTTCTCGTTCCGCGGCAACAACGCCGTCCGCGAGGCCATCCACGCCGTCTTCTTGTTCCACGCGATCGAGGCCGGCCTCGACATGGGCATTGTCAATGCCGGCGCCCTCGCGGTGTACGACGAGATCGACCCCGACCTGCGTGACCGCATCGAGGACGTGGTGCTCAACCGGCGGCCCGACGCCGCCGAGCGGCTGCTGGAGATCGCCGAGCGGTTCCGCGGCGACGGCGCAGTAGCCGAGAAGGCCGACGAGGCTTGGCGTGCGCTGCCGGTCGAGGAGCGCATCACCCACGCCTTGGTGAAGGGCATCGACGACCATGCCGAGGCCGACACCGAGGAGCTGCGACTCCTGATCGACGAACGCGGAGGGCATCCCCTCGAGGTCATCGAGGGGCCGTTGATGGACGGCATGAACGTCGTCGGCGACCTCTTCGGCGCGGGCAAGATGTTCCTCCCGCAGGTGGTGAAGTCCGCGCGCGTGATGAAGAAGGCCGTGGCGCACCTCATCCCGTTCATCGAGGCACAGACCAGGCCCGGCGACGCCGCGCGCAGCAAGGGCCGCATCGTGATGGCGACGGTCAAGGGCGACGTGCACGACATCGGCAAGAACATCGTCGGCGTGGTGCTGCAGTGCAACAACTACGACGTCATCGACCTCGGCGTGATGGTGCCGGCCCAGAAAATCATCGACGCCGCCCGTGAGCACGACGCCGACATCATCGGCCTCTCCGGGCTGATCACACCGTCGCTGGAGGAGATGGCCTCCTTCGCTGCCGAGATGCAACGCCAGGGGCTGGACGTTCCGCTGTTGATCGGCGGCGCCACCACCAGCCGCGCCCACACCGCCGTCAAGATCGACCCGAAGTACGACGGCCCTGTCGTCTGGGTCAAGGACGCGTCCCGTTCCGTCCCCGTCGTGGCCGCGCTGCTGTCGGACGACCAACGGCCCAAGCTGCTCGGTGAGGTGACCGAGGACTACGACTCGATCCGCGAGCGGCACTCCAAGCGGCAGACCGCTCGGCCGCTGACCTCCCTCGAGCGGGCCCGGGCCAACGCCACCCCCCTCGACTGGGCGGCGTACACCCCGCCGAGGCCGCGGCTCTTGGACCGGCCGGACGAGGTGGACGGCGTGTTCCGTGCGCCGACCACCGACGGGGCCTCACCGCATGTGCGTGCGCTGCTCGACTACGACCTCGCCGAGCTGCGCGGCTACATCGACTGGCAGCCGTTCTTCAACGCCTGGGAGATGCGAGGCAAGTTCCCCGACATCCTGGACCACCCGGAGAGCGGCGAGGCGGCGCGGCGGCTCTGGGAGGACGCCCAGGCGATGCTCGACCGCGTCGTCGAGGGCGGATGGCTGCGCGCCAACGGCGTCGTCGGTCTCTTCCCCGCCAACCGTGTGGACGGCGAGGACATCGAGGTGTACGCCGACGAGTCCCGTTCGGAGGTGCTCGCTCGCCTGCACCAGCTCCGCCAGCAAGGCGAAGAGCGGCACGGGCTGCCGCACCGCTCGCTGGCCGACTATGTCGCCCCCCGCGACAGCGGGACCCCTGACTACGTAGGCGGGTTCGCCGTCACTGCCGGCCTCGGTGCGATCGAGAAGATCCAGGAGTTCAAGGCCGAGCTCGACGACTACAGCGCGATCCTGCTGGAGTCGGTGGCCGACCGTCTGGCGGAGGCGTTCGCCGAACGCTTGCACGAGCGCGTCCGGACGGATCTCTGGGGTTACTCGCCGGACGAGCAGCTGGACAACCAGGGGCTCCTCAAGGAGGAGTACGCCGGGATCCGGCCGGCGCCGGGCTACCCCGCCTGCCCCGATCACACCGAGAAGCAGACCCTGTGGCAGCTGCTCGACGTCGAGAAGAGCACCGGGATCACACTCACCGAACACATGGCGATGTGGCCGGGCGCCTCGGTCTCAGGCTTCTACTTCTCCCACCCCGACTCCCAGTACTTCGTCCTGGGCAAGCTCGGTCAAGACCAGGTCGCCGACTACGCCCGTCGCAAGGGCTGGACGCTCAAGGAAGCCGAGCGTTGGCTCGCTCCCAACCTCGGCTACGAGCCCGAGGACTGAGCGCCCGAGGAGTCAGCGACCGGCGACGCGGTCGACCTTGTCGTGGTAGCGGTGCCCGACCTTGCCGCCTGCCATCGCCGCCAGCAGCGTGGCGACCAGCACGACGACCGCTGTGATGGCGCCCCCCCAACCGAGCTGATCGGTCGGGATGGGGATCCGAGGCAACGTCACCCGGTCGAGGATGTTGTACTCCGCCCCGAAGACCACTCCCAGGCCGACCGCGACGAGCGTGACGACAAGGCCGATCAGCCAGACGAGCAAACCCTGCCTGCCGCCGTCGAACCGGGACATCCGGCCGGCCACGTATCCACCTGCGTAGTAGCCGATCGCCAAGATGACGACCAGCGCGACCGCGGCGACGATGCCGATGACCCCGGCTTCGCGTTCTGCCTGAGACTGAGTGACCGTGTCGGTGGCTCCGAGCGCGGTCGCGATGGCACCGACGATGCTGGTCAGGAGCAGGGTGATGCCGATGGCGACCAGCCAGCCGTAGAAGGCGGCGCCGAAGTTCATGCCACCGAATTGCTCGCGCGCTGCGTGCTCATCGGCGAGACGACCGCGGGGGCGGTCCTCGCCTACCTCGTACTCTGACGCACCGGAGTTCGATCGTCTCGCCATCTGTCCGAGTCCTTTGCTGGGAGGCCGTTGTCCTGCACCCTCCCCGTGTCACGATGTCGGTACACAACCGCTCACGACGGCGGCTCGTCGTACGACGGTTCTTTCGGAGGCCCCCCTGAGCACTGAACGCGGTAGCGCGCCGGCGGCAGTCCTCTGGGACATGGACGGCACCTTGGTCGACACCGAGCCGTACTGGATCGAGGTCGAGCGCGCCCTGGTGGAGTCGCACGGCGGCACCTGGACCGAGCACGACGCGATGAAGCTGGTCGGCAACGAGCTGATCGAGTCGGGCCGTTACATCCGAGAGCACGGGGGAGTGGACCTCGACCCGGCGGAGATCGTGGAGATCCTGCTCGACGGAGTCGTGCAGCGGATCGAGCGGGACGTGCCGTGGCGTCCTGGCGCCCGCGAACTGCTCGCGGAGCTCCGCGCGGCCGCCATCCCCTGCGCGCTCGTCACGATGTCGTACCGCAGGTTCGTCGAACCGGTGCTTCAGGCGCTGCCACCAGGGACCTTCGACGTGGTCGTCACCGGCGACGGAGTCGCGCGCGGCAAGCCCCACCCGGAGCCATATCTGACTGCGGCCGGCTGTCTCGGTGTGGAGCCGAGCAACTGCCTGGCGATCGAGGACTCCAACACCGGCGCCAGGTCGGCGGAGGCCGCCGGGTGTGTGGTGCTGGTGGTGGAGAACCACGTGCCTGTCCTGCCGGGGGAGCGCAGGATCTTCCGCAGCACCCTCGGCGGACTTCACCTGGCGGAGCTGCGAACGTGGTTCATCCGCCCCTGATCGGGTAGGGCTGCGAGGACCGTCCGACGACGTCGGAATGTCCCACGCAGGGAGAGTGACATGCAGTTGAGCAAGCGCATCGGCGCCGCACTGAGTGCCGGCATCTTGACCTTCTCGGTCGCGGGTTGCGCCGAGGACGACGACCCGGACGTGATCGTCGAGGACGACAACGACGTCCCCGGCGACACCGGATCCGACACGGATGACACCGATGACACCGATTCTGACGACGACAGCGACGACACGGAGTCCGAATCCCCCGAGGACGACACGGACGACTGACCTCACAGCGTGAGGCCGACGACCAGCGCGGCCGGCTCCCTCCCACTCGGGGACGGGGCCGGCCGCGTTCTGCTGTCGGGAATCGTTGCCGTATTGCGACCTCGCGTCCGCCTCGGGACGTGGCGAGGCGGCTCACTCTCGGACTAGCGTCACGAGGATTGCGGGTCCTGTCCGGACCCCCGAGAGTGAGGAAACATCGTGAAGGCATCGACGAGTCGCCGTTGGCGGCTGGGAGCAGCCGCCCTGGTCGCGGCCAGCCTCGCACTCTCCGCATGTGCGGAGAGCGAGCGAGACGACAACACGGGCAGCAAGGGCGACGGAGAAGGCGGCGGCACGTTCGTGTTCGCCGGGTCCGCGGAGCCGGTGACGCTCGACCCGTTCTACGCCTCCGACGGCGAGAGCTTCCGCGTCTCGCGGCAGATCTTCGAGGGCCTGGTGGGCACCGAGCCCGGCACGGCCGACCCGGCGCCGCTGTTGGCCGAGTCCTGGGACGTCAGCGACGACGGCCTCGTCTACGACTTCACCTTGCGGGAGGGAGTGAAGTTCCACGACGGCAGCGACTTCGACGCCGAAGCCGTCTGCGCCAACTTCGACCGCTGGTTCAACGTGCCGGAGTCCGCGCAGTCGCCCGACCTGACCTACTACTACGGCTCGTTGATGAAGGGCTTCGCCACCGGCCCCGACTCGGACAAGGCGCTCTACAAGTCCTGTACGCCGGGCGAGGGCACCGCGACCATCGAGCTGAACGCGCCGTTCGCGGGGTTCGTGGCCGCTCTGTCGCTGCCGGCCTTCTCGATGCAGAGCCCGACGGCTCTGGAGGAGCACCAGGACGACGCGGCGGACAACCCGACCACGACCGAGTACTCCACCGCTCACCCGACCGGCACCGGACCCTTCGTGCTCGACTCGTGGCAGCGCGGCGACCGCATCACCCTCGCGCCCAACGAGGACTACTGGGGTGAACAGGCCAAGATCGACGAGCTGGTCTTCGTCGCGATCCCGGACGCTCGCGCCCGCGCGACTGCGCTCGAGAACGAGGAGATCGACGGCTTCGACCTCGTCGGCCCCGCGGACATCGCTCCGCTCCAAGAGGCCGGTTTCCAAATCATCAACCGAGAGCCGTTCAACCTGCTCTACCTCGGCATGAACCAGGCCGTGAAGCCGCTCGACGACATCCGGGTGCGTCAGGCCATCGCCCACGCCATCGACAAGGAGGCCGTGATCGCGGCGTCCATGCCGGAGGGCACCGAGCCGGCCATCCAGTTCATGCCGCCGGTCGTCCTGGGGTGGACCGACGACGTCACCACCTACGACTACGACCCCGAGCGGGCCGAGGAGCTCCTGGCCGACGCCGGCGCGGAGGGCATCACGGTGGAGTTCAACTACCCGACCGACGTCAGCCGTCCCTACATGCCCTCCCCGGAGGACACCTTCAACGCGATCCGGTCGCAGCTGCAGGCCGTCGGTCTGAAGGTGAAGGCGACCGCCGACCGTTGGGACCCCGACTACCTCAACAAGATCCAGGGGACCGACAAGCACGGCATCCACCTTCTGGGCTGGACCGGCGACTACAACGACTCCGACAACTTCGTCGGTGTGTTCTTCGGTCAGGAGTCGCCGGAGTGGGGCTTCGACAACCCCGAGCTGTTCGACGCCCTGACCGAGGCACGGGGACTGCCCACGGTCGAGGAGCAGGAGCCGGCGTACCAGGACATCAACCGGCAGATCATGGAGTTCCTGCCGGGAGTCCCGATCGCCCACCCGGTGCCGTCGTTGGCGTTCGCGCCTGAGGTCTCCGGGTTCCAGCAGAGCCCGGTGAACGACGAGGTGTTCAACACCGTCTCGTTGAACTGACGACAGCGGCCACGCCGGTCCTCGGACATGTCACCCGAGGACCGGCGTCGCCGTCGACATCGTCGCCGTCGTCCGTCTGGACTCGAAAGAGGTACTGCCGGTGCTGCGCTTCGTCCTGAAGCGGCTCGCCCTCATGGTCCCCGTGCTCCTGGGGCTGTCGGTGCTGCTGTTCGCCTGGGTGCGAGCGCTTCCAGGAGGCCCCGCCCGAGCCCTCCTGGGGGAGCGGGCGACGCCTGAGGCGATCGCTCGGGTCAACGAGCGTTACGGGTTCGAAGAGCCCCTGCTCCAGCAATACGTGCTGTATCTCAAGGCTCTCCTGACCGGCGACTTCGGCAACTCCACGCGCACCGGTCAGCCGGTGGTCGACTCCTTCATCGAGAAGTTCCCCGCGACCGTCGAGCTCGGCCTCAGCGCCCTTCTCATCGCGGTGGTCATCGGCATCCCCCTGGGCTACCTGGCCGCTCGGCACCAGGGCAGACTCCTCGACACGGCGGTCATGTCCGGCAGCCTGCTCGGTGTGGTGACGCCGGTCTTCTTCCTCGCGATCCTGCTCAAGCTCGTCTTCGCCAACTGGCTGCACTGGCTGCCGACGAGCCTGCGTCAGGACCCACGCATGGACGCCACGCACGTCACCAACTTCTACGTGCTCGACGGGATCCTCACGCGAGAGTGGGACGCGGCCTGGGACGCGGCGATCCACCTCGTCCTCCCCGCCGTCGCGTTGGCCACCATCCCGCTGGCCATCATCGTGCGGATCACCCGGGCCTCGGTCGCCGAAGTCCTCAACGAGGACTACGTCCGCACCGCGGAATCCAAAGGGCTGAGCCCGGTCCTGGTCAGCAGGCGACACGTGCTCCGCAACGCGCTGCTTCCGGTCGTCACCACGGTAGGGCTGCAAGCCGGTCTGCTCTTCGCCGGCGCGGTGCTGACCGAGACGGTGTTCTCCTTCAGGGGCATCGGCGAGTACCTCTTCGAGGCGATCGGCCAGCGTGACTATCCGGTGCTCCAGGGCTACATCCTCTTCATCGCCTTGATCTACGCCCTGATCAACCTGCTCGTGGACCTCGCCTACGGGCTCATCGATCCGAGAGTGCGGGTGTCGTAGATGGTCAACCTGCCCCCTCAACTCGGCGCGGCCACACCAGGCCCCGCAATCGACCCGCTCGACGGCGCCCTTGCCCAGGCCCCTCGTGGTGGGCTCTGGCGAGGCGCCTGGCGGCGCCTGCGGCGCAACCCGACGGCGATCTTCGGAGCTCTCATCGTCCTGGGGTTCGTCCTGGTGGCTGTCTTCGCGCCGCTGCTGACCCCCTACGAGCCCGGCTCGGCGCAATGGTCGGGCCAGGTCACCCCGAGTTCGGTGCCGGGTCCGAGCGAGGACCACCTGCTCGGCCTGGACCGCTTCGGCTCCGACCTCTTGACCCAGCTCCTCTTCGGCGCCCGCCAGTCGCTGGTGTACGGCGTGGTCGCCACCGCGATCGGGCTGGCCGCCGGCACACTGCTGGGTGTGCTGGCCGGCGGCCTCGGCGGCTGGGTGGACACCTTCATCATGCGCTTGGTCGACATCATGCTCTCCGTGCCCAGCCTGCTGTTGGCGGTGAGCATCGCCGCGGTGCTGGGGCAGAACGCCTACTCGATCATGATCGCCATCGGCGTCGCGCAGGTGCCCATCTTCGCCCGGCTCTTGCGCGGGTCGATGCTGGCCCAGGCACGCAGCGACTACGTGCTGGCGGCGGAGGCGTTGGGCATCCGGCGGCCCCGCATCGTCCTGGGTCACATGCTGCCCAACGCCGTCGGGCCCACGATCGTCCAGGCCACCCTGAACCTGGCCACGGCCATCATCGAGGTCGCGGCACTGTCGTTCCTCGGTCTCGGCGACTCCGATCCGGCCATCGCCGAATGGGGCCGGATGCTGGTCGCAGCTCAAGACCGCTTCCAGGCCGCCCCGCAACTGGCGCTCCTGCCCGGGGCCGCCATCGCGATCACCGCGCTGGGCTTCACCCTCTTCGGTGAGGCCCTCCGAGAGGCGCTCGACCCGAGGACCCGCCGATGACCCGGACGACCACCTCCGAGATCACCCGACCCGCCGGCGTACCCGACGAGCCGCTTCTCTCCGTGCGCGACCTGGCCGTCACCTTCCAGACCCGGGGAGGGGCCGCGACCCGCGCGGTCGACGACGTCTCCTTCGACATTCGAGCCGGGCAGCACGTGGGACTCGTCGGCGAGTCGGGCAGCGGCAAGTCGGTCACCTCGCTGGCCGTCATGGGACTCCTCCCGAACCGAGGCGTGAAGGTCACCGGGGAGGTCCGCTACGCCGGTCGGGACCTGCTCGCGCTCGGCCGCGGCCAGCTCGCCGACATCCGTGGTCGCGAGATCGCGATGGTCTTCCAGGACCCCATGACCTCGCTCAACCCCGTGGTCCCGGTCGGCACTCAGGTCGGCGAGATCATCGAGCGGCACTTCGGCGCCTCCCGCAAGGACGCTCGCGACCGAGCGGGAGACCTGCTGCACAAGGTCGGCATCCCCGACCCCAGACGACGCCTGCGGGACTACCCGCACCAGCTTTCCGGCGGGATGCGGCAGCGCGTCCTCATCGCGATGGCGCTGGCCTGCGAGCCACGGCTGCTCATCGCCGACGAGCCCACGACCGCACTGGACGTCACTATCCAGGCGCAGGTCCTCGAGGTGCTCAAGGAACTGGTCGCCGACACCGATGCGGCGCTGCTCATGATCACCCACGACCTCGGCGTCGTGGCAGGGCTCTGCGACACCGTGAACGTGATGTACGCCGGACGCATCGTGGAGACCGCGGACCGCACCCAGCTGTTCGCCCGTCCCCGTCACCCCTACACCGCGGGTCTCCTGGCGAGCATCCCGCGGCTGGACTCACCGCGCGGAGCGCCACTGACGCCGATCCCCGGCTCACCCACCCAGGTGCTGCCGTGGGCGGAGGGTTGCGCCTTCGCCCCCCGGTGCGGCAACCGCGTTGCCGAGTGCACGCAGCGTACGCCGCACCTGGAGTCCGATGGCGACCGTGAGTTGCGGTGCTTCAACCCCGTCGGTGAGGAGGATCCCCAGTGAGCGCACTCGTCGAGGTCGAGGGCCTCAAGGTGCACTACCCGCTGCGGGACGGCTTGCTCCTGGGCCGAGCCAGCGGCGCCGTACGCGCCGTCGACGGCGTCGACCTGACGATCGCGGAGGGACGCACTCTCGGTCTGGTCGGAGAGTCTGGGTGCGGCAAGTCCACCCTGGGCCGTGCCCTGCTGCGGCTGACCCCGATCACCGAGGGCCGGGTGCTGTTCGACGGCGTCGACGTCGCCGGGCTAAAGGGGGAGCGGCTGCGGGCGCAGCGCCAGCAGATGCAGATGGTCTTCCAGGACCCCTTGGCGAGTCTCAACCCCCGCCAGAGTGTCGAGACCCTGCTGACCGAGCCGCTGCGGGCGCATGGCATCCGCTACGACAAGCGCACCCGCGTCCAGCAGCTGCTCGATCAGGTCGGGCTTCCCGCAACGGCGGCGCAGAAGTATCCGCATGAGTTCTCCGGCGGGCAACGACAGCGCATCGGGATCGCGCGCGCCTTGGCGTTGCAGCCGCGCTTCATCATCGCCGACGAACCCGTCTCCGCTCTGGACGTCTCGATCCAGGCACAGGTCCTCAACCTGCTGGGTGACCTGCAGGACCAGCTGGGGCTGACCTACCTGGTCATCGCCCACGACCTGGCGGTGGTGCGCCACGTGTCCGACGAAGTCGCGGTCATGTACCTCGGCGGCGTTGTCGAGCAAGCGTCGGCCGACGCGCTCTACGACCAGCCGTTGCACCCCTACACCAAGGCGCTGATGTCGGCGGTCCCCGTGCCGGACCCGGAGATCGAGGCGACCCGCGAGCGCATCATCTTGCAGGGCGACCTTCCCTCGCCGGCGAACCCACCCACCGGGTGCCGGTTCCACACCCGGTGTCCGTTCCGGCAGGCGACTCGCTGCGACGACGAGCGCCCCGCCCTGCGCGACGTCGGTGGAGGGCACCGGGTGGCATGCCACTGGGCCGAGGAGATCGCCGCCGGCACGATCCGCCCGCGTGAGCTCACTCCCGAGGACGTGCTGCAGGACTGATCCGTCCAGGGTCTCGACAAGCTCGACCGCCCGGGGGGGCGGGTTTGCTTACGAGTCGCGGGGGGAGGTATGCGTCGTACGCGCCGAAGCCCATCAGGACGGAAACCCAGCATGCGACGACTGCTCACCGGGCTGACGGCCCTCGGCCTTGCCGTGACCCTCACCGCGTGTGGCAGCGGCGGCGAGACCGACACGCAGAACCAGGGCGATCCGACTCCCACCGGGGCCCCTGAAGAGACGGCCGACGAGGAGACTGACGACACCGGGTCAGGCGCCGACGCCACCGACTGACAGTGGCGGGGGCGTGCCCCCGAACTCCGGGCACAACGACTGGTGCGCGCACCATCCGCACAGCGCGGAGCGGCGCGGTCTCCAGTCACCGGTCTCTGCGGCCCGCCGGATGGCCGTCCACAACGCCTCCACCTTGCGTTCGACGGCGAGCAGGTCGGACTCATCCGGCCGGTAACGCAGCACCTCGCCGCTGCCGAGATAGATCAACTGCAGCATCGTCGGCACCGTCCCGCGGATGCGCCACAGGACGAGGGCGTAGAACTTCATCTGGAACAGCGCCCGAGCCTCGAACGCCTCCGACGGCGCTCGACCGGTCTTGTAGTCGACGACCCTCACCTCGCCGGTCGGCGCGATGTCGAGCCGGTCGACGAACCCGCGGAGCAGCAGCTTGCTGTCCAGGACGGTCTCGACGTAGAGCTCGCGCTCGGCGGGCTCGAGGCGCCGCGGGTCCTCCAGGGTGAAGTAACGCTCGAGGCTCTGACGGCAGGACGCCAGCCAGGACGTGATCTCCTCGCCTCCGTCGCCGAACATCGCGGCCAGGTCGGGGTCGCTCTCGAGCAGTGCCTTCCAGGCCGGCTGAAGCATCTGCTGGGCCCGGTCGGGG
The DNA here is from genome assembly GCA_043427135.1 of Marmoricola sp. Lineage (GTDB taxonomy): Bacteria > Actinomycetota > Actinomycetes > Propionibacteriales > Nocardioidaceae > Marmoricola_A. The sequence continues at coordinate 1,179 of JBHWSH010000274.1, read as the reverse complement.
GTGCGGGAGCCGGCCGGTAGGTCGAAGAGGTCCTCGAGCACCTTGTGCACGAGCGTGCCGCGCACCGCAGCCGGCGACGAGGGCTCCGGCAGCCGGTCGATGGTGCGGAACCGGTAGAGCAGCGGGCATGTCATGAAATCGCCGGCCCGGCTGGGCGACAGCGAACCAAGCACCTCGACTCCGTCGACCGCGGTCCCCATCCCGAGGTCTCGTCCGGTCACCGTCTGCGTCATGCCGCAACCCTAGGACGGCCCACCGACGAAACCGTGCGGGACGCGGGGGAGAGACCGGATCATGCTGGGTGCGATGGGGCGACCCGCTAACTTTGCCGAGTGACACACGGCAGCGGCCTGGGAGCTCCAGCCGAGCACCGCGACCCCGGGACCTTGAAGATCGGGTCCGTCGGCGGGGTCGACGTGCTCGTCCGCTCGTCGTGGCTGCTCATCGCCGCACTCGTCGCCTATCTGGTCGCGCCTGGCATCGAGCGGGTCTCGCCCGGCCTCGGGTCCTTGAAGTACGTCGCGGGGCTGGCTTTCGCCGTCCTGCTCACTCTGTCTCTGCTACTGCACGAGATCTCCCATGCCCTCATGGCCAAGCGCTTCGGCATTCCTGTCCGTTCGATCACGCTGCACTTCATCGGCGGAGTCACCGCGATCGACGGGGAGCCGCGGACGCCGCGCCAGGAGCTCGTGATCTCCGGCATCGGTCCGATCACGTCCCTGGCGATCGGCGGTGCCGCCTACGCCCTGCTGCAGGTGACGCCAAGCGGCCTTCTGGAGTTCATCGTGGCCGGGCTCGCAGGCGCCAACCTCGTGGTCGGAGTCCTCAACCTGGTCCCCGGGCTTCCGCTGGACGGGGGGCGCGTCCTGCGTGCCGCCATCTGGGGTCTCACCGGCAACTCCCACAGCGGCACCGTCGCTGCCGCTTGGGCGGGACGCGGGGTGGCCGCGCTGGTGCTGCTGACCCCGGCCCTGCTGCGTTCGGCGGGCCTGGGGGTGGACGTGATCGACTACGTCCTCGCCCTGGTCCTCGGATGGTTCTTGTGGTCCGCTGCCAGCGGCGCGCTCGTCTCGGCGAAGATCCGCGCCCGGCTGCCGCTGCTGCACGCTCGCGCCTTGGCGCGACGGGCCGTGACGGTGCCGGATCAGCTCCCGTTGGACCAGGCTGTGGCCGTCGCAG
>JBHWSH010000273.1:0-7168 GCA_043427135.1 Marmoricola sp. | reverse complement strand
TGTGGGTCCGCCGCGGCCATGGTTGCGCGTGCATGAGTCCCACCGGCGGGCGCTTCGGTCGCTCGATCTGGTCGGCACCGTGGCGGCTGACGAGGACGGCGCGGCTCTCGACAGCGAAGCCGTGTTGGAGCAGTTGGTCCTGCAGGCCGATCGCGACGCGCTCGACGACCTGCGGGCTCTGGCGCTCGCCCCCTTGGCCGAGCTGCGTCCGGCTGCCGCGGAGAAACTGCGCGAGACGCTACGAGCCTGGCTGCTCCACCACGGGCGCCGCGAGGAGATCGCTGCCGCGCTGTACGTGCATCCGCAGACGGTCCGCTATCGCATGCAGCAGCTACGCGCGTTGTACGGCGAGCGCCTCGACGACCCTGTCTGGGTCCTGCGCCTCACCCTCGCCCTCGCCTGACCGCGAGTCGGCGCCAGTTCGGCACCCCCTCCCGTGAGTCGGCGCCAGTTCGCGGCGGGCGGGTTGAACTAGCGCCGACTCGCGGCGGTCGGGTCGAAGTAGCGCCGACTCGCGCCATCACCGGGCCGAAGTAGCGCCGACTCGCGCGATCAGGGGGCAGGGGTCGAGGTGAAGGCGAGGCCGTTGGGGACCTTGCGCTCGGTGCCGTCGGAGGGACGGTTGACCAGGGCGAGCTGCCCGAAGTCGTCGACGGCGACCATCGTGGTCGAACCGCCGCCGTCGAAGTTGAGCGCGTCCTCCGCGCCGGCCTCGCGGAGCATCATCGCCAGCTCGACGAGGGTGACACCGCGACTGGACGTGTGCCGGCCGTCGACGACCAGCACCAGAAGGGCGCCGGTGTCGTGGTCGATGCCGATCGCGGTGCGCGGGTGCAGGTAGCGGTCGTCGGTGGCGAGGACCTCACCGGCGGCCAGCAGCTGCTCGCTGCCGCTGATCGTGAGCGCCGGCCGCCCCGCCAGCCGGATCCGGGTCTTCACCCGGGTGCCGACCTTCAGCGCACGCAGGGCGGTCGCACCGTCCCCTCGGCCGATCAGCAAGCGCCCGTGGATCTTCTTGCCCGGTTGAAGCTTGCGCTGGTTGGCCACGACACGGCTGTTGCGTACGACGACCTGCCGCAGTGCCTTCTTCTTCGCACCCTCGGCGACGCCGCGGCCCGGCGTACGCCCCCACGCCGGGGTGTAGATGCCGATGCCGTGCGGATGGACGTGCGGCGAGTTGACGTTGGTGATCTCCAGGTCCGGCCGGCCCTTCACCTTGGCCATCACCGGCGCCGCGCCGATGCTGGGCGTGCCGTCGCGGCCGAGGACGAACGAGGTCGTCCAGTTCTGCGCAGGCCCGTGCAGCACCTCTCCCTGGTCCACTCCGACCCCCAACGGCGCACCGGTCCGACCGATGTCGAAGAAGTCGCCGTTCACCCCGGCGACGCCGCCGACACGACGCACCAGGCGGCTGGTTGGCTTGACCGCGGCCACCTTGGCCGGACGGGCGTAGCGCAACCGCAGGCTCGGCTCGGACAGGTCGGCGTGGAGCAGGTGAGCCTGCACCCGGCCACGCGGGTCGACCTGGCGCCACTGCGACAAGGTCAGCCCAGGAGCGATCGGCCGCGACACCTCGTTCTTGCGCACCGGCACCGCCCCACCGAACGGCCCGTCGTCGACTCGACGCGGAGCGAGCAGCACTCCCGGACGGTCGTCGGAGCTGTGCTGCGGACCGTCCGGGCGGATGGAATGCCCCGACGTGGCCGCTGGTGCCGCCGTCGTCGAGAGTCCGGCAGTCGCGACGAGCGCCGCGAGCAGAGCGGTCACGGTGCGGGCGCGCCCGAGCAGCACGGTCGACCTCCGAGTCGCCTCAGTCTTGGCCACGTGGCCGTTTGAGCGACCAGGTGTCGAGTCTCGAGTATCCCCTGACCGACGCCGTCCGGCGGCGCTTCACGCGGAACTCGTGGTGGTGGTCGCGCAGCATGTCGGCCAGAGCCGCGTCGACCAGCACCCGACCGGGCCGCGCCAGCGAGGTGAGTCGCGCGGCGACGTTGACCACGGGACCGAAGACGTCACCGATGCGGCTCAGCACCTCGCCGTACGCCGCTCCGACCCTCACCTCGGGGAAGTCCGTACGCCGCTCGGCGGCCTCCACCAGCCCGAGTGCGATCCGCGCGATGTCCCACGGTTTGTCGGCGACGAAGAGCACCTCGTCGCCGATGGTCTTGACGATGCGCCCCCGGTTCTCGGTGACGATCTCGTTGGCGACGCGCTCGAAGACCTCGACCAGGTGGGCGAGCTCCTCCTGGCTCAGCCCGCGGCTGCGACGGGTGAAGCCGACGATGTCGGCGAACCCGACGGCCATCGTCGTACCGCCCTGCCCTGCGGGTGCGAGGAGGATCCGGCCGGCCGCGTGCGCGACGTGCCGACGCCACACGTAGTTCTGCACGTCCTGCATGACCGGGATCAGACCGGCCACGAGCTCCTCGACCGCAGCGACGTCGACCGCGTCGAGGTCCAGCTCCTGTGCGCCGTCCAGCGCCGCCGCCGCGAGCTCGCGCACCTCCCACTCGGCGAGGCGCGAGAAGCTCAACCCCATGCTGCGCGCCAGGGTCAGCTCGAACGTCGAGTCCAGGAAGCCCGACTCGACCAGCCAGGTCACCATTCGCAACGCCTCGACGTCGGCCTCGACGAACAGCGCTTCGTCGTCGGCCGCTCCTGGGAAGCCCAGCGAGCGCCACAGCGCGATCGCGCGCTCGAGGGGTACGCCGGCGCGCTGGGCCACCTCGATGCGGGTCAGCCGCGGCGGGTCGCCGAGGATGGCGCGCTCGATCGCCTCGTACAGGCCGACCGCGACTGCGTGCGACAGCTCGTGCTGCACGGCTTCGCGAGCAACGTCCTGCAGCTCGCGGTCGTCGGTCTCCGTCGAGGGTTCGCTCACTCGTGCTGCTCGGGAGACCGCCCCGAGCGTTCGGCCGTGGAGGCGTCGAGGGCGTCACCGAACGCGGGGATCTCGCGGTCCAGCCGCTCCAGCGCCTCGCGGGTGAAGTGCAGGCACTCCAGCGGCGTGGCCGACACCACTGTGGCGGTGCGGAGTCGCTGCTGGACGATCGCGACCTCGCCGAAGATGTCACCGGGACCGAGTCGGGCGATCTCCTCGCCGTTCTTGCGCACCGAGACCTCGCCGCTGATCAGGAGGTAGGCCTTGTCCGCGGAGGTGCCTTCCCCCATCAGCGCCCAGTTGGCCGGGACGGTCACGTAGGTGCCGGCCGCCGCGATCTTCGCGACGTCGGCGTCGCTGAGCGCGGAGAACCGTGCGATGTGGTCCAGGTTCACGGAGTGACGGTCAGCCATTCAGATGACTCCTCTCGCGGGCGAGCTCGCGCCCGTTCGGCCCCTACCCCGCAGGAATCCTCCCGTCCTCGGCCCGTGATGTAAACCAGGGGGTCAAGTGAGGAGCGGCACGAGGATGGGCACCCACACCGAGGTCGCGAGCGCCGTCAGCGCCATGCCGAGACCGCTGAAGGCACCGGCGGTCCGGCTCTCCAGGAGCATCTGCGCGGTGCCGATGCCGTGAGCCGATACGCCGACAGCCAGCCCGCGCACGCGTGGGTCGCGCACCCGCAGGAGCGTGAGCAGCGGCGGCCCGAGCACCGCCCCCAGCACACCGGTGACGATGGTGAGCACCGCCGTGAGAGCGGGTATGCCCCCGATCGGCTCGGCGATAGCGATCGCGACCGGGGTGGTGGTGGAGGTCGGCGCCATCGACAGAGCGAGCTCCTCGCTGCCGCCCGCGAGGGTCGTGGCGAGAAGGGCAGCGGCGACAGCCACGCCTGCTCCCACGACGATCCCCACGAGCACAGGGACGGCGGCCCGGCGTACGAGTGCGAGCTCGCGGTGCAGCGGCCAGGCCAGCGCCACCGTCGCCGGCCCGAGCAGCAGCGCGACCAGCGAACCGCCGCGCATGTAGTCGTCGTAGTCGAGGTCGACCAGCTGCAGGAACCCGCCGATGAGCACGACCGCGACGAGCACCGGATTGAGCCACGGGCGGCGGCCGGTGCGGTTCCAGAGGGTCTGGGCAAGCTGGTACGCCGCCAGAGTCAGCGCCACGCCCATGAGCGGTGAGGTGAGGGTGGCGCGCCAGGCCTCCTGCAGCTGGTCGATCATGCGGTCCGCCTTCTGCGCGGGACAGCGAGCAACAGCGCGACCGTGGCCGCGGTGACGAGCAGCGTGACCACCCAGGAGGCGACCAGCCCGACGAGCAGGGGTACGGCGGAGGCGGCGAGCACGCCGGCGTACTGCACCACGCCGACCCCGGCCGGGACGAAGAAGAGCTGCAGGTGCCGCAGCAGTGCCTCGCTGACCCTCACCACGCCGTCGTCCTGGTTCGGTCGCCGGATCTGCAGCCACCCGAGCAGGAGCACCATCCCGATCACGGCACCTGGGACGGGCAGGTCGAACAGCCGGGCGAGGAACCCGCCGACCAGCTGGCAGGCGACCAGGACGAGCAGGCCGGCGATCACGTGCACAGACTAGGGCTGCGGGGACTCACTCGCCGTCGTAGGAGAAGACCTCGTCGACGGGTACGCCGAACACGTGGCCGATCCGGAAGGCCAGCGAGAGCCGCGGGTCGAAGTGGCCCTTCTCGATAGAGATCACGGTCTGCCGGGTGACGCCGAGGGCCTCGGCGCACTCGCCCTGCGACATGCCTGCCGCTTCGCGGAGCTCCTTGAGCCTGTTGTCCATCGGCTTCAGCTCTCGCGGCGGCGCAGGACCAGGTAGCGGACGCCGACGTCGACCATGGCCAGGACCAGGAACAGAGCGGGGTCGAGCGGGGACATGTCGGCGATGGTGGTGACGGCGGTGGTCAGGCCCAGGGCGATGAACAGGTCGTAGAACGCGCCGCTGCTGGCGCGCAGCAGCCAGGTCGACTCCACCGAGTCCTCCGGGTGGGCCGGCTGATCGCGGTCGGGCGTGAGCACGATCGTGAAGAGGCCGAACCAGACCGGAAGCTGGACCAACGCGAAGGCGAAGAAGGCCACGGTCTGCTCGTCCTCGGGACGGAAATACGCCGCGGCGAGTCCGGTGGCGACAGAAAGGGCAAGTGCACCGACAGCGGCGGCGGCCCATCGGCGTACGGTCATCGAACGCTCCTCAAGGTGTCTGAGTTCTCTTACATGTCAAGGAAACCAGACAGCCTGGGCACGCGTCAAGCGATGGCCCTTTCGGGGGTGGCGGGGTGAACTAGAACACGTTACAGTCCGCCACATGACTCACGCGGACTACGTCGTCGTCGGATCCGGCAGCGCCGGCGCAGCGGTCGCGCGGCGTCTCGCAGAGAGTGGCGCGACCGTCGTACTCCTCGAGGCCGGCAAGGCCGACAACAAGGGTCCGGCCAAGGCGCTGTTCGAGATCCCCGGCGCGGTGTCGATCATGCATTCGACGCCGGAGCTCAAGCCGTTGTTCGACTGGGGCTACAAGTCCGTGCCGCAGGAGTCGGCGTGGAACCGGACGATCCCGCAGACCCGCGGCAAGGTCCTCGGCGGATCCAGCTCGGTCAACGGCATGCTCTTCGTGCGCGGCAACCGGCAGAACTTCGACGACTGGGCCGCCGAGGGCAACAAGGGCTGGTCCTACGACGACGTGCTGCCGGCGTTCCGCAAGATGGAGGACTGGGAGGACGGCGCCAACGAGCTGCGCGGCTCCAACGGCCCGCTGAAGGTACGCCGCCAGAAGAACCTGACCGAGGCGGCGCACTCGTTCATGGAGGCGGCCGCACGCAAGCTCGGGGTGCCGGTCAACGACGACTACAACGGCGAGAGCCAGGACGGCGTCTCGATCTTCCAGCAGAGCGCCGACGGCGGGAAGCGCTACTCCACCGCGCGCGGCTACCTCCACGACGGCGGCCTGCCCAACCTGATCGTGCTCACCGAAGCCCACGTGACCAAGGTGATCATCGAGGGCTCGCGCGCCACCGGTGTCGAGGTCCGCAGCAAGTACGGGCCGCGCATCGTCCGCGCGTCGCGCGAGGTCATCCTGTCGGCCGGCGTCTACGGCTCACCGCAGATCCTGATGCTGTCGGGCATCGGTCCCGCCGAGCACCTGCGCAGCCACGGCATCGAGGTCAAGGCCGACCTCCCCGTCGGGGACAACCTGCACGACCACATGTTCGTGCCGATCTCCTTCAGCATGGAGTCCGCCGTACGCCGTCCCACGCCGTTCTACTTCCTGTCGAACCTCGCGCGCGAGATGGCTCGCCCCGGCTCGACCTGGGCCGCCGGCTCGTCGTTCGAGTCCGTCGGCTTCGTGCGCACCTCGCACGCGGACCGGATCCCCGACCTCCAGCTGCACCAGCTCTACTGGGTCTACCCCACGCCCAACAACGACGACACCACCAAGCGGATCGCCCCTCCGTCGACCAAGCCGGGCTGCTCGATCTTCCCGACGCTGATCTACCCGGAGAGCCGCGGCACCGTCCGCCTCGCCTCCGCCGACCCGTCGGCCGCGCCGCTGATCGACCCGGGCTACCTGCGGGTGGCCAAGGACACCGAGGTCCTCATCGAGGGCATCAAGATGGTCCGCGACCTGATGGACGGCGTCGGCGACAACCTCGGCGAGATCGGTCCCGGCCCCCGCTACGCCAGCGACGCCGCGATGCGCCGCGAGCTGCCCAACTACGTGCACTCGGTCTACCACCCGGTCGGGTCGTGCCGGATGGGCGTGGACGAGCGCGCGGTGGTCGACCCCGAGCTCAAGGTGCTCGGCATCGACGGCCTCCGCGTCGCCGACGCCGCGATCATGCCGTCGATCACCGGCGGCAACACCAACGCGCCGGCCATCATGATCGGCGAGCGCGCCGCCGAGCTGATCCTGGGCCAGTAGGCGCCTCGCCCGCTCTCGGCGTACGGCCTGCGCTGCAAGTTTCCCTGGGTATGCCGGAACTCTTCGGGCGAATCGGGCGTCGCGGCGTACTGCCCCAGCGACCCATGCACTCCCCCAGCGTTGCAACCCTGGGGAAGTGCCGGAACGTCTGCATACCCAGGTAAACCTGCAGCCCCTGAGGGTCGCGCGTCGGTCGGGCGGTCGGTTTCCCAGGGGATGCAGCGATCTTTCGGGCGAATCGGACGGGGCACGGGCAGTGCCCACGAGAAACCGTCGCTTCCCACGGGGAGCTCCCTGGGGGAAGTGGCAGTTCCTCGTGGGGGGATTTGTCGCGTAGGCGCCGGGC
>JBHWSH010000272.1:0-10843 GCA_043427135.1 Marmoricola sp. | reverse complement strand
GCGGCCTCCGCTAGCGCTACGGCCGTGGTTCCTGAGGAGGGAGCGAAGCGACCGTCTCGAAGGGCTCCTCAACCACCGAGATTCGTCAGGGCTGGAGGGCGTTGCGGACGGGCACGAACTTCGCCTGCGCCTCGGCGAGCTCGGCGGCCGGGTCGGAGTCGGCGACGATGCCGCAACCGGCGAACAGTCGCACGGAGTTGCCGCTGACCTCACCTGACCGCAGCGCGATGCCCCACTCGCCGTCCCCGGAGGCGTCCATCCACCCGACCGGGCCTGCGTAACGCCCGCGCTGCATGCCCTCGATCTGGGCGATCAGGGCGACGGCCGAAGCGGTCGGCGTGCCACCCACGGCAGCCGACGGGTGCAGGGCCTCCGCGAGCTCGAGGGAGGTTGTCTCGTCGTCGATGACCCCGGCGACGTCGGTGGCCAGGTGCATCACGTTGGGGAGGTGCAGGACGAACGGCGCCTCGGGCACGTTCATCGAGGTGCAGTGCGGGGCGAGGGCGTCGGCGACCGAGCGCACGGCGTACTCGTGCTCCTCAAGGTCCTTGGACGACCGGGCGAGGCTGGCGGCGAGCTGCAGGTCGCGGTCGTCGTCGCCGGTACGCCGGATGGTGCCGGCCAGCACGCGCGAGGTCACCAGGCCCCGCTCGCGGCGCACGAGCATCTCGGGCGTCGCCCCGAAAAGGCTGTCCACATGGAAGGTCCAGCACGAGGGGTAGTCCTCCGACAACCGCCGCAGCGGCCATCGCACGTCGATGTCGCCGTCGGCACGGGCGACGAGGTCGCGGGCGAGGACGACCTTCTCCAAAGCGCCGTCGTTGATGCGGCGAACGGCGTCGGCCACCACCGACTCCCACTCGGCACCGCTGCGTGCGCCGTCCACGAAGTGCACGCCCTCGGGCGCGACCGGCGCAGAAGTCGGAGCGGGCAGCGCGGGGGCGCTGATTGCAGACGCGGTCACGTGCGTGACCCACGCGCGCCCGTCACGGCGCCCGACGAGCACCTTGGGCACCACCAGGACGCTGTCACCCGGCTCGTCGGCGAAGGCGAAGGAGCCGAACGCCACCAGCCCCGTGCCAGGCAGGCGCACCTCGTCGCGGACGACCGCACTGCGGGTCTGCGCCCGCCACCACGCGTGCGCGTCCGCGAACCGTCCAGCCCCGCGGCTGTGGATCTCAGCCGCGACGCCCCACCCGACGATGCCCTCGCCGCGGCGGACCCACGCGGTCGTGCGCTCGTCGGCGGGCAGCAGCGCGAACAGCTGCTCGGGATCGGCCACCGCCACCGTGCGTACGACGAGAGGCGCGGTCTCGCCGGCGGGACTGGTGGTCACGATCGGTCAGCCTACGTCCGCCGGCCAGGAGCCGTCGCCGCGGGCGACCGCAGCGCGGCACGACGACGGCCCGCTCTACAGTGACCCGGTGACCCGAGCCGATCTGGGGAAGGACCCCGCCGACGTCGCGGCGATGTTTGACGACGTCGCCCAGCGCTACGACCTCACCAACGACGTGCTCTCGCTGGGTCAGGACCGCCGCTGGCGCACCGAGGTGCTCCGCGCGGTAGCCCCGCGGCCCGGCGAGCGGGTGCTCGACCTCGCCGCCGGCACCGGCACCTCCAGCCAGCCCTTCGCCGACGCCGGCGCGCTCGTCGTGCCGTGCGACTTCAGTCAGGGCATGCTCCAGGTCGGCAAGCGGGCCCGGCCGGCCCTCGGGTTCACCGCCGGCGACGCCACGCGGCTGCCCTTCGCCGACGACACCTTCGACGCGATCACGATCTCGTTCGGGCTGCGCAACATCGTCGACCCCGATGCGGGTCTGCGCGAGATGCTGCGCGTGGCGAAGCCGGGCGGCCGTCTGGTGGTCTGCGAGTTCAGCTCGCCGACGTGGACCCCGTTCCGAGTGCTCTATCTGGAGTACCTCATGAAGGCCCTTCCGCGGGTGGCCCGCGCGGTCTCCTCCAACCCCGACGCCTACGTCTATCTCGCCGAGTCCATCGCCGCCTGGCCCGACCAGGAGGGCCTCGCCCGGCGGATCGCCGACGCGGGCTGGACCCAGCCCCGCTGGCGCAACCTGTCCGGCGGGATCGTGGCCCTGCATCACGCCACCGCGTGAGCGAGCCCTCTGTGCGTCCGGAGCCGCGAGCGTCGTACGCCGTGACCGCGCGGCCGGAGCACGTCGAGGCGATGGCGGCGGCTGTGTCGAGCCCGCGATGGTTCGGGCCGCTGCCATGGTTCCTCGTGCTCGCGGGCACATGGATGGGCGTGGTCCTGACGCGACGCGTGTTGCCGGACCCGTTGCGTGAGCGACCCGTGATCGGATGGGCGGTCGTGCTGCTCGGAGGAGCGCTGGTGGCGTGGGTGAGCGTCCTGCTGGGCCGGTGGGCGATCGAACGCAAGATGCGCGACCTGCTGCTCACGCGAGGTTGGGCGCCCGACACCGAGCGCGTCGCAGAGTACGGCTGCGACGACGCCGGCAATGCATGGATGCGGTTGCTTGGCGGCGACACCGAGGTGCTCGTGGAGGCGTCGGAGATCCGTCGCGTGCACGAGCGCGAGGGCGCCGTGATGCTGCTGACGCACGGCGGTCCGCCGGTGTTGACGGTGGCCGAGCTCTGTCCGCCGCGGGAGCTCGAGCGGCTGCGTGCCGGGCTGTCAGCGCGCTGAATTAGGGCACATCCCCGTCGGCTAAATCCGCAGGTCAGCGCGGGTCTACGGGCTGTCGCCCCCGGGTTCCCGGATTCGTGTCCCGCCTCCTAGACTGTCCATTCGGCTTTCGTGAACGGCTTCACAAGATCACGACCACGCGCACGCAGAGAGGCTCCCAGCGATGACCCGGACCACCGCCGACGAGCGGATGGCCGACGTCATCGTCGTCGGAGCCGGTCCGGCGGGAGCGGCCACCGCCTACCACCTCGCGCAGGCGGGCGTCGACGTGCTGTTGCTGGAGAAGGCAGTCTTCCCCCGCGACAAGATCTGCGGCGACGGGCTCACCCCCCGCGCGGTCAAGCAGTTGGTCGGCATGGGCTTCGACCTCGACGAGCCGGGCTGGCAGAAGAACAAGGGTCTGCGCATCGTCGGAGCCGGGCACCGGCTCGAGCTGCCGTGGCCCGAGCTGACGAGCTTCCCGCCGTACGGCGCGGTGCGCACCCGCATGGACCTCGACGAGCTGCTCGCGCGACACGCGCAGAAGGCCGGCGCCCGGTTGATCGAGCGCACCGCCGTCACCGGCCCCGTCCTGGACTCCGCCGGCCGTGTGGTCGGCGTCGTGGCCAAGCCGGTCGACGACCGCGGTCGTCGCACGGGTGACGACATCACCTACCGCGCGCCCGTCGTCGTGGCTTGCGATGGCGTGTCCTCCCGCCTCGCGACTTCCCTCGGCATCGAGCGCCGCGAGAACCGACCCATGGCCGTCGCGGTCCGCGCCTACTACCGCACCCCGCGACACGACGACGACTGGATGGAGTCGTGGCTGGAGCTGTGGGACGGCAAGCCCAACGAAAGCAATCTCCTGCCCGGCTACGGCTGGATCTTCGGTGTCGGCGACGGCACCGCCAACGTCGGCCTCGGCATCCTCAACACCTCGAGCGCCTTCCAGAGCGTCGACTACAAGGACCTGCTCGTCCGTTGGCTGGCCAACACCCCGGAGGAGTGGGGCTTCCGCGAGGAGAACCTCGTCGGCCGGATCGGTTCGGCCGCGCTGCCGATGGGCTTCAACCGCAAGCCGCACTACACCCGGGGGCTCATGCTCGTCGGCGACTCCGGCGGCATGGTCAACCCGTTCAACGGTGAAGGCATCGACTACGCGCTTGAAGCCGGTCACACCGCCGCTGACGTGATCCTCCAGGCGCTCGCCCGGCCAGAAGGTCCGGCCCGCGAGCGCGTGCTGGAGAGCTACCCGGCAGCCCTCGACGCGGCCTACGGCGGCTACTTCACCCTCGCGCGCATCTTCGCCACGATGATCGGCAACCCGACGTTCATGAAGGCAGCCACGCGCTACGGCCTGCCGCGCCAGGGGCTGATGCGCTTCATGCTCAAGCTCATGGCGAACCTGACCGAACCCCGCGGCGGCGACGTCTCGGACCGCATCGTCAACGCCCTGAGCAGGATCGCGCCCGACGCATGAGGCAGCATCTGGGTACACATCCGTCGTAGGCGAGCATCACCGGCAGGCAACCAACAACGAGTAGGACACAGGAAGGGAGGCAGAGCTCATGGAGCTCTACACCCCGGTCATCGTGCTGCTGGCCATCGCCGCCGGCTTCGCGGTGGTCTCTGTCGCGATGAGCGCGATCATTGGTCCCAAGCGCTACAACCGTGTGCTCCTGGACTCCTACGAGTGCGGCATCGAGCCGACCCCGCAGCCGATGGGCGGCGGCCGCTTCCCGGTGAAGTACTACATCACCGCGATGACCTTCATCATCTTCGACATCGAGGTGATGTTCCTGCTGCCGTGGGCGGTCTACTTCGACGAGTTGGCCGTCTTCGGCTTCGTGGCCATGGTGCTGTTCCTGTTCGCGATCACCACCGCCTACGTCTACGAGTGGAAGCGTGGTGGCCTCGAGTGGGACTGAGCCGCCCCCACCGCGCCACCGCGGCACGCACCGAGAACCGCACTACTCACAGAGGACGCTGACATGGGTGTCGAGGAGAAGCTCCCCAGTGGAGTGCTGCTGAGCACCGTCGAGGGGCTCGCCGGCTACTTCCGCCGCAGCTCGTTCTGGCCGGCCTCCTTCGGCCTGGCCTGCTGCGCGATCGAGATGATGACCTCCGGCGGTCCCCGCTACGACCTCGGCCGCTACGGCATGGAGGTCTTCCGCGCCTCGCCGCGACAGGCCGACCTGATGATCGTCGCCGGCCGGGTCAGCCAGAAGATGGCGCCCGTGCTGCGGCAGATCTACGACCAGATGCCCGAGCCCAAGTGGGTGCTGGCGATGGGTGTCTGCGCCAGCAGCGGCGGCATGTTCAACAACTACGCGATCGTGCAGGGCGTCGACCACGTGGTGCCGGTCGACATGTACCTCCCCGGCTGCCCGCCGCGCCCGGAGATGCTCATCGACGCCATCCTCAAGCTGCGCGACCAGGTCCAGCACACCAAGCTGGGCGCCCACCGCGCCGCGGAGATCACCGAGATCGAGACCCGCACCCTCAACGCGCTGCCCACCTCGGAGATGAAGGGGCTGCTGCGGTGACCGACGAACCGACTCAGAAGGGGTCCGGCTCCGGTCCCGCCGGCACCACTGACTCCAGCACCTCCGGGATGCCCGAGGACGCCACCCCGGGCTCGTTCCTGCCGGCCGCGCCGGGCGCCCACGACGTCGCCGTCGTCGGCACCCGCAGCGGCATGTTCGGGGTCGAGGACAGCGGCGACACCTCCGGCTACGGCGGTCTCGTCAGCCCGATCGCGATGCCCGCGGCTTCCCAGCCCCCCTACGGCGGGTGGTTCGACGAGGTCGCCGAGCGCCTGGCTCACCGACTGGCCGAGCTGGGCATCCCCGACGCGGTCGAGAAGGTCGTCGTGCACCGCGGCGAGATCACCTTCTTCATCCGCCGCGAGCGCCTGGTCGAGACCGCGCAGTTGCTGCGCGACGACGCCGGTCTGCGCTTCGAGATGTGCATGGGCGTCAACGGCGTGCACTGGCCTGACGCCAGCGGGCGGGAGCTGCACGCGGTCTACCCGCTCCTGTCGATGACGCACAACCGGCGCATCCGCCTGCAGGTGACCTGCCCGGAGGAGGACCCGCACATCCCCTCGGTCGTCGCGGTCTACCCCGCCAACGACTGGCACGAGCGCGAGACCTACGACTTCTTCGGGATCATCTTCGACGGTCACCCGGCATTGACCCGCATCGAGATGCCCGACGACTGGCCCGGCCACCCCCAGCGCAAGGACTACCCCCTGGGCGGCATCCCCGTGGAGTACAAGGGCGCCACCATCCCGCCGCCGGACATGCGGAGGTCCTACAACTGATGAGCACCACACACGACCCGTACGGCGCGTCGTCGACCGAGTCGACCAGCGGCAAGGTCTTCACCGTCACCGGCCAGGACTGGGACACCGTCGTCCAGGGTGCGGCCGAGGAGGGCGAGGACCGCATCATCGTCAACATGGGTCCGCAGCACCCGTCGACGCACGGGGTGCTGCGGCTGATCCTCGAGCTCGAGGGCGAGACGGTGACCGAAGCCCGCGCCGGCATCGGCTACCTGCACACCGGCATCGAGAAGAACATGGAGTACCGCTCCTGGGTGCAGGGCGTGACGTTCTGCACGCGGATGGACTACCTGAGCAACCTGCACTACGAGCTGGCCTACTGCCTGGCCGTCGAGCGTCTGCTAGACATCGAGGACCAGATCCCCGAGAAGGCCCAGGTCATGCGGGTGCTCCTGATGGAGCTCAACCGCATCGGTTCGCACCTCGTGGCGGTCGCGACCGGCGGCATGGAGCTCGGCGCCCTCACCGTCATGACGATGGGCTTCCGCGAGCGCGAGATGGTGCTCGATCTGCTCGAACTGATCACCGGGCTGCGGATGAACAACGCCTTCGTTCGTCCCGGCGGTGTGGCCCAGCGCATGCCACCCGGCGCCCTGGACCAGATCCGCGACTTCGTCGCCCTGATGAAGAAGCGTCTTCCCGAGTACGCCGCGCTCTGCAACGCCAACCCCATCTTCAAGGGGCGGCTCGTCGACGTCGGCGTGCTCGACCTCGCCGGGTGCACGGCGCTGGGCCTGACCGGTCCGGTGCTCCGGTCGACCGGCCTGCCGTGGGACCTGCGCAAGGACCAGCCCTACAGCGGCTACGAGACCTACGACTTCGACGTCGTCACCTGGGACACCTGCGACTCCTACGGCCGGTTCCGCATCCGCCTCGAGGAGATGTGGCAGTCGCTGCGGATCATCGAGCAGTGCGCGGAGCGACTCGAGGGCCTCATCGGCGCCCCGGTCATGGTCGCGGACAAGAAGATCGCGTGGCCGTCCCAGCTCGCGGTCGGCAGCGACGGCATGGGCAACAGCCTCGACCACATCAAGCACATCATGGGCGAGTCCATGGAGGCACTGATCCACCACTTCAAGCTGGTCACCGAAGGCTTCCGGGTCCCCGCCGGCCAGGTCTACGTCCCGGTGGAGTCGCCCCGCGGCGAGCTCGGCGCGTCGATCGTCTCCGACGGCGGCACGCGCCCCTATCGCGCACACTTCCGCGACCCGTCGTTCAACAACCTGCAGGCCACCTCGGTCCTGGTGGAAGGCGGCATGGTCGCCGACGTCATCGTGGCCCTGGCCTCGATCGACCCGGTGATGGGAGGCGTCGACCGATGATCGACCAGAAGACGTACGACGAGCTGAAGCAGATCGCGGCCCGCTATCCGCAGCCGCGCTCCGGGCTCCTGCCGATGCTGCACTTGGTGCAGAGCGCCGCCGGACGCATCACGCCCGAGGGCATCGAAGCCTGCGCGGAGATCCTCGGGATCACCGCCGCGGAGGTGTCCGGGGTGGCGACGTTCTACACGATGTACAAGCGCCGTCCGGTCGGCGACTACCACGTCGGCGTCTGCACCAACACGCTTTGCGCGGTGATGGGCGGCGACGCCATCTTCGAGCGGCTCAAGGACCACCTCGACGTCGGCAACGACGAGACCACCCCTGATGGGAAAATCACCCTCGAGCACGTCGAGTGCAACGCCGCCTGCGACTACGCGCCGGTGATGATGGTCAACTGGGAGTTCATGGACAACATGGACCCGGTCAAGGCCACCCAGCTGGTCGACGACCTGCGGGCGGGGAAGAAGGTCCGCTCCACCCGCGGCCCCGAGATCGGCACCTGGCGTGAGGCCGAGCGGGTCCTGGCCGGCTTCAACGACGACTTGGCCGACGAAGGCCCCGCCGGTGGCGATGCCTCTCTGCTCGGGCTGCGCATCGCGCGCGAGAACGGCTGGACCGCACCCGGGGCCGATGCCACGTCCGAGGCGACCACGGAGGGACAGAAGTGACCGACACACTCACCCCCGTCCTGAGCGGCAACTGGGACGCCGAGACGCCGTGGAAGCTGGCGTCGTACGAAGCCGGCGGCGGCTACCAGGCACTCCGCAAGGCGCTCGGCATGCAGCCCGACGACCTGATCCAGATGGTCAAGGACTCCGGGCTGCGCGGCCGCGGCGGTGCCGGGTTCCCGACGGGGATGAAGTGGGGCTTCATCCCTCAGGACAATCCCAACCCGAAGTACCTCGTGGTCAACGCCGACGAGGCGGAGCCGGGCACCTGCAAGGACATCCCGCTGATGATGGCGAGCCCGCACACCCTCGTGGAGGGCGTGATCATCTCGTCGTTCGCGATCCGGGCGAACACCGCCTTCATCTACGTGCGTGGCGAGGTGCTGCACGTCATCCGGCGTCTGCGGGCCGCGGTCGCCGACGCGTACGCCGCGGGGCACCTCGGCAAGAACATCCACGGCTCCGGCTACGACCTCGACCTGATCGTGCACGCCGGCGCCGGCGCCTACATCTGTGGCGAGGAGACCGCGCTCCTCGACTCCCTCGAGGGCCGACGCGGCCAGCCTCGGCTGCGGCCGCCGTTCCCCGCGGTCGCCGGCCTCTACGCCTCCCCGACCGTGATCAACAACGTGGAGTCGATCGCCTCGGTGCCCAGCATCGTGGCCAACGGCGCGGCTTGGTTCAGCTCGATGGGCACCGAGCGCAGCAAAGGCATGACGCTCTACTCGCTGTCCGGGCACGTAAAGAACCCCGGCCAGTTCGAGGCGCCGATGGGCATCACGTTGCGGCAGCTGCTCGACCTCGCCGGCGGCATGCGCGAGGGCCGTCAGCTGAAGTTCTGGACCCCGGGCGGCTCCTCGACCCCGCTGCTCACCGCCGAGCACCTCGACGTGCCCCTCGACTACGAGGCTGTCGGCGCCGCGGGCTCCATGCTCGGCACGAAGGCGCTGCAGATCTTCGACGACACCACCTGCGTCGTACGCGCGACCCTGCGCTGGACCGAGTTCTACAAGCACGAGTCCTGCGGCAAGTGCACCCCGTGCCGCGAGGGCACGTGGTGGCTGGTGCAGGTGCTGGCCCGCCTGGAGAAGGGGCAGGGCACAGAGGACGAGCTCGACCAGGTGCTCGACCAGTGCGACAACATCCTGGGTCGGTCGTTCTGCGCGCTGGCCGACGGTGCGACGTCGCCGATCATGTCCTCGATCCAGTACTTCCGGGACGAGTACGTCGCGCACCTCACCCAGGGCGGCTGTCCGTTCGACCCGGCCGCCTCGACACTGTTCGCCGCCGAGGGAGCATCAGCATGACGGTCACCCCCAACCGATCCGGCGAGGTCGCCCCCGCAGAGGACCTGGTCTCGCTGACCATCGACGGCATCCCGGTGAGCGCCCCGAAGGGCACGCTGGTCATCCGCGCCGCCGAGCAGGTCGGCATCCAGATCCCCCGCTTCTGCGACCACCCCCTCCTCGCCCCCGTCGGCGCCTGCCGGCAGTGCATGGTCGAGGTGGCGCTGCCCGGCCCGGACGGCGAGCCGCGCACGATGATGGGCCCACCCGGACGGGTCAAGCCCCAGGCGTCCTGCACCCTGGTCGTCTCCGAGGGCATGGTCGTCAACACGCACCTGACCTCGCCGATCGCCGACAAGGCCCAGCACGGCGTCATGGAGCAGCTGCTCATCAACCACCCGCTCGACTGCCCGGTCTGCGACAAGGGCGGCGAGTGCCCCCTGCAGAACCAGGCGATGACCAACGGCCGCCCCGAGACACGGTTCCTCGACGTCAAGCGCACCTTCCCCAAGCCGATCAACATCTCCGCCCAGGTGCTGCTCGACCGCGAGCGCTGCGTGCTCTGCGCCCGCTGCACCCGCTTCTCCCAGGAGATCGCCGGCGACCCCTTCATCGAGCTGATCGAGCGCGGCGCGCTGCAGCAGGTCGGCATCTACGAGAAGGAGCCCTACCGCTCCAACTTCTCCGGCAACGTCATCCAGATCTGCCCCGTCGGCGCGCTGACCTCGGCCGACTACCGCTTCCGTGCGCGTCCCTTCGACCTGGTCTCCACACCGTCGGTCGGCGAGCACGACTCCGGCGGCTCCGCGATCCGCGTAGACCACCGCCGCGGCAAGGTCATGCGCCGACTCTCGGGCAACGACCCGGAGGTCAACGAGGAGTGGATCACCGACAAGGACCGCTTCGCGTTCGACTACGCCACCCAGCCTGACCGACTGACCCACCCGATGGTGCGCGACGAACTCACCGGCCAGCTGCGGCCGGCGTCGTGGCCCGAGGCGTTCGCCGTCGCGGCCCGCGGCCTGCAGGCCGCGCGGACGGTCGGCGTACTCACCGGAGGTCGCCTCACCCGCGAGGACGCCTACGCCTACTCCAAGTTCGCGCGGGTGGCGCTGGAGACCAACGACATCGACTTCCGCGCGCGGCCGCACTCGGCCGAGGAGGCGGAGTTCCTGGCCTCGCGGGTCGCGGGTCGCGACCTGGGCGTGACTTTCGCCGACCTCGAGGCGGCCAACGCCGTCGTCCTCCTCGGGCTCGAGCCGGAGGAAGAGGCCGGCACGATCTTCCTGCGCCTACGCAAGGCGAGCCTGCGTCCCGGCAAGGCCGCCCCGCGCATCTTCGCGGTCGCGTCGCACGAGACCCGCGGGCTGCGCAAGATGAACGGCACCCTCGTCCAGGCCGCGCCTGGGGAGGAGGTCGCGGCCATCGAGCAGCTCGCCCACAACGGCGAGCTCGCCCTCGACGCAGGCGGCGTGATCCTCGTCGGCGAGCGCCTCGCGGCCGTGCCCGGCGCGCTGACCGCTGCAGCGGTGCTGGCGACCCAGACCGGCGCCCGACTGGCCTGGGTGCAGTCA
>JBHWSH010000271.1:0-6997 GCA_043427135.1 Marmoricola sp. | reverse complement strand
ACAGTGTGCCCCCGCCATGCCGGCGATGCCCGCCGACAGGGCGAACAGCCCGACGCGGAACCACCTCATGTTGAGGCCGAGCGTGCCGCAGGCGGCTTGGCTGTCGCGCATGGCGATGAGGATGCGACCCAACGAGCCCTTGCGCAGAGCCAAGAGGAACACCGCGGTGCCGACGAAGAACGCCGCCATGAGCAGCACGTAGGCGCCGGTGTCGGTGAACGGGATGCCGAGCAGCGACATGCGGTCGGCGTCGAGCGTGCCGTTGAACTGGAAGGCCCAGTCCGCCTGGAACACCAGCTTGTCCATCAACTGGGCAAAGGCCAGCGTGCTGAGCGCGAGGTAGAGCCCGGTCAGCCGCAGCACCGGCAGAGCGACCAGTGCGCCGACGAGCGCCGCGACGACCGCTGCCAGCAGGATGCCGGCCAGGTTGGGCATGTCGAGCTTGGCGTAGGCCAGTGCGCCGACGCCGGCGAAGGTGAACTGGGCCAGCGAGACGTGTCCGCCGTAGCCGGTCAACAACACCAGCGACAGCATCACGATCGCGTAGGTGATCGCGGTGCCGACCAGGAGGAGGTTGGACTCTGCCATCGACAGGGTCACCAGCGCGACGCCCACGAGGAGTACGCCGCCCCAGCGGCCTGCGCGCCCGAGCGTCGGCACCGGCGCGGAGACCAGGCCCTTGACCTGTCCGATGCGCAACGGCGCCTGCGGCATCAGCACGATGATGACGAAGAGGAACAGGGTCGGCACCACCGCGCGCAGACCACCGATGTTGATGCCGAGGATCGAGCCATCGCCGGGCAGGTAGCCGACGATGTAGGCCTGCAGGACCCCCAGCCCCATCGCGCCGGCGAACGCCAGCGGAAGGCTCTTGAGGCGCCCGAGCATGGCGGCGGCATAAGCGTTGATGACGAGCAGGGTGAGGTCGTAGTACTGCAGGCCGATGGTCGGCGCCAGCACGATGCCGCCCAGTGCGGCCAGCGAGGTGCCGATCGCCCAGGCGAGCGCGGCCACGATGTCGGGGCGGCCGCCGTACAGCTTGAGCAGGTCGGGGTTGTCGACCGAGGCGCGCATCGCCGCGCCGATCCGGGTGCGGTTCAGCAGCAGGTAAAGACCGCCTGCCACTACGCCGGAGAGGAAGATCGTGATGATCTGGTGCATCGTCACGTAGGTGCCGAAGACCTCGAAGCCGCTGCCGGCGAAGAACGGAGACACCGCGCGGACCTCCGGCGGCCAGATCTGCTGGGCGGCACCGATCAGCGCGACCAATAGACCCACGGTGACGACGAGGACGACGCCGACCGGCGCCTCCCCCAGACCGCGCGCCAGGAACCGCTGCACGAAGATCCCGAGCGCCGGGGCGACCACCAGCAGCACCAGGAGGAGCGCGATCGCGTCGGGCAGTGCCTGCCGCTCGGCCAGATCCCAGTAGACAAAGGCCAAGAACATGCCGAACGCGCCGTGGGCGATGTTGAAGACCCGGGTGGTGCTGTAGGTCAGCACCAGCCCGGAGGCCGCGATGGCGTACGCCGCGCCGGTGAAGACACCGGTCAATGTGTAGGCGATGAAGGAGTCCATGGCGTGTCCCCAGATCTCGAAGCGTCAGGCCCGGGTCACGCCGGTGCAGGAGTAGCTGGAGCCGCCGCTCGGAGTCCAGGTGCCGCCCTTGAGCTGCATGAAGCGCCAGCACTCGGCCAGCTGCTTGGTGCCGACGTACTGGGGGGCGTGCATCTTGTTGCTGTCCCAGCTCTTCACGCCGGCGATCGCCTTGACCATGTTCTCGCGGTTGAGGTCGCCGCCGAGCTCGACGGCCTTGGTGACGAACAGCCGTGCGGCCGACCAGGCGAAGACGCCGAAGAACGTCGGTGTGGAGTTGGGGTCGACTCGCTTGAGGTAGCTGAGGTAGAGACTCATCTCCGGGCTGCGCGACGCCTCCTCGAACGGGACGAAGTTGAGGAACACGGTCGCGCCGTCGACGGCGTCCTTGCCCGAGCTGACGAACCCGGCGTTGTAGGCGACCGGGTCGAACAGGAAGAGGTCGGGCTTGAAGCCGCCCTGCTTCATCGCCTCCGCGAGCCGGACGCCGTGCTGGTAGGAGCCGAGCCACTGGACGTACTTGACGTTGTTGTCCTTCATCTGCTGGACGTAGGGGCCGTAGTTGAACTCGGAGACGTCGACGCCTTGGGTGTAGACGAACTTGATGCCGCGCTTGGACATCGCGCTGATCTGCGCCTTGCCGTTGACCGACGCGGCACCGGCGTTGAGGTAGAGGTAGGCAGCGGCCTTGGCGCCGGCGGGGTAGTTCTTCTTGATGAAGTCGGGCACGGAGTTCTGGAAGTAGTCGGCGTGCGCGGACTGGGTGCCGAAGCAGGTGGTGCAGCCGCTGCGCTCGGGAGTCACCGAGGCGGTGCGCAGGTCGGGCAGTCCGCAGCCCTGGGCGACCCGCGCGCCGCCGGAGTCGAAGGCGCTCATGGAGCCGACCGCGGCAAAGGACTGCTCGCAGGCCTTGGTGTAGGCCTGCTGGTCGGCGCCGGCGTCGGCGCGACTGTCGAGGGCCAGCACCTCGAGCTTGCGGCCGCAGATGTCGGAGGAGGCGTTGAAGTACGCCGCGAACGCGCGGACCGCGTCGGAGGTTGCCTGGAAGATGCCGGGCACGGGTCCGGAGAGGTCGGAGACGTTGGACAGGATGATCTTGTCGTCGGTGATGCCGGTCTGATTCTTGAAACCGCTGCAGTCGACGCCCTTGGTGCTGAGCACGGGGTCGTTGCCGCCGCCACCAGCGGCAGCCGCGTCGTCGCCGCCGCCCGAACCGCCGGCAGCGTCACCTCCGGCGCCCGTCGAACCGTCCGAACCCGTGGAACCGTCGACGCTGCCGACGTCGCCACCAGCGCCGCCGCCGTCGGCCACGGTGCCGTCGGGGAGCACTTCGCCGCCCACGGTGCCCGATCCGAGCCCGCCGGTCGAGCCGTTGGCTGCCGCCACCGTCTCGGGGTCGAGCTGCGAGCCGCAGGCGGCCAGCGCGACGCTGAGAGCAAGAGCTGCCGGACCGATCATCAATCTGCGTCGCAGAGACACCGCAGCGCTCCCTTCCACTAGAACGTGTTGCAGTCGTAACGAGGGGCCGAGACGGAAGTCACGGCACAGACGGCCATCATGAGTGACCTGCGTCACTCACGGGCAAGAGGATTCCATCGGGCGAGATCGCCGACAGGCAAACGGAAAATGGACTAGACCGCGTAGCCGCCGTCGACATCCAACTTCTGGCCAGAGATGAAGCCGGCGCGCAGCGAGGCGAGGAACGCAACCGCCTCCGCGACGTCCCGTGCGTCGCCGAACCGGCGCAACGGAATGTTGCCGCGGGTGATGGCCAGCGCCCTCTCGTCCAACTCGCCCGAGGCGATGAGGCGCGCGGCCATGCCGTCGGTGAGCATCCCCGGGCCGACGCAGTTGGCGCGCACGCCGTAGCGACCTTCTTCGACGGCCAGAGCGCGCACCAGGGCCTCGACCGCTGCCTTGGGCGCGCTGGACAGACCGTCGCGGACCGGGAACCGCGCGGTCGCAGCGGTCGTCACGGCGACGATGCTGCCCGAGGCCGCTCTGAGCGCAGGCAGAGCGGCGCGTGCGACCGCGAAGAACCCGGCCGCGTCCTCCTGCAGCTGTCTGGCCATCTCCGCTGCCGGCACGGTGCTGAGGTGCCGCATCGGCACGTGCGGGCCGCTCGCGTAGACCAGCGTGTGCAGCCCGCCCAGCTCCGCTGCTGCCCGGCGTACGACGTCCTCGACCTCGGCGGCCGAGGTCAGGTCCAGCTGCCAGGAGGGTCGGGCCTCGACCGGACGGGTGCGGTAGGTGACCCCGACGCGTGCGCCGCGCTCCTCCAGCAGATCGGCGACGGCACCCCCGATGGCTCCGCTGCCGCCGACGACCAGCGCCCCGCCGACGAGCCCTTCGAAGTCGGCGTACGCCGGCTGGCTGGACATGGGCTCAGACTAGGCCGCGGCCAGGACGAGAGGGAACCCGCGCTCGGATCGCGGGCGCGAGCGGCGGGGCGCCTCCGGCACGCTCAGCGCCGAGGGGCGTAGGGTCTACTCCGCCGCGCCCCGCGGCACCGCGGGAGTGGTTCGCTCGCCGCGAGACCGACATACGTGATCGAGAAACAGGAGTCCCCATGGCAGAGACCTGGAGCGGCGAGTTCTACTGCGTCAAGTGCAAGGCCAAGCGCCAGGCAGACGGCGAGGTCAAGGTCAACGACAAGGGCACGCGGATGGCCAAGGCCGTCTGCCCCGAGTGCGGCACCAACCTCAACCGGATCCTCGGCAAGGCCTGAGGGCCGCCCCGCACCTGCCACGGCGGGGACGCGACCACACGGTCGTGTCCCCGCCGTCGTCGTTTTCCCCGCCAGAGCCTGGTCTGTGGAGAGCCGCTCGCGGACGCGGCCGTGCCGGGGCAGGCTGCGGACATGCAACCGATCCTCCTGCCCGGCACGCACGTGCTGCGACGGGGCCCGCGTCAGCTGCAGGTCGGGCTCAACGTCGCCCAGAGGGTCCTCGCAGACACCGGGCAGCGACCCGGCCAACTCGCATTGGGCGAGGACGACGGACTCGCCCGCCGGCTCGTCGGCGCGGGCCTGGCGGCATCGGACGACCGCCCGCTGCGAGAGGCCCTGCCTCCCGCACGTGACGAAACCGATTGGCACCGGCACTCCGTCGCAGCCGTGGCGCGACGGTGCAGCGGACTCGCCGAGGCGTTGGCGCGCCGCTCGGACCATGTCGTTGACGTCGCGGTCTTCGGCCACCCCATCGGTCGTCAGCTGAGTCGCGACCTGCTGGCTCTGTGTGACCGGGCGGGGCTGCCGACTCCGCAACCTGCGCGCCCGGGGCCGCCCAAGCAGGACCAGCCGGTCTCGGTGCCCACCAGGGTCAGCGTGCTGCTCGGCGTCGGCGAGCCGCAGCGAGACCTCCTCGACGGCTGGATCCGCGACGGACGCCCCCATCTGGTCGTGCGCTGGGTCGAGGGCGAGGCGCTGCTCGGGCCGTTCGTCGTTCCAGGCCGGACCGCCTGCCTGCGGTGCGTCGACGCGCACCGCACGTCCGAGGACCCGGCCTGGCCCCTGCTCGTCCAGCAGTACGCCCGCGCCACCCGCTTCGACCGCGGCGACGGCGTGCCCGAGCCGCTGGATCCGGCCCTCGCCGCACTCGCGATCGCATGGGCCGTCGCCGAGCTGACGACGTACGTCGAGGGCGGAGAGCCCGCCACTCTCGGCGCCACGCTGCGGTTGCCCGCGCGACTGCAGCACGTCGCCGCCGAGCACTGGGCCCGGCACCCGTCCTGCGGATGCGGCTGGTCCTGAGCGCCACCGGGCAGGCGGCATTGGCGGCTCCGGGCAGAATGAACCCATGGTGGACATCCCGCGCAACGCGGTGACACGCACGGCCAGACTGGCCTCGTTGCCGCTGGGGTACGCCGGACGGACCGCGTTGGGTGTCGGGAAGCGGTTGGGTGGCGCTCCGGCCGAGATGGTGATGACCGAGATGCAGCAGCGCACCGCCGAACAGCTCTTCCGCACCCTCGGCGAGCTCAAGGGCGGGGCGATGAAGTTCGGCCAGGCGCTGTCGATCTTCGAAGGCGCCCTCCCCGAGGAGCTGGCCGCCCCCTACCGCGAGCACCTCACGCGCCTTCAGGACGCCGCCCCCCCGATGCCGAGCGCGGTGGTCCACCAGCAGCTGCTCAAGCAGTTCGGTCCGGCCTGGCGCAGGACCCTGGTCGAGTTCGACGACCGGCCCGCCGCTGCTGCGAGCATCGGCCAGGTGCACCGCGGCCGCTGGGTCGACGGCACCGACGTCGCCGTCAAGATCCAGTATCCCGGCGCCGAGGACGCGCTCCTGGCCGACCTGCGCCAGATCAGCCGGCTCGCGCGGGCACTCGGCGGCCTGCTCCCCGGCATCGACATCAAGGCCCTCGCCGACGAGCTCACCGAGCGCGTGGTCGAGGAGCTCGACTACGACCTCGAGGCCGAGACGCAGGCGGCGTACGCCGAGGCGTTCGCCGGCCATCCCGACTATGCGGTGCCCCGACCCGTCGCGCACGGCAAGCGTGCGATCGTCACCGAGTGGATGCCGGGTAGCGGATCGCTGGCCCGCGTCATCGAGAACGGCACCCAGGCCGAGCGCGACCACTACGGCACTCTCTACGCCCGGTTCATGTTCGAGGGGCCGCAGCGCACGGGGCTGTTGCACGCCGACCCGCACCCCGGCAACTTCCGTCTGCTGCCTGACGGCGACGAGCCGGGCCGTCTCGGCATCCTCGACTACGGCGCGGTCGCTCGCCTGCCTGGCGGCCAGCTGCCGGCCATGATCGGACGCCTGCTGTGGCTGTCGCTGCAGGACGACTACTCCGCGCTCGTGGAGCACGCCCGCGCCGAGGGCTTCATCAAGCCCCGGATGCGGGTCGACCCCGACGAGCTGCGGGAGTACCTCTCGCCCTTCACCGAGCCGGCGCGCGGTGAGACCTTCCGGTTCTCGCGCACGTTCATGCGCGAGCAGGCCGAGCGACTTCAGGACCTCTCCCAGCCCGGCAGTCAGGTGGCCTTGCGGCTGAACCTGCCGCCGGCGTACCTGCTCATCCACCGCACCTGGACGGGTGCGGTCGGCGTGCTGTGCCAGCTCGAGGCGGAGGTGCGCTTCCGCGACATCCTCGACGAGTGGATGCCCGGTTGGGGGCCGGTGACCTGACGCCTGCGCGTCGGGTCACCAGTGCTCGGGATCGAGCTTGCCCTCCATCGACCTGAGGTTGGTCCGGGTGCACTCCTCGCAGTGCCGGCTCACGCGGCCCCGCTCCATCGACAGCGACCAGGTCACGGGCGCGGCCGTTTCCTCCGACACGGCACCGCACAGATCGCAGGAGACGCTCACCCGGTCAGCCTGACACAGCCGGTCTCCGGCTGCAGGTGCTTGCAGTCACCGGTGCTTACAGTCCCAAGTCCCTGGAGTCACAGGGAGCT
>JBHWSH010000270.1:0-2737 GCA_043427135.1 Marmoricola sp. | reverse complement strand
TCACTGCGGCCGCCGCGGGCGGCTGCAGGGTGGTCGCAGCTCCGAGGAGCGTGGTGAGGACCAGGATCGCCAGGGCGGCCCTGATCAGGTGGCCCAGTCGGAGCGCCCGGGGCGCGGTGGCGATGGCGGTCGTGGTCACTGGGGGGCTCCGTTGATCCGGATCCAGCCGGCCTTCTCGAACTCGGGGGTGCCGGGAGCCACGGCCTGCGGCTGGCCCTCCGAGACCAGGTGCTGGATGTCGGCTTCGCTGCCCGTGACCAGGCGCCAGTCGCCGTCGATCCAGCGCATCAGCTGGGTGCCGGCGTAGAGGCCGTCATGGACCTTGCCGTCGGCGGTGGTGAGCGTGACGTAGCTGAGCAGGTTCACCGCGTAGTAGCCGGTGTCGAGCTGCTCGAGGGTGTAGGCGATCGGGGTGAGGGCGTACGACGCGGGGGCGGGCACGTCGCCGTCCTTGGGGACGCCGGCCTGCTTGCGGCGCAGCTCGACCGCGGCGCGGGCTCGCTCCTCGAAGGTGGCCTTGTCCTCGGGGTCGGCGTAGAGGCCGGCGACGGTGACGGCCTGGTCGTAGTCGAACCCGAGCTGGGCCTTGGCCACCTCGACTTGGAGTGCTACGGCGCCGAGGTCGGTGGCCGGGAATCCGGTCGGGTGGCCGTCGACCTGGTCGGTGCCGGTCGGGATCACGACGCCGTCGGCGGGCGCGGTGTCCGGGGCGACCTGCTCGACCGAGGTGTTCTCGACGGTCTGGCTCGAGTTGTCCCCGCCGGCGGTGCCAGAACTGCCGGTGGTGCCGGCGTCGTCGGCTCGGCTGCGGGCACCGAGCCAGACGACGGTGGCCACCATGGTGGCGATCGCCACCAGGATGCCGATGCGCACGAGGGTGGCGCGCGAGTCGTCGTTGCCGGTCGTCAGGTTCTTCATCTCAGTGGTCCCCTTCGATGTGGTCAGGGTCAGTGGTGGCGTCGGTCGACCAGGTGCGCCAACCGGCCTCGTGTGCCAGTTGGGTGCCGGGCCAGGTAGCGGGGGCGGGAGCGGGCGGTGCACCGGGGGCGACCATCCAGCGGCCGCCGACCCACTGCATGCGCTCGCAGTGGGCGAAGGCGATCTGGGCTTCCTGCTTGTAGGAGGCGGTGACCTTCATCAGCACGCAGACGGTGGTCCAGTCGGGGCCGTCGGTGCCCTTCACGAGCGCGGCGGCCGGCTCGAGGGAGACCGAGGAGCTGGGGTCCTTGACCTGCCCCATGCCGGTGCTGGTCAGGAAGGCGCGGACGCTGGCGGTGATCCACCAGTCCTCAGCGCGGACCCCGCCGGGCAGGGCCCAGGCGTTGTAGACCTCCTCGGCCGTGGTCAGGCTCATCGACTGCAGCACCGCGATGTCGATCTGGGCGAGCTGCCCGATCGCGCCCTCGGGGGTCTGCGGGAACCCGGTCCTGACGAACGCGGGGCCGTTCACGCCGGCGCCGGTCGGGATCTTGATGACGGGCGCCTCGGAGCTGATGGTCTCGCCCGGGAAGGCGGCCCTCTCCGGGACGGTCAGCATCGGCTCGTCGGCGATCTCGTCGCGGTGCGCGGCGCCCTGGGCCTGCGTCGATCGGTCGGTCTCGCCGGTCGCCACCCCAGGGACCGCCGCGTTCGCGTCGTCGCCGATGCCGGCGAGGGCGAGGTAGCTCCCGTAGACGAGGCCGCCGATCAGGAGCGCAGCCACGACGACGGCCATCACCAGAATCCCGAGGAGGCGGCGACGGCTCCACTCGCTGGTGCCCTCAGCCTTCTTCGTGGCTGCGCGCCGCATCAGATGCAGCCCTTGCCGAGGATGCCGTTGAGCATGCCGGGCAGAACCAGGTAGGCGATCGCGCACGCGAAGACCACCACCACCGAGATCACGCCGACCTTGGAGGCGTGCGGCAGGGAGAACACCCGGCCGGCGATGATCGCGCCGATGGCGATGATGATCGCGAGACCGAACAGGATGATGACGCCCCACAGGATGTAGCTGGTGATCTCGTTGGTGGGTCCGACGGCACCGGGAGGCGCCTTCGGGCAGACCTTGGCGGCCATCGGGAGGAGAGCGGTCGTGACGTCCATCGGTGGACTTCCTTTCTGGGTTGCTGACCCCGGTGCGGGTCAGGCGCTTTCGGTGGTGTCGGTGGGCAGGTGTGCGGGCTCGAGCAGCTGACGTGCTGCCGAGATCAGGGGGGTCGGGACGGGGCGGGAGTCCAGGCCGTTGACCGCGAGCTCGCGGTCCTCGGGGATCTCCACGCACCGGTCAGCGACCAGGGCGCGACGTACGGCGGGGCCGCCGGCGTGCTCGAGGCCCCGGGGCCACTTCTTGCGGCGCGGCCCGCGCACGGCGAGGGTGATCTGCTCGGGCTGCCAGTGGTTGGCCAGCAGCTCGAGCGCGACCGAGGCGCGTCGCATCCCGGGGACGGTGGCGGTGGTGACTAGGACGACCTGGTCGGCGGTGCGGACGGCCTCGGCGAGCCAGCAGTCGGTGGCCAGCAGCTGGCCGGCCTCCCAGCCGACGTCGAGGATGGTCAGCTGGGTCTCGTGCTCGGCGTCGATCGGCAGGGGGACCTCGTCGACGCCGGCGAGGACCTCGCTGGCCCGCTCGAGCAGGACGTGGTCGCGCTTGCCCTGACGCCAGTCGGTCGGGTGCAGGCCGAGCTCGGCGGTGCTGGCGGCGGCGAGGCCGGAGGCGGTGACCGAGCAGCACTCGATGACCCGGACCGGGCCGGACATT
>JBHWSH010000269.1:0-10712 GCA_043427135.1 Marmoricola sp. | reverse complement strand
CGGAGTCCGGGGCGGCCGTCAAAGCATGCTTGCGCGGTCAGCGCATCGTGATGGTGCGGGACTTCTTGGGGCCGCCGATCTTCTTGACGACGACCTTGAACTTGTCCTTGCCGCGCGTGTTGGGGCGCTTCTTGTCGATGTCGATCTCACCGTCGCTGTCGGCGCGGTGGACCTTCTTGTGGAAGCGCTTGCCGTCGTGCCTCAGAACGACGCGCCACTTGCTGCCGGGCTTGGCGTCGTCGATGTCGACGTCGATCTCGAAGCGGCCGTCGTTCTTCTCCACCGAGAAGTCCACCTCGGCGCCCGCAACGCGGAACTCGCGGTCCTTGCCATCGGCGTGAGCCGGGGCGGCGGCGAGAGTGAGCGGGGTGGCAACCAGGGCGGCGGCACCCAGAGCGGCGGTGGTGCGACGAAGCGTAGTCATGTCATCTCCTCGAAAGTCTGTGTGATCTCTATGTCGATGACTCGATCATCCCCCGACCGCGTGAATCAACCATGAGACGCCGATGAGGGAGCTCTTACGGTCGGCCGCTGCCCGAGCAGGACCGCGCCCAGGACGAGGAGCATCCCGAGTGCCTGGATGGGGCCGAACAACTCGGCGGCGAACACGGCTCCCAGCGCAGTGCCCACCACCGGGTTGAGCAATCCGACCAGCGCGACCGCGCCTGCCGGCAGGGCGCGCAGGCCCGTGAACCAGCAGACGTAGGCGACGCCGGTGCCGACCACCGCGATCCAGGCGTACCCCAGCGTCGCGTGCATGTCGAGGGCCGGCGGCGCACCCTCGACCAGGAGCGCGAGGGGCACCAGCACCAGCCCGCCGGCAACCAGCTGCCACGCGGTCAGCGTGATCATGTCGACCGGCGGCGTCCATCGCTTCACCAGCACGAACCCGAACGCGCTGATCGCCACGGAACCGAACGCACCGGCGAGCCCGACGCCTGTGACCCCGTCCGGGTTCTGCAGCACCAGCAAGGCGACTCCGCCCAGGCCGACAAGGGCCGCCAGAATCCGGGCCGGCGCGGCTCGCTCGCGGATGAGGACCCACGCCACCGCCATCACGGCCAGCGGCGAGGTCGCCTGGATGGTAGAGGCGAGGCCGCCGGGCAGGTTGTAGGCCGACACGAAGATCAGCGGGAAGAACAGCCCGATGTTCAGCACGCCGAGGACACCTGCCTTCCACCACCAGGCGCCGTCGGGCAGCCGTCGCCGCCAGGCCAGCAGCACCAGCCCGATCGGGAGTGCTCGCACCGCTGCGGAGAACAGCGGACGGTCGGGCGGGAGGAACTTCTCGGTGACCAGGTACGTCGTACCCCATGCCGCCGGGGCAACTGCGGTCAGCAGGACGAGCCGGAGCCGTACGCCGGTGACACCTGCGCGTAACCCATGGGAAATCCGGCACATGAAGGCTAACGTTCCCATCTACAGCACAAGTGACCCCCATCACACCGAGGAACTCTCATGACGACCGTGCGCGCAGCCATCACCCAGACGACGTGGACCGGTGACAAGGAGTCGATGCTCGACAAGCACGAGCAATTCGCCCGCGACGCCAAGGACCAGGGTGCCCAGGTCATCTGCTTCCAGGAGCTGTTCTACGGCCCGTACTTCGGCATCACCCAGGACAAGAAGTACTACCGCTACGCCGAGCCCGCCGACGGCCCCATCGTCCAGCGCTTCGCGGCGCTCGCCAAAGAGCTGGGGATGGTGACGGTCCTGCCGATCTACGAGGAAGACCAGACCGGCGTCTACTACAACACCGCCGTCGTGGTCGACGCCGATGGCACCATCCTCGGCAAGTACCGCAAGAACCACCTCCCCCAGCTGGAGAAGTTCTTCGAGAAGTTCTACTTCCGGCCCGGCAACCTCGGCTATCCGGTCTTCGACACCGCGGTCGGCAAGGTCGGGGTCCACATCTGCTACGACCGGCACTTCCCCGAGGGGTGGCGCGAGCTCGGCCTGGCCGGCGCGCACATGGTGTTCAACCCCAACGCGACCAAGCCCGGCCTCTCCAACCGGCTGTGGGAGGTCGAGGGCCCCTGCGCCGCTGTCGCCAACGGCTACTTCGTGCTGCAGCCCAACCGGGTCGGCCTCGAGGACAACGAGTACGGCGCGGACGCCGTCGACTTCTACGGCACCAGCCAGATCATCGACCCGCGCGGCAACTTCGTCGGCGAGCGCGGCTCGTCGGAGAAGGAGGAGCTGCTCGTGCGTGACCTCGACATGGACATGGTCCAGCAGATGCGCGACGACTGGCAGTTCTATCGCGACCGCCGCCCCGACACCTACACCCAGATCGCGCAGGCCTGAGATGGGGACGTTGCTCGTCACCGGCGGCACCGTCGTCAGCTCCACGGGCCGCACCGAGGCCGACGTACTCGTCGACGGCGAGAAGATCGTCGCGCTGGTCTCGCCCGGGTCGACCGCACTGGGGGCGGATCTCGCCTCCTCGGTCGACCGCGTCGTCGACGCCTCGGGCAAGTACGTCATCCCGGGCGGCATCGACGCCCACACACACATGGAGCTGCCTTTCGGCGGCACCAACGCCAGCGACACCTTCGAGACCGGCACCACCGCAGCCGCCTGGGGTGGCACGACGACGATCATCGACTTCGCGGTGCAGAAGTATGGCGAGGCGGTCGAGTCCGGTCTGGCCGCTTGGCATGAGAAGGCCGCCGGCAACTGCGCGGTCGACTACGGCTTCCACCAGATCATCGGCGGCGTCGACGAGCAGTCCCTGAAGGCGATGGAGACCCTCGCCGACGAGGGCATCACGTCGTACAAGCTCTTCATGGCCTATCCCGGCGTCTTCTACTCCGACGACGCGCAGATCCTTCGTGCCATGCAGAAGGCCGCCGAGCTCGGGCTGCTGACGATGATGCACGCCGAGAACGGTCCTGCCATCGACGTGCTCGCCGAGCAGCTCTACAACGCCGGCAAGACCACGCCCTACTTCCACGGCATCGCGCGCGCCTGGCAGATGGAGGAGGAGGCCACCCACCGCGCGATCATGCTGGCCGACCTCACGAACTCCCCGTTGTACGTCGTGCACGTGAGCGCCAAGCAGGCTGTCGCCCAGCTCGCCGCCGCCCGCGACCGCGGCAAGAACGTCTTCGGCGAGACCTGCCCGCTGTACCTCTACCTCTCGCTGGAGGAGCAGCTCGGCGCCACCGGCGACCCGACCTGGGGCGACTTCGAAGGCGCCAAGTGGGTCTGCTCGACGCCGCTGCGCTCGCGCGAGGAGGGCCACCAGAACGCCATGTGGGAGGGCCTTCGCACCAACGACCTGCAGATGGTGTCCACCGACCACTGCCCCTTCTGCATGAAGGACCAGAAGGAGCTCGGCCGCGGCGACTTCCGTGCGATCCCCAACGGCATCGGGTCGATCGAGCACCGCATGGACCTGATGTACCAAGGCGTCGTCACCGGCGAGATCACTCTGGAGCGCTGGGTCGAGCTGACCTCGACCACTCCGGCGCGGATGTTCGGCCTGCACGGCACCAAGGGCGTCATCGCCCCGGGAGCCGACGCCGACATCGTCGTCTACGACCCCGCCGGCCACACCTCGATCGGCGTGGACAAGACCCACCACATGAACATGGACCACTCCGCGTGGGAGGGCTACGAGATCGACGGCCACGTCGACGTGGTCATCAGCCGCGGCTCGGTGCTCATCGAGGACGGCGCCTTCCACGGACGCGCCGGACACGGCCGCTACCTCAAACGCGGGCTCACGCAGTACCTCACCTGAGCCACCCGATCTACAGAAGGGAAATGTGGATGGACTTCGGTGTCGTCCTGCAGACCAACCCGCCGGCATGGCGGACTGTGAGCCTCGTCAAGCAGGCGGAGGAGCACGGCTTCGACTACGCCTGGACGTTCGACTCCCACCTGCTGTGGCAGGAGCCCTACGTCATCTACTCCGCGATGCTGGCGCAGACCAACCGCATCATCGTCGGCCCGATGGTCACCAACCCGGCGACCCGCGACTGGACGGTCACCGCGTCGGTTTTCGCGACCCTCAACGAGATGTACGGCAACCGCACCGTCTGCGGCATCGGCCGCGGCGACTCCGCGGTCCGGGTGCTCAACGGCAAGCCGTCCACGCTGAAGGAAGTCCGCGAGGCCACGCACGTCATCCGCGAGCTCGCGAACTGCCGCCCGGTCGACTACCACGGCAGCACCCTGCAGTTCCCGTGGGCGCGCACCTCCGAGCTCGAGGTGTGGGTCGCGGCGTACGGTCCGCTGGCTCTCAAGACCGCCGGCGAGGTCGGTGACGGTTTCATCCTGCAGCTCGCCGACGTCGACATCGCCGCCTGGATGATCGGCTCGGTGCGCGAGGCAGCCGAGAAGGCCGGCCGCGACCCCGACGCGATCAAGTTCTGCGTCGCGGCTCCGATGTACGTCGGCGACGACACCGCCGAGTCGCGGGCCCACATGCTCGAGCAGTGCCGGTGGTTCGGCGGCATGGTCGGCAACCACGTGGCCGACATCGTCGCCAAGTACGGCGAGTCCGGCGCGGTCCCGCAAGCGCTGACCGACTACATCAAGGGCAGGCAGGGCTACGACTACAACGAGCACGGCCAAGCCGGCAACACGCACGCCGACTTCGTCCCCGACGAGATCGTCGAACGCTTCTGCGTACTCGGCACCCCCGAGGACCACATCGCCAAGCTCAAGGCGCTCAAGGATCTCGGCGTGGACCAGTTCGCCGGCTACCTGCAGCACGACAACAAGGAAGAGACGCTGCGGGTCTACGGCGAGACGATCATTCCGGTGCTGCGCGAGCACGTGACGGCGAAGGCCTGACGCCGATGCGCGTGCGCTTGCAGTCCGTGCTGTTCGGGGTGCTCGGAGTCGGAGTCCTGGTCGCTATTTGGGATCTGTACAAGGCACTGGGCCCCGACGCCGGCGTACGACTCGGAGAGCGGGTACTGGTGTTGCCACGCGCGAGCGACCTGGCGATGCCGCACTCGTGGGACATGGTCCAGCGCCTGTTCGAGCCCGTCGTCGGCGCCGCCGGCGACAACCTGGTGTTCGCAGTGGCGGAGGCGAGCTGGTTCACCTTGAAGCTCTCGGCCATCGGCTGGTTGATGGGCCTGATCGTCGGGCTGGCGCTCGCCCTGTTGATGGCGCGGTTCCGCGTCGCCGAGGCCGGGGTGCTGCCGTGGGTCATCCTGAGCCAGACGGTGCCGCTCATCGCGATCGCGCCGTTGGTACGCCGGTGGGGCGCCCAGATCGAGATCGGCTCGTTCCAGTGGCAGAACGAGCACTCGGTCTCCCTCATCGCGGCGTATCTCGCGTTCTTCCCCATCGCCGTCGGAGCATTGCGCGGATTGAAGTCGCCGCAACGGACCCATCTGGAGCTCATGCGCGCCTACGGCATCGGCTGGTGGCGCACCTTCATCACGCTGCGCATCCCAGCGAGCGTCCCGTTCCTCCTGCCTGCGCTGCGACTCGGTGCGGCGAGCGCCGTCATCGGCGCGGTCGTCGCCGAGGTCTCCATCGGTCTGCGCGGCGGAGTGGGGCGCATGGTGGTCGAGTACGCCCAGTCCGCCAGCGGCGACCCGGCCAAGGCGTGGGCACCGATCTTCGGTGCCGTCGCGGTCGGGTTGGTCGCCGCCGGCGCCGTGGGCCTCGTCGGTCTTGCGCTGCGTCCGTTCCGCCTCACAGGAGCTTCCTCATGAACGCCACGTCCACGATGACCGCCGCGATCTCGGTCCGCGACGTCTCGCGCGTCTTCAGCCGCAAGCGCGACCGCGTCGTCGCTCTCGACGACGTCAGCGTCGACGTGCAGGCTGGCGAGTTCGTCTCGCTGATCGGGCCGAGCGGCTGCGGCAAGAGCACCCTGCTGCGGTTGGTCGCCGACCTCGACTCGCCCACCGCCGGCACCATCGAGGTCTTCGGCAAGCCCGCACGCCAGGCCCGACTCGACCAGGACTACGGCATCGCCTTCCAGCAGGCCGGGCTCCTGCCGTGGCGCACCGTCGCCTCCAACATCGAGCTGCCGCTCAAGCTGCACGGGACCGGCGCGACCCAACGCAAGGCCCGGTCCCAAGAGCTGTTGGAGCTCGTCGGCCTGCAGGACTTCGCCCGCTCCCACCCCGACCAGCTCTCCGGCGGCATGCAGCAGCGGGTGGCCATCGCCCGTGCGCTGGCCGAGAGCCCCAAGCTGCTGTTGATGGACGAGCCGTTCGGCGCCCTCGACGAGATCACGCGCGAACGCATGCAGAACGAGCTCGTCCGGATCTGCCGGGAGACCGGGGCCGCGGTGCTGTTCGTGACGCACTCGATCCCTGAGGCGGTGTTCCTCTCCGACCGGGTCGTGGTGATGTCGCCCCGACCGGGCCGGATCGTCGACATCGTCACCGCCGACGGCCAGGGCATGGGACGGTCCCACGACCGCACCGACGACGTGCGAGACGCCGAGGGCTTCTTCCACACGGTGCAGCGGGTGCGCGAGCTGCTGCACGGTGCGCCCCGGCCGGACGCGCGCGGAGTGGAGACCCGATGAGCGTGACCACGGCGGGTGTGCCGACCGCCGAGGAGGGTGTCACCACCCCGGTCGGCGCAGCAGACCCGCGACGTCGCCTCCCGATCGGCGACCTGCGGATGAGCACGGTCGTAGCGCCGCTCGCCGTGGGGGCCGCCGCGTTGGGTCTGTGGCAGCTCGCGGTCACCGCGCTCGACATCGACTCCTACATCATCCCGCCGCCCAGCGCGATCTGGGATCAGATCGTCACTGCGCGCGGCAACATCGTCTCCGGCATGCGGGTCACCGGCCAGAACGCGTTGCTGGGCATGCTGCTCGGCGCCCTGGTCGGCGTACTCGCTGCGATCCTGTCGAGCATGTCTCGGGTCCTCGACCAGATGGCGGTCCCGGTCGTGGCGGCGCTGTCGGTGGTCCCGATCGTGGCTCTGGCCCCGGTGCTCTACACGATGTTCGGCGCCGCGGTGAACACCGGCCGCATCATCGTCGCGGCCCTCGCGGTGTGCATCCCGGTCTACCTGAACACCCTGCGCGGGCTGCGTCAGGTGAGCCAGGTGCATCGCGAGCTGATGCAGGCGTACGCCGCGAGCCCGCGGCAGGTCATCACGACGGTCACCCTGCCCACGGCCACGCCGTACGTCTTCACCGGTCTGCGCATCGCCTCCTCGCTCGCGGTGATCTCGGCCCTGATCGCCGAGTACTTCGGCGGTCCCGTCGGCGGACTCGGCAAGGCGATCACCACCGCCGCGGCCAGCAGCAACTACCCGCTCGCCTGGGCCTACGTCGTCGGCTCGAGCGTCCTCGGCCTGATCTTCTACGTCGTCACGCTGCTGGTCGAACTCTGGTTCAGCAGGCACCAGCCCACCACCTGATCGCACCGCTCACCACCACCACCGCAAGGGAGATCCGCATGAACCTCATCCGACGATCCGGGAGCCGGTCGCGACGACGTCTCGGCGTACTCGCAGTCGCCCTGTCACTGTCCTTGACCGCGTGCGGTGGCGGTGACGACGATCCGGACACCGGGTCCCCTACCGGTGACGGCGAGGAGCTGACGCCGGTGTCGCTGCAGCTGCAGTGGTCGGCTCAAGCTCAGTTCGCCGGCTACTACGCCGCGGTCGACCAGGGCTTCTACGAGGAGGAGGGGCTCGACGTCACGATCCAGGAGGGCGGGCCCGACATCGTCCCGCAGGACGTCCTCGCGGCAGGCGACGTGGACTACGCGATCTCGTGGGTGCCGAAGGTCCTCGGCTCCATCGAGCAGGGCGCCGCGATCACCAACGTTGCTCAGATCTTCGAGCGCAGCGCGACCACGCAGATCTCCTTCAAGGACGCCGGCATCACCGAGCCGGCCGACCTCGCCGGCAAGAACGTCGGCTCGTGGGGATTCGGCAACGAGTGGGAGCTGTTCGCCGGCATGCAGCAGGCCGGTGTCGGTCTCGAGGACATCAACCTGGTGCAGCAGGCTTTCGACATGAACGCCTTCCTCAACGGCGACATCGACGCGGCACAGGCGATGACCTACAACGAGTACGCGCAGGTGCTCGAGAGCGTGAACCCCGACACCGGTGAGCTCTACCAGCCGGAGGACCTCAACGTCATCGACTGGAACGACGTCGGCACCGCGATGCTGCAGGACGCCATCTGGGCCTCGACCGAGCGACTCGACGACGAGGAGTACGCCGACCAGACCGTCGCCTTCATCAAGGCCTCGATCCGTGGTTGGGAGTTCGCGCGGGACAACCCGCAGGAAGCGGCCGACATCGTCACCGCGGCCGGGTCGCAACTCGGCACCAGCCACCAGCTGTGGATGACCAACGAGACCAACAAGCTCATCTGGCCCTCCACCAACGGCGTGGGCATCATCGACCAGGCCGCGTGGGACCAGACCGTCGAGATCGCGATGAACACGCAGAACGAGACCGGGGCGACGATCATCAGCGAGGAGCCGCCGGAGACCGCCTTCAGCAACGAGTACGTCGAGAAGGCGCTCGATGAGCTCCGTGACGAGGGCGTGGACGTGGACGGGGCGGACTTCGAGCCCATCGAGGTGACGTTGAACGAGGGCGGCAACTGATGAGCAGCGACGACCTGCCCGTGCTCGACCATTGGATAGACGGCGGACCCTCTGCCGGCTCGTCTGATCGGCTCGGCGACGTCTTCGACCCGGCGCGCGGCGTGGTCCAGCGTCGAGTGCGCCTGGGCTCGTCAGCCGACGTCGACAACGCGGTGGCGGTCGCGCGCAAGGCGTTCGGATCCTGGGGCAACGTCTCCATCGCGAAGCGTCAAACGATCATGTTCGCCTTCCGTGAGCTGCTCAATGCCCGGCGCGACGAGCTGGCCGAGATCCTCACCTCCGAGCACGGCAAGGTGCTCTCGGACGCGGCCGGCGAGATCGCCCGCGGGCTGGAGGTCGTGGAGTTCGCCTGCTCCCTGCCGCACGTGCTGAAGGGGTCGATCTCGGAGAACGTCTCCACCGACGTCGACGTCTACTCGGTCAAGCAGCCCCTTGGGGTCGTCGGGGTGATCAGCCCCTTCAACTTCCCGGCGATGGTGCCGATGTGGTTCTTCCCGATCGCGATCGCGACCGGCAACTGCGTCGTACTGAAGCCGAGCGAGAAGGACCCGTCGGCCTCCAACTGGCTGGCTGCGCTCATGGCCGAGGCGGGTCTCCCTCCGGGCGTACTCAACGTGGTGCACGGCGACAAGGAGGCGGTCGACGCGCTGCTCGTGCATCCTGACGTCGCGGCGATCTCGTTCGTCGGGTCGACTCCGATCGCCAAGTACGTCTATGAGACCGGCACGTCCCATGGCAAGCGCGTGCAGGCGCTCGGTGGGGCGAAGAACCACATGCTGGTGCTGCCCGACGCCGACCTGGACCTGGTGGCCGACTCGGCGGTCAACGCCGGGTTCGGCTCCGCCGGTGAGCGGTGCATGGCGGTCAGCGTGGTGCTGGCGGTCGACGCCGTGGCGGACCCGCTCATCGAGAAGGTCCGCGAGCGCATGGCGACGCTCAAGACCGGCGACGGGCGGGGGTCTGCGGACATGGGTCCGCTCATCACCCGCGAGCACCGCGACAAGGTGGCGTCGTACGTCGACGTGGCGGCCGCGGACGGCGCGACGGTGGTGGTCGACGGGCGCGGTGTCGAGGCAGACGGTGATCCCGACGGGTTCTGGCTGGGGCCGACGCTGGTCGACAAGGTGCCGACCTCGTCGTCGGTCTACATCGACGAGGTGTTCGGTCCGGTGCTCTCGGTGGTGCGGGTGTCGGGCTACGAGGAGGGGATCGAGCTGATCAACTCCGGGCAGTACGGCAACGGCAGCGCCATCTTCACCAACGACGGTGGCGCCGCCCGCCGATTCCAGCGGGAGGTGGAGGCCGGCATGGTCGGCATCAACGTGCCGATCCCGGTGCCGGTGGCCTACCACTCGTTCGGTGGCTGGAAGGCCTCGCTGTTCGGCGACACCAAGGCCTACGGTCCCGCCGGGGTGGACTTCTTCACCCGCGAGAAGGCCGTGACGCAGCGGTGGCTCGACCCGTCTCACGGCGGCCTGAACCTGGGGTTCCCACAGAACACCTGACGGCTGTCGCCATCGCCGGGCCGACACGCTCGCCCGTGCGGAGGAATCGCCCCCGATCACGCCGATCGGGGGCGATTTCTTCGCCCAGGCGAGTGGCCGACCGCGGCTGTCAGCGCGCGGGCTGCGTGCGCCCGTCGCCCCAAGTCAACTGCAGCGCATCCTCGCTCGCGTCGGGACAGTGGCCGCCCTGGAAGCACGCCTTGGCCGCGCCCATGCCGGGACCGATGGCGTAGCCGTAGGAGCCCCGCTCGTCCCGAGCCGGAGCCGACAGCTCTTCTTCGAGGTCCGAGGGGTAGGTGAAGTCCCAGCGCAGACCGTCGGTCTCCATGCGCACTGGCAGGTGATCCGCGTCGACCCAGAGGTCGTACGCCGGACGCGCGGGGTCGAGCGGGCCATCGCGCGTCACGCCGGTGGTGCGCACGTGCAACACCGGCTCTCCCTCGACGCCTTGGTCCGTCGCGCCGGTCGCGACCGTCGCGACCGTCGCGACCGTCGCAACGACAGAGTCGGGGTCGTCGGTGACGAGTTGCGCGATGCGCCACCTCGGGTCTTCCCGCTCATAGGCGAAGAGCGCCATCCGGTTCATGCCGAAGCCGTAGGGGGTGCAGGTCCAAGGCTTCGGGTCGAACTCGATCCACCCGTA
>JBHWSH010000268.1:0-3626 GCA_043427135.1 Marmoricola sp. | reverse complement strand
CCGCGCCGGCGCGCGCTCTCCACTGCCGACCTGAGCTGGGTGACGCTGTCGGAATCCAGGTCGGCGACGAAGTGCATGAGCACCTCCTGCCGATCTGCGGACTCCGCCAGCACGTCTTGCAGCAGGGCCGCTGCGTGCTGGGCCTGCGTGCGCACTGGCCGGTACAGCCACGCCCGGCCGCTCATCTCACGGGTCACCTGACCCTTGCGGTGCAGGTTGTCCATCACCGTCATCACGGTCGTGTAGGCGAGTTTGCGGGACGTGCTGAGCGAGGCCAGCACATCTCGGACGGTCGCAGGCTCCGCTCGCTCCCACAGATCCCGCATGATCGCCGCCTCAAGTTCTCCGAACGGTCGCATGGACCCACTTCCTCTCGCCGCGACTCCGCCGAAGCACCGTGACGGCCGCTCGTAGGGGACACGCCCCCACCGACCCCTTCTACGATCCTACTTAGGAGATACCTCTACGATTCAGCTTAGAAGATCGATCAGCTCGCCGGGCGCAGCCCCAGCTGATCGTCGGCCCCGCCACCGTGAAAGTGAGCCGCGACGATGACGATCGCCCCAGCCCCGATCGTTTCCCGGCCAAGTCTGGCTCCGCCACCGACCAAGGGGTCGCGACTGACCAGCCTGCTGCGAACCACCGACCACAAGACCATCGGCCTGATGTACATGGTCGCGTCGTTCGGGTTCTTCATGATCGGTGGCCTGATGGCCATGTTGATGCGCGGCGAGCTAGCCCAGCCGGGCCTTCAGTTCACTTCCCCCGAGCAGTACAACCAGTTGTTCACCATGCACGGCACGATCATGCTGCTGATGTTCGCGACGCCGCTGTTCTTCGCGTTCGCAAACCTGATCATGCCGCTGCAGATCGGCGCTCCCGACGTGGCGTTCCCGCGGCTGAACGCGCTGTCGTTCTGGCTGTTCCTCTTCGGCAGCCTGATCGTCGTCTCCAGCGTCGCCACCCCGGGCGGGGCCCCTGACTTCGGCTGGACGGCCTATGCGCCACTGTCGAGCGAGCTGCACACCCCGGGCGTGGGCGGTGACCTGTGGATCACCGGCCTGGCCGTCAGCGGGCTGGGCACGATCCTCGGTGGCGTCAACTTCATCACCACGATCGTGAGCCTCCGCGCCCCCGGCATGACGATGTTCCGGATGCCGATCTTCGTCTGGAACACGCTGGTCACCAGCATCATGATCCTGCTGGCCTTCCCGATCCTGACCGCTGCGCTACTCGCCTTGCTCGCCGATCGCAACCTCGGGTCCCTCATCTTCTCGGCCGAGAACGGCGGGCCGATGCTGTGGCAGCACCTCTTCTGGTTCTTCGGCCACCCCGAGGTCTACATCATCGCGCTGCCGTTCTTCGGCATCGTCACCGAGATCATCCCGGTCTTCGCCCGCAAGCCGCTGTTCGGCTACAAGGGCATGGTCGGCGCGACCCTGGCCATCGGCTTTCTCGCCCTCGCCGTCTGGGCACACCACATGTACGCCACCGGCGCGGTGCTGCTGCCCTTCTTCGCCTTCCTCACCTACCTGATCGCCGTGCCGACCGGTCTGAAGTTCTTCAACTGGATCGGCACCATGTGGCGGGGTCAGATGACCTTCGAGACGCCGATGCTGTTCTCGATCGGCTTCATGGTCACCTTTCTGCTCGGTGGGCTGACCGGTGTGCTGCTGGCCTCCCCGCCGCTGGACTGGCAGGTGCACGACTCCTACTTCGTCGTGGCGCACTTCCACTACGTCGTGTTCGGCACCGTGGTGTTCGCCGCCTACGCCGGAATCTACTTCTGGTTCCCCAAGATGTGCGGCCGGATGATGGACGAGCGGCTGGGCAAGCTGCAGTTCTGGCTCACGTTCATCGGATTCCACGGCACGTTCCTGGTCCAGCACTGGCTGGGCAACGAAGGGATGCCGCGCCGGTATGCCGACTATCTGCCCACTGATGGGTTCACCACACTGAACATGATCTCCACGATCTTCAGCTTCGTGCTCGGCGCCTCGGTCATCCCCTTCATCTACAACGTCGTCCGCTCCTGGAAGTACGGGCAGCTCGCGCTGCGCGACGACCCCTGGGGTTACGGCAACTCGTTGGAGTGGGCGACCTCGTCCCCGCCGCCGCGGCACAACTTCGTGGAGCTCCCGCGGATCCGCTCGGAGCGCCCCGCGTTCGAGGCGCACTACCCGCACCTGGTCGAGCGCCTGCAGGACGAGGCACACGCGGGCAAGCGCCACGACCCCTACGTCAGCGAGCTCATCCCAGGCACGGGAAAGCGTCAAGGCCCGAACGACCCTGACGCCACCTGAGCCACTGGGAGGAACGACACCGACCATCCGCCGGCGTCCCGGTCCGCCTTTCGAGACGGGGCAGGTCGCCGCAGGACCACCCCGCCCGCTCGACCCGCTGCACGGGCGTTGACCGCAGTAGCCCCTGGGCGCATGCGGTCAAGCGTCGAACAGAGTCCTACCCCACCAGTCGTCGGCATCGCGAACTCCCGGCGGGCAGGCAAACACGGCGGAGGACCCGTGCTGGATGAACCGGTTGAGCGCATCCGCGGCAAGGTTTCGCTGCACCTGCACGAAGCCGGTATCCGGGTTGCGCTGGTAGGCAATGAAGAAGAGGCCGGCATCGAGACGGCCGGAATCGTCTGTGCCGTCCACGAAGCTGTACCCACGCCGCAACATGGCCGTGCCTGAATTGGTGGGATGAGACAGGAAGACGTGCGAGTCCCGCGGGATGGCCGGACCATCACCCCTGACGGCCGCGAAGTCGGTCGGGTCGAATTCCTTTCGCTGACCCAGCGGCGCGCCCGCGGTCTTCGTGCGTCCGATCACCGCCTCCTGGTGGGGTGCGGGCACCTGGTCCCAGTCCTCGATCAGCATGCGGATCCGACGGGTGACCAGATAGGAACCGCCGGCCAGCCAAGCGACGTCGTCCTCCCCCACCCATACGAACTGCTCGAGTGCGCTGCCGTTCTCGGCCTTGAGGTTGGCCGTGCCGTCCTTGAAGCCGAGGAGGTTGCGCGGCGTCGCCTGCGCCGTACTGGTGGATGACGTGCGGCCGAACCCGAGTTGGGTCCAGCGCACACGTACCACCCCGACGCCCAGGCGCACCAGGTTGCGCACGGCGTGCACCGCCACCTGGGGGTCGTTGGCGCACGCCTGGACGCACAGGTCTCCCCCGCTGATGGAGGGATCGAGAGCGTCGCCTGGGAACACGGGTAGCTCGGCCAAGGAGTTCGGGCGACGAGCCGCCAGTCCGAAACGGTCGACGCCATCGCCCGTCATGAACAGCGTCGGTCCGAATCCGACGGTCAGCGTGAGGCCGGACGGCGGTAGTCCCTGCGCCTCACCACTGTCCTCTGGGCCAACGATCTCACCGGCGGTCAGCCGCCGGGCGGCCGCCGTCCACGACGCCAGCATCGCCACGAGCGCCTCACGGCTGTCGGTGACGACGTCGAACGCGACGAAGTGGAGCCGGTCCTGCGCCGGCGTCACGATGCCAGCCTGGTGGGTACCAGTGAACTCGACCGGCGCGGAGGATTCCTGCACCGCCGACGACGACACGACGGGAGACTGCGGCCTCGCGGCGGTCGTGCGACCGACCACTCCCCCGACTGCCCCGGACGC
>JBHWSH010000267.1:0-3743 GCA_043427135.1 Marmoricola sp. | reverse complement strand
CCTCAGGACAGGCAGGCTCGACCGCCGGTGGGCTCGAGCGACCGCGGGTGGTTTCGAGACGTCGCTATCGCTCCTCCTCAACCACCAGCGACCGCCGGCGGGCGAGGGTCGAGGCCACGCCGGCGGCGGCCGCGCGGACCGACGACGCATGGTCCTGCGGCCGGAACCGGGTGACCGGCCCCGCGACGCTGAGGGCTGCGATCGGCCGGTCGGTGGCGTCGAGGATCGGCGCCGCCACGCAGACCAGGCCGGGTGCTGACTCCTCGAACTCGTAGGCCACGCCGTGCTCGCGGACCGACTCGAGCTGCTGACGGAGACGGCCGGGCGCCACGATCGTGCGCGGCGTACGACGCTCCAGCGGTCCGGAGGACAGGACAGCCAGCCGTTCATCCTCCTCGGCCCAGGCCAAGAGCGCTTTGCCGATCGCGGTGGCGTGTGCCGGCATCCGCCCGCCCAGCCGCGACGGCGACCGCGCCTGCCGGTGCCCGCCGATCTTCGCGACGTACACGACCTCGGCGCCCTCGCGCAGGCCGAGGTGGACGGTCTCGCGCGTCCGTCCGTAGAGGTCCTCGAGGAACGGGGTCGCCACCTCGAGCAGCGTGCGCTCGACCGACGCGCGCATGCCGAGCTCGAAGAGATACGGGCCGAGGTGGTACTCACCGTCGATGCGAGCCAGCAGCCGGGCCTTGACCAGATCTCCCGCGACGCGGTGCAGCGTGGCTTTGGGAAGGCCGGTGCGGCGCTGCAGTTCGGCGAAGGCGACCCCGGTGTCCTCGGCGGTGAACGCGTCGAGCACCCTGACCGCCTTGCCCAGCACGCTGCTCGGGTCGAGTGCGGCGGTCATGCCCCCATGATGCCGCAGCGTGTTCCGGTCAGTGGAACTCGTTCCTTCACTCGGGCGTCGCGGACCCGCAGGATCGGGACCATGACCACCATCAGCCCGCAGCAGTCGGCGATCGAGGCGGCCGCTCGGCGGCTGATCGAAGCGGCCGAATCCGGCGTGCCGTGCCCGCCCGTGCGCGACCTGATCGGCAGCGACGACGTCGCCGCGGCGTACGCCGTGCAGTCCC
Organism: Marmoricola sp.; assembly: GCA_043427135.1. Classification (GTDB taxonomy): domain Bacteria; phylum Actinomycetota; class Actinomycetes; order Propionibacteriales; family Nocardioidaceae; genus Marmoricola_A. The sequence goes on along the minus strand of JBHWSH010000267.1, from coordinate 2,673 downwards.
TCGTGATCGGCCGGCGCATCGACGCCGGCGCGAAGGTCGTCGGCCGCAAGATCGGCCTGACCTCCCCGGCCGTCCAGCAGTGGCTCGGCGTCGACACCCCCGACTTCGGCGTGCTGCTCGATGACATGGAGTACGCCGAGGACGAGACCGTGCCGATGAGCCGGCTCATGCAGCCGCGCGCCGAGGCCGAGATCGCCTTCGTCCTCGGAGCCGACCTGACCGACGGCCCGTTCACCGCCGACTCCGTCCGCAGCGCCGTCGACCATGCCCGCGCGGCGATCGAGATCGTCGACTCCCGCATCACCGATTGGGACATCAAGCTCGGCGACACCGTCGCCGACAACGCCTCCAGCGGCCTCTACGTGATGGGCGCCGAGCGCCGTGCGCTTGACGAGTTCGAGCCGGTCGACGTCGAGATGACGATGACCAGCGACGACGAGGTGGTCTCGACCGGCAATGGCGCCGCCTGCCTCGGCGACCCGCTCAATGCGCTGGCGTGGCTGGCCACGGCCGCGGTCGAGTACGGCGAGCCGCTTCGCGCCGGCCAGGTGATCCTGTCCGGCGCCCTCGGACCGGTCCACCCGGTCCACGCCGGCGCGGTCGTCCGCGCCGACATCACCGGGCTCGGCTCTGTGACCGCACGCTTCTCAGGAAAGGACTGACGATGACGGACAAGAAGACCAAGGTCGCCATCATCGGGTCGGGCAACATCGGCACCGACCTGATGATCAAGGTGCTGCGCACCTCCGAGACCCTCGAGATGGGGGCGATGGTCGGCATCGACCCCGACTCTGACGGGCTCGCTCGCGCCGCCCGCCTCAAGGTGCCCACCACGCACGAGGGCGTCGACGGGCTCATCGCGATGGACGGCTTCGACGACATCGACATCGTCTTCGACGCCACTTCCGCGGGAGCGCACCGGTCCAACGCGGCCAAGCTGGCGGCGTACGGCAAGAAGCTGGTCGACCTCACCCCGGCCGCCATCGGTCCGTTCGTGGTGCCGCCGGTCAACCTCGACGCCCACATCGAGCTCGACAACGTCAACATGGTCACGTGCGGCGGCCAGGCCACGATCCCCATGGTGGCCGCGGTCTCTCGCGTCACCGACGTGCCGTACGCCGAGATCGTCGCCTCGGTCGCCAGCAAGTCCGCCGGCCCCGGCACCCGCGCCAACATCGACGAGTTCACCGAGACGACAGCCAACGCCGTCGAGGCCGTCGGCGGCGCGTGGACCGGCAAGGCGATCATCATCCTCAACCCGGCCGAGCCGCCGCTGATCATGCGCGACACCGTCTTCTGCCTGATCGAGGACGCCGACGAGGTCAAGCAGGACGCGATCCGCCAGTCGGTCGAGGACATGGTCGCAGCCGTCCAGGAGTACGTCCCGGGCTACCGGCTCAAGCAGGACGTGCAGTTCACCCGCCTGCCCGAGGGCGAGCCGGTGCACACCATGTTCAAGAAGGGCGTCGGCGACGTCACCGTCACCCACAAGGTCGCGGTCTTCCTCGAGGTCGAGGGCGCTGCGCACTACCTCCCGGCGTACGCCGGCAACCTCGACATCATGACCGCCGCCGCTCTCAAGACCGGCGAGACCATCGCGGCGGCGCTTACCGCTCGCGCGGAAGGAGTGCCGGCATGACCCTTCGAGACGGCTCGTCCCTCGCCTCCTCAGGGACCACCACCGAGCTCTACATCCAGGACGTCACGCTGCGCGACGGCATGCACGCCATCCGGCACCGGCTCGACCCCGAGAACGTCAAGAAGATCGTTGCCGCCCTCGACGACGCCGGCGTCGACGCCATCGAGGTCACGCACGGCGACGGGCTCGGCGGCGGCTCGCTGAACTACGGCCCCGGCTCGCACACCGACTGGGAGTGGATCGAGGCTGCGGCGTCGGTCATCCAGAACGCTGTACTCACCTCGCTGCTCGTCCCGGGCATCGGCACCGCCGAGCACCTGCGCACGGCGTACGGCCTGGGCGTCCGCTCGGTCCGCGTCGCCACCCACTGCACCGAGGCCGACGTCGGCAAGCAGCACATCGAGACCGCGCGCGAGCTCGGCATGGACGTCTCCGGCTTCCTGATGATGTCTCACATGGCCCCGCCCGAGGAGCTGGCCAAGCAGGCCAAGCTGATGGAGTCGTACGGCGCGCACTGCGTCTACGTCACCGACTCCGGCGGCCGGCTCACGATGGACGGCGTCCGCGACCGCATCCGCGCCTACCGCGACGTGCTCGATCCCGGCACCCAGCTGGGCATCCACGCCCACGAGAACCTCTCGCTGTCCGTGGCCAACTCGGTCATCGCCGTCGAGGAAGGCGTCTACCGCGTCGACGCATCGCTCGCCGGTCAGGGCGCCGGTGCGGGCAACTGCCCGATCGAGCCGTTCATCGCCGTAGCCGACCTGCAGGGGTGGAACCACCGCTGCGACGTCTTCAAGCTGCAGGACGCCGCCGACGACCTGGTCCGCCCGCTGCAGGACCGTCCGGTGCGGGTCGACCGCGAGACGCTCACCCTCGGGTACGCCGGCGTCTACTCGTCGTTCCTCCGGCACGCCGAGAACGCCTCCGCGCAGTACGGCGTCGACACCCGCGACCTGCTCGTCGAGGTCGGCAAGCGCCGACTCGTCGGCGGCCAGGAGGACATGATCATCGACGTCGCTCTCGAGCTGCAG
>JBHWSH010000266.1:0-12316 GCA_043427135.1 Marmoricola sp. | reverse complement strand
TGTCTGCCGCTCCATCTTAGGGACGGAACCTGAAGGCCGGCTGAGGTGGCGGTCGGCGCGTCACGAGGGCCGGCGGGCGAGGTCGGCGACTCCGACGATCGCCGCGTCGTTGCCGAGGTGGGCCAGCACGACCGGCGGCGGGTGGCGGTGGTCTCCGCCGGTCAGCTCGGCGCGGAGTCCGCGCTCGGCCGGGCCGCGCAGGAGCTCGCCGGCGTCGCTGACCCCACCGCCGAGCACGACGAGGGAGGGGTCGACGACCGCGACGATCGACGCGATGCCCGTGCCGAGGTCGTAGCCCAGCGCGTCGAAGACCGCGATCGCCTCCCGGTCGTCGTCGCTCGCCGCCTCCGTCACCAGGTGACCGGTGATGGCGTCCACGTCACCGCCGGCCCTGTCGAGCAGACCTGCGGCGTTGCCGCGCCGAGCCGCCTCCTGCGCCCGGCGTACGAGAGCATTGCCGGAGGCGTACTGCTCCCAGCAGCCCCGGCGGCCGCAAGGGCAGGGCAGACCGCCGGGGACGAAGGCGATGTGACCGACCTCGGCGGCGAAGCCGTGCCCTCCGCGCACGAGCTCCCCGCGCAGGACCACGCCGCCGCCGACGCCGGTTCCGACCGCGATCATGAGCATGTCGGGAAGCTGCTGGCCGGCACCGAAGCGGTGCTCGGCCCACGCAGCGGCGTTGCCGTCGTTCTCGATCACGACGGGAAGCCCCGTCTCGGCGCCCAGCCGATCCGCCACCGGCTCCTCGCCCCACACCAGATGGGGTGCGTACTGCACATGGCGGCGGTCGGCGGTGACGGCGCCGGCCGCTGAGAGCCCCAGCGCGGTCACGTCATGGTCGGCGCGCAGAGAGGTGACGATCTCGGTGACCACCGTGCGGAGCTCGTCGGCGCTGTCGGTGGGTGACGGCCGGCGCAGCGAAGCCAGGATGTTGCCGTCGTCGTCCACGACGCCGGCCGCGATCTTCGTGCCGCCGACGTCGACCCCGATCGTGAGAGACATGCCGACACCCTAGAGGCGTGCCGGGATCTCCAGGCTGGCGAGGCTCAGAGCCTGCGGCATTGGTTCTCCTTGTCTCCGGCGACCTTGTTGCGCTTGCCGGTGGGCGCGGGCTTGTTGCCCTTGCATTGGAGGTTGCCGTCGACGTTGTTGCGGCGTACGACGAACCGGGCCTTGTTGGAGAACAGCTGGATGTCGCCGTCGACCACGTTGCGCAGCAACCGCCCGCCACCACCCTGCTTCAGCTGGATGTTGCCGTCAATGACCGATCGGTGGACCTTGCCGTTCACCTTGCGGTGCCGGACGACCACTCGGCGGTGCTTCTCGCCCTGGACGTTGCCGTCGACGCGGACGCCGCGGGCGATGAGGGTCGCACCCTTGCGGACGAGCACGTTGCCCTCGACCCGTGTGCCGAGGAGTCGGCACGTGGCACCGCGGGGCACGACGACGTTGTCCCCCACTCGGGTCGCACCGATGGTGCCGCGACACCGGCGGTCGTCAGCCTGGGCGGCGGGTGCTGCGAGCAGCCCGCCGACGAGCAGCAGAGTGGACAGCGCGGCCACGGCGTGGGCGCGGAGGTTGCGGTGCATGGGAGCTCCTGAGGTCTGGCGCCGGGCGAGGCCCGGCGGGTGGAGGATGGCCGCGCTGGGATGCCCGGTCACCAGATGAGTACCCCCGGTGGGACTCGAACACGCAGATTGGGGGCAGGATGAGACAATCGTGGGCCGTCAGCCGCGGCCGCGCCGAGTCCGGCGGTCGCGCAACGCCTGCCATGCCTCGCGGCAGGATGTGACGACCTCCGGCGTCCAGCCGAGTTTTTCGACCAAGATCTGTCGGTCGACCAGGTCAAGAGCTTTCTCGACCTCGCTGGCTTTGAGAAGCAAATCGACGTCGCTAGCCAACTCTGCCGAGACCAGGTCAGGAGACGGCAGTGGAAGTTGCTCTGCCTCCCGCGGCTCAAGCTCAAGGATCCCTCCGCCATAACTACGACCCATGATCTCGCTGAAGGCGAACGTTGCACTGTTGATGAACACGGTTGCTAGGGCTAGCGGGTCGACTCCCTCCTCGACCCGAACGCGATGCACTGTGTCTGTGCTCGTTGCGCCCGCCGCGTTCACAGTCATCCGCGGAGCCAAATGGATCTGGCGAAGCATGAAGAGGTCTGGCGTCCACATCGAAGGCGTCCGCCACCACGGCTTGCGGATCGAGCACTTGTATCCCAGGTGAACCTCGGCTGCTTCACCCAGCTCGACGTGGCTCAAGAGGGCCGGGTAGTCCGTCACGTCATCCGGCGCGTTCAGTAGCCACGTCCGATGGTTGCTCGCGAGGTCGGCTGCGCGACAGTCGGCGTCATACACGGCTCCGCTGAGCTGGGCACTCCGCGAGACAAGAGGCACGCAATGCTCGAGTAGCCCGAGACCGTCTGCCTGCTCGTCCGTGAAGGTGAAAAAACTGTTGCGGCCAGTCACGATTCCTACGTCGACTGATGCCAGGGAGCCCAGATTGACGAGGTCAGCGGAGCGCTTCAGGCGGCGAAGGAGTTCGATTTGAGCGGGGGCGAGGAAGTACTTGGTCCACTTCTCGTGGTCGTGCAGGAGCGCGGGAGCAGCGGGCACGTCGAGACTTGCACCTGCTAGGGCCTCCGCGTCGCGTAGGTGGATGGTGCGCACTTGAGCCGGACCCTTACCGCGAACACCGCAGAAAAGGACGACCTCCTGGAGAATCCCCTCGAACACCAAACGCTCAAAGGTCACTAACGTCACTTCGCTGAACTGAGACAAGAGGTAATCGCGCAACTGAGCCGCGTAGGTGACTTGCAGCAACTCAGCCGGGACAACGAGACCGACCCTCCCTCCGGGACGTACCGCGACTGCGCTGGCCACCACGAATGGCACCCAAGCATTCGTGAGCTTGCTCGGCTTGAGTCCCTCAGCTCTCATCAATTCCAAGGCCGGCTCACGCTGATCGGCTGGCCAGTTGCCGAAGCGAATGTAGGGCGGATTTCCTGCCACGCCGTCCCAGGAGGACCGTTGGCGACCTACGAACCAATCGAAGAAGCTGTCGTTCGCAACCGGTGCGAAGACCGCGGCCTTGACGGCCTCGGACTCTAGGAGCTCCACTCCCAGAGCCTGCGCGCTCTGAGATGCCAACTCGCGGAGGATGCGCCCGTCACCACAGGACGGTTCTAAGAGCTTCGGACCTGCTTGCGCGACCCACTCCGCGAGGAAGCGCGCCACAGGAGGCGGCGTGTAGTAGCCGCCACGGATCTTGTCCGCTGACACGGCTGCCTTCCCTGAGAATGTCTTCATGCCGGTAAGTATCGACGCCGCCACCGACAGATCACGTCACCATCCACAGGCGCGTTTCAGCAGCCTGCCATTCTAGTCAGGTCGCGTGTGGAGGAAGCCCTTGAAACCGCTCCCGGTAGGCGCGGGCGAGGTCCTCGTTGAAGCGCTCGATCCGGAGCGGACTCTTTGGATCTGGCATGGTCGGGTCGATTTGCCCGGTCGCCGGATCCCATGCGATCAGGCTCATCGCTTCGGCACGGTGAGCGGGCTCGTCCACAAGCTTGCGCCCACCGAGTCGGGTCAGCGTGCCGACGATGGCGTTGGTGCGCGCTCCGGCGCCGAGACACGGATTCGGGATGGCCACGATGAAACCCACGACAGCGCTCGGGAAGCGAGTGTGCACCGTAGTCGCTTCGGTCGCGAGGTCATTGACCATGTTCTGCCAGTTCTTACCGACGCTCTTGTCATCGTTCAGCGTCTTGCTGTCGAAAGCGATCCGTACACCGTCGGGGCGGTAGCCGACATCGAAGTTCTGGGGTCTAACCCCGCCCACGATCCGAACGGGACCGACCTCGACGCAATCAGGCTGGGACGGCTGAAGTGCGTTTTCCTTCGGCACGACGATTGGTATGTCGCCCAGCATGACCGCCAATGCCTCCCCCACCGCCTTGTCGATCAGGGACCCGAAGTCCATGCCCTCCTTCTTGCTGAAGGCCAAGCGCTGCTGCCAACTGGCTCCGAGCAGCGCAAACTGCGGGGCTGGCAGGTTGAGCGGCGGCATCGACTGCAGGGCGGCCATGTTGCGAAACGTTACCTACCTCGGCGGTTACTGGTACCCCCGGTGGGACTCGAACCCACACTGAAAGGTGTTTAAGACCTCTTCCTCTGCCATTGGGATACGGGGGCGGCTGCCGTCGAATCTAGCGGCGCAGGGCGGTCCCGCGAGCGTTGAGCCTGTCGACCGCGCCGGTCGAGAGGGCGCTCTCCACCAGTCCGACCAACCGGTTCACCGCGCCAGTCACGTCGGCCGTCGGGGCTTCAGACTCTGGTACGCCGAGCAGCGCGCTGAGCTGTCGGATCGCGTCCGCGGCGGCGGCCAGGACGTCAGAGTCGTCCGGCAACCCGATGGCGTCGCCACCTGGATCGTGGCCCTCGCGGAGGACCGGCAGGTCCTCGAGCGTGCCTGCCAGGTGCGCGCCGGACGCGCTGATCGCGTCGCGGGTGCGGGCGTTCCAGTCCGACGCGAATCGCCGAGTGGCCGAGTCCAGCGGCGGCCGGGGCTCGGTGTCGCGCCGCTGGGTGAGGACCGTCGTAGCCAGGTGCATCGTGAGGCGGCGCACCTGCGCGGGGGGCAGATGCGCGGCGTTCTGGTGCAACAGGCACAGCAGATGCGCCGACGCGTAGCCGACCGAGACGTTGGCGCCCCCCGTGCGCTCGGGGGCGAGCTCCGGATCGATCCGGAGCACCGAGGCCACCCGCTCCCACAGCACGTCCGGGGACCCTCCCCTCGCGGGGACGGTGACGACGTGGAGCTGCCCCACATCGGCCCACAGGCGCAGCATGCGGTCGACTCGCTGCGAGCGCAGGAAGGTGTGGTCGCGGGGGCCGGTGCGTGGATCGCGGGCTGCTGCGGCGTACTCCGGCCAGGTCATCGTGCCGCGGTTGCGGGCGAACGTCTGCCACTGTGCAGGAAGGGTCGCAGCGGCGTCACGGACGGTGACGAGCACATGGGTCTCGACGTCGAAGGTGGTGGCGACCCGCTCCACCACCTTCGGGCCGACAAAGCTGAGGTACTCGTGGGAGAGGACCGACCAGCCGTCATGGCTGCGCATGCGCGCCGATGTCCGGTCCCATGCGCCCCGGACGGACTCGCGATGTGCCGGTCCAGCGGCCTGGTGGTCCATCAGGTCGTGCACCGCTGCCGCCCGCTCCGGGGCGACCAGGACGCCGGCGCGACGCAGAGCCTTGCGGTTGTCCTGCAGCAGAGCCTGCAGGTAGGTCGTGCCCGTCTTCATCGCCCCGATATGAAGCAGCACGCGGGCAGTCATCGCCGGAGCCCGCTCACAGGTAGGTCTTGCGCGGATGGACTGCGTGTGCGCCCGCGACCCGGTCGAGGAACAGGAACCCGTCGCAGTGGTCGATCTCGTGCTGCAGGGCGCGGGCCTCGAACGCCTCGGCGAGGATCTCGACTTCCTCGCCGGTCCCGGGGAGAGACCCGCGCACCCGCAGCCTGGTCGCCCGTTTGACGTCGCCGGTGAAATCGGGGACCGACATGCAGCCTTCGCGGGCCTTCTCGTTGCGCGAGGACTCGACGACCTCGGCGTTGCACAGCACGAAGGTGCCGTGGTGGGAGCGGGTCTTGGGATGGTCGCTGACGTCGACGCAGAACACCTTGGCGCTCACGCCGAGTTGTGGCGCGGCAAGGCCGACGCATCCGGGCGACACCCTCATGGTGGCGACGAGGTCGGCGGCCAGCTGGACGACCTCGGGATCCTTTGGGTCCACCCGCGTCCCGGCGGTCGCCAGCACCTTCGCCGGTGCGGTCACCACATGGCGTACGACGCCGGCCGCCCCGAGCGCGCTCTCGTGCCACCGGCCGACGACGTCGTCGACCCATGTCTGGCTCACAGCTCGTCGCTCTCCACCTCGCGCAGGGTCGCCCCCACGCCGAGCTCTTCAGCGGCGCTGGCAAGGGACTCCTGCAGCGCCTGCACGTCGGTCCCAGCGGGCACGTCGACCTCGGCGACGCAGAGGTAGAGCTCACCGGCCAGGCGCGTGGTCAGGTCGGTGATGTTGCCGCCGACCGCGGCCACGCGGGAGGCGATGGCGCCGACGATGCCGGGTCGGTCGCCGCCATGGACGGTCAAGACGTACGACGCGGCCGCGGCCCCGGGCGCCTCCTCCTGCGGGACCTCGCGGACCGAGACGTCGAGCGATCCGTCCTGGGACAGGAACGCCAGTGCTCGCTCGGTCTCGGCGACGGTGGCGTCGCCGGTGCACAGCAGCATCATTGCGAAGTGGCCGCGCAGCAGCGTCATCGTCGAGTCCTCGAGGTTGAACCCGAGGTCGGCGAGCGCGGCGGTGGTCTCCGCGATGATCCCGGGTCGGTCGTGGCCGAGGACGGTGATGGCGAGGAGGGTCACGCGCCCGAGTCTGCCAGGGCCCGGGCTCGGCCGAGCACCGCGTCGAGCATGGGCTCGGTGAGCTTGCCGGTGAATGTGTTCTGCTGGCTGGGGTGGTAGCTGCCCAGCAGCCGGACCGCTCGTCCGTCCGGCGTGACCAGCACCACCTCCGCGCCGTGCCCGAAGCGAGGCTTGGGCCGAGGCACGGCGTACTCAAGGAGCCTGAAGGCGCGCAGAGCCGCCTCCCAGCCGTAGGAGCCCAGGCACACCACGACCCGCACCGAGTCCTGGACCAGGGTCAGCTCGCGCAGCAGCCACGGGGCGCAGGTGTCCCGCTCGTCGACGGTCGGCTTGTTGTCCGGTGGCGCGCAGCGCACGGTCGCGACCATCCGCGCGTCGATCAGCCCCTGTCCGTCGCCGGCGTGCACCGAGGTCGCCTGGCGGGCGAGCCCCACCCGGTGCAACGAGGCGAAGAGCCAGTCACCAGACCGGTCACCGGTGAAGATCCGTCCGGTCCGGTTGCCCCCGTGGGCAGCCGGAGCGAGACCCACGATGAGGACCGCCGGGCGCTCGGCACCCCAACCGGCGATCGGTCGCCCCCAATACGGCTCACCGGAGTACGCCGCTCGCTTGGCCACCGCGACGTCCTCGCGCCACTGGACCAGGCGAGGGCAGGCCCGGCAGACGCTGATCCGGGCGTCGACCTCGGGCAGAGCGGCGCCGGCAGCCAGTCCGGCGACCGCGGCAGCGTCGTGCGCCACTGGCGTGCTCGGGTCCGCGGGGTCGCCCGGCCAGCCGGTGCCGGGGGGCACCGGTGAGTCGAACGGCTCGCCAGTCAGTGGATGCGGCAGGTGCGAGGTCATGGCAGGGACAGCGCGATGCCGTCGAGGATGTCGGAGACCGAGGTGCGCAGCTCGGTCACGGGCGCACGGGCGCACACCCGGCTGAGGATCAGCGCACCGGCGGCGATGACGTCGGCGCGGCCGGGATGCATGTAGGGCAGAGCACGACGCTGCTCGGTCGTCATGCCCGTGAACATCGCGGCGATCTCGTGGACCCGGTCGATGGTGACGCGGGCTCCGTCGACGGCGGCCCTGTCCAGGGCGCCGAGGTCGAGCGCTGCGGCAGCGACGGTCAGACCGGTGCCGGAGACGGCCACCAGCGTCTGCACCGCGCCCACGTCGACACCGCGCCCGGACAACAGGTCGAGGTGCTCGTCGACCTGTGCCACGAGCGTCTGCACCTGCGAGACCGACGGGGGGTCGGAGTGCAGGTGCCGCTCGGTCATCCGCACCGAACCGATGTCGAGCGACGCGGCAGCGGCGACCGCGCCGCCGGTCCCGACGACGACTTCGGTGGACCCGCCACCGATGTCGACGACGCCGACCGGGTCCGGGGCGTCGTGCAGGACGCCGGTGGCACCGGCATAGGAGAGTCGCGCCTCCTCGGCCCCGGAGACGATCTCGGGCACCACGCCCAGGCGGCGCTCCACTCCGGCCCGGAACACGTCGGCGTTGTCGGCGTCCCGGGCGGCGGAGGTGGCACAGAAGCGGATCCGGTCGACCCCGTGCGCGGCCAGCAGCGCGGCGTACTCCTCACACGCGGCGAAGAGCCGGAGCAAAGCCTGCTCGGCGAAACGGCCGGTGGCGTCGACCCCCTCGCCCAGTCGCACCATGCGGGCTTCGCGCACGAGCTCGACCAGCTTCCCGGTGCGGGGGTCGGTCTCGCAGATCAGCAGCTTGACGGTGTTGGTGCCGCAGTCGACGGCGGCGACGCGAGTCACGGCTGCTCGGGTGGCGCCACGCAGGGGCCCGCCGCCCACCAGTCGCCCAGGGCGTCGAGGACCTCGTCGCCGAACGGGTTGACTCCACGTCCCTGGGCCAACGACTGGCCGGCGAGCACGTGCAGGCATTTGACCCGCTCGGGCATGCCTCCGGCGGAGATCCCGGCGATCTCCTCCACGTGACCGATCTCCTCGCGCGCCGCGAGGTAGCACTCGTGCGCGCGGGTGTACGCCGCGGCCAGCTCGCTGTCCTCGCGGAGCCGGTCGGTCATCTCCCCCATCAATCCCGAGCTCTCGAGCGTCCCGATCTTCGATGCGGCGCGCGGACACGTCAGGTAGAAGGTCGTGGGGAAGGGGGTGCCGTCGGGCAGCCGCGGCTCGGTGGTGACGACGTCGGGGTTGCCGCAAGGACACCGGTGACCGACCGCGTGGATGCCGCGTGGCGCCCTGCCGAGCTGGGCCTCGATGGCTGCCTGATCCTGGGGGTCGATCACCGAGCGGGCTTCTCCTGAGGCGGACGGATGCGCTTGGCCGGCCCGTCGTCCTCGTCGGGCGGGAAGGCGGCGGCGTCGATGCTCGCCAGCGTCGTCTGCCACCACTCGGGGTGGTCGTCGACGGGCTCGGGGTCGGCGAGGGTGGCTTGCGGGTCGAGCGGCTCCCCCTCCTCGTCGAGCACCTGGTAGCCGACCTCGCCGGGGAAGCCGAAGGCGAACCTGGCTCGCGCCTGGGAGATGACGTAGGCGGGGTCCTTCCAGCGCTCCTTCTCCTCTTCGAGCGCCTCGATGTTGCGTTCGGACCGTTGGATGCGCTCCTCGAGCGCGGCGATGTGCGCGCGCTGGTCGAGGTAGGCGCGGAGGCTCGAGGCGTAGGAGACCATCAGCGCCACCACGACCAGGACGAGGACGGCGGCGCGGCCGGTGAGGCGGTGGCGAGCCGCCTGCGGGTCGGAGGAGCGTGCGGGCACGCGGCTCGCCCGGCTCCCCGAGCGGCTGCCGGGCCGGCGGTCGTCCCGTCCGCGCGGCCCCCCATCCCGCGGGGAGCGTCCCCTGCCCTCGGCCATGTCGACGGTCCCGTCTCAGCCTTGGAAACGGGGGAAGGCCGAACGCCCGGCGTAGCGCGCGGCGTCGTCCAGCTCCTCCTCGATGCGCAGCAGCTGGTTGTACTTCGCGACGCGCTCCGAGCGCGCGGGGGCACCGGTCTTGATCTGGCCACAGTTGGTGGCCACCGCGAGGTCGGCGATCGTGGTGTCCTCGGTCTCTCCGGAACGGTGGCTCATCATGCAGCGAAAGCCGTTGCGGTGCGCGAGATCCACGGAGTCGAGGGTCTCGGTGAGGGACCCGATCTGGTTGACCTTGACCAGCAGCGCGTTGGCCGACCGCTCCTCGATGCCGCGACCCAGACGCTGCACGTTGGTGACGAAGAGGTCGTCGCCGACGATCTGAACCCGGTCGCCCAGCGCGGCGGTCATGCCCTGCCAGCCGGCCCAGTCCTCTTCGTCGAGCGGGTCCTCGATCGAGACGATGGGGTACGACGCGACGAGGTCGGCGTAGTAGGCCTGCATCTGCTCGGCGGGGCGGGCCTGCCCCTCGAACTGGTAGGCCCCGTCGGAGTGGAACTCGGTGGCCGCCACGTCGAGGGCCAGCACGATGTCGTCGCCGAGGGTCAGGCCCGTCTGCTCGACCGCCTGGGCGATGAGGTCCAGCGCGGCGCGGTTGGAGGAGAGGTCCGGAGCGAAGCCGCCCTCGTCACCGAGCCCGGTCGCATAGCCACTCTGCTTGAGCACCGACTTGAGCGCGTGGTAGACCTCTGCGCCCTGGCGCAGTGCCTCGCGGAAGCTGCCGGCCCCGACCGGGGCGACCATGAACTCCTGGACGTCCACCCCGGTGTCGGCGTGCGCGCCGCCGTTGAGGATGTTCATCATCGGCACCGGCAGGACGTGGGCGTTGGGTCCACCGACGTAGCGGAAGAGCGGCAGACCCGCGGAGTCCGCGGCGGCGCGCGCCACAGCCAGCGAGACGCCGAGGATCGCGTTGGCGCCGAGCTTCGACTTGTTCTCGGTGCCGTCGAGGGCGAGCACAGCCTGGTCCACCAGGCGCTGCTCGGAGGCCTCGAAGCCGACCAGCTCGGGGCCGATGACGTCGATGACGGCGGCGACGGCGCTCTGCACGCCCTTGCCGCCGTAGCGAGTGCCACCGTCGCGCAGCTCCATCGCCTCGAAGGCGCCGGTGGAGGCACCGGAGGGGACCGCCGCACGGCTCACGGTGCCGTCGTCGAGGGCGACCTCGACCTCGACGGTCGGGTTGCCGCGCGAGTCGAGGATCTCGCGTGCTCCTACTGCTTCGATCGACGCCACGGCGGCTCTCCTGTGCTTGCTCGACGGGTCCCGGTGCTAGGCCCTCTGCGGTCGAGCCCAGCCTAGACCGCGAAGGGTGCTGCGAAACGCTCCCCTCGCCGTACCCTGAGCGGATGGACCACCCGACCGGTGACGCGGCCACGCTGGCCAAGCGCGTCTTCGTGGGCGTCGTCACTGCCCTCGGGTTGGTGCTGATGCTGGTCTTGGTGCTGCGTCCTCAAGGGGGATCCCTGCCCGGGGGAGCAGAGGCCGCGGTGGGGGCGACTGCCCTGCCGACCGGGCCGCCGGTGGACCCGCTGCCCTCGGCGCTGCCGACCGGACCGTTGCCGTCGATCGATCTGCCCGCGCTCGATCTGCCCACGATCCTGCCGGAGCACTTCCCTGACGAGTCAGCAGTAGAGCCCCAGACCTCCGCGGACGTCGTGGTGGCCACCGCGAACCTCTACACCCGGCTCCCCTGGCCCGAGGCGCGTGCCGACCTCGAACGGCTCGCCGGTGGCGCCGACTTGATCGGGCTCAACGAGGTCACTTCCGCTCGCGCCTCGCAGATCAGCGGGTGGACAGCGGCCAACCCTGACTGGACCTTCGTGCGGCCTATCGACCCGCGCTCCTCGTGGTCGGGCTCCAACGCGGTGCTCGTGCGCACGACGACCTTCGACGTTCTCGAGCAGGGCGTGGTCTACGGCAGCCCCGCCTCCATGCCGGCGTACCGCATCGATTCGCGCTGGATCACGTGGGTGCAGCTGCGCGAGCGGACCACCGGTCGAGGCCTGGTGCACCTGCAGACCCACATGGACGCCGCCGTCGAGCGCAACGGCAGACCACGGTCCGGTGCGGCGCTGCGAGTGCGCAACAACGAGCAGTACATGCGGACCCTCACCGCTCTGGCCCGCTCGTTCCAGCGCAACCACGAAGTGACCGTCGGAGGCGACTGGAACGTCGATGCTCGTGCCGACCGTCAGGTGCAGCACCCGCGCCTTCCGTTCACGTTGCTGGAGGGACGCAACGCCACCGGCAGCCCGGGTCTGCGCACCACCTACAGCCTGCTCGGCATGGACGTGCCGCCCACGAGCAAGTACGCCGGGGGGCGCTGGATCGACTACCTGGCGGTGTGGGTGCGGCCCGAGGCCAGCGAGGGTGCGGCCGTCCTCGGGCACCAGGTGCTGACCGGCGTGCACAGCGACCACAACCCGCTGGTCGCCACCGTGCGGCTCACCTCGCCTTGAGTGCTCACCCGTCGAAGTGGTGGTTGTCGCTGCGGCCGTAGGTCCAGCGGAACCCGTGCTCGCGCATGATCCGCACCATCGGATGGTCGGCGGACCGCCAGGCCACCCGCGGATGCGACCGGCCCACCCACCACGCGTTGGGGACCCACCCGTCGGCCGACGACGCGTAGGGGTTCTCCCAGGGGTTGACGTCGATGGAGCGGCCGTAGGAATGCGGCGAGCGACGGCTCGGGTTGCCCACCACGCCACGGCAGTTGAAGGCGGAGGTGTTGTCGGCGGCCATCGACCGGTAGTCGTCGGCGCCACGAAGCCGCGGCGACCAGCCGAACCGGTCCACCCGGTACATCGCACGCACCGGCAGCTGCGCGCGGTAGATGGCGGAGAACACGGCTGCGGTCTTGCCCGCGATCGCATCGCGGACCACGAGCTCCCCGCGGTAGCGGTAGCCGTCGAACCCCCAGTAGTTCACGCGCACGACGCGGAGCTGGGCTCGCCCGACCGGGCATCCGGCATGCCAGCTGCGACCGACCATCGAGCGCCAGTAG
>JBHWSH010000265.1:0-3621 GCA_043427135.1 Marmoricola sp. | reverse complement strand
CAACTGCGGCTGGCACCACCAGCGATCGCGGGGAGAGCGACCCGGCGACGTGGTCAGCCGGCACGTCTACTTCCGCCGCTACCGCCTCTCGGGCGCTGATGCCGAGGACTCCCGCGCGGCGGTGCTCTCGGAGTACGGCGGCTACTCCCACCGCGTGCCCGGTCACACCTGGAGCGAGCAGGAGTTCGGCTATCGCAAGTACGCCGACCGCGCTGCCTTCGAGCGGGCTTTCCTACGCCTGCATCACGACCAGGTCGGACCGGCGCTCGAGCAGGGCCTGGCCGGCTTCGTCTACACCCAGCTCGCCGACGTCGAAGAGGAGACCAACGGGCTGATGACCTACGACCGCAAGGTGCTGAAAGTGGACGCGACGGCGGTGCGCACCGCCAACCAGCGGCTCCGGCAGCGACACGACCACGCGGCCGGCGGACCCGCACGTGCCTTGTCGGTGCGCGAGCGTGAGATCGCCGCACCGGTGTCGTTGACGCTGCCGGACGGGCGCCTCAACCCCGACGCCGTCGGCTGGACCCGGACGCCGCTGGTCGCCACCGACGGCATCGGCCATGGTCGGCTCGGGCGAGGCCGCAACAAGCGCTGGGAGTACTGGGCGGTGACGACCCCCACCCATATCGTCGCGCTCGTCCTCTCCGACATCGACTATGCCGCGGTGCACGGGCTGTGGCTGTTGGACCGAGCGACCGGCGAGGCGGTCTCGCACGACGCCATCGGCGTCCTCGGCCGCAGCGCGACGTTGCCAGGCACGCTGGGCGGTGGTCCGGCGCGCTCGCGCACCCGCCAGGTCAGCATCGACGTCGAGGAGGTGGACGGCGGCACCCGGCTGCGGGCCCGCGGCGACCGAGTACGGCTCGATGTGATCGCCCACCGTCCACCCGGGCACGAGTCCCTCGGCGTCGTGGTGCCATGGACCGAGCGGCTGTTCCAGTACACCGTCAAAGACGTGGCCCGTCCGGCCAGCGGCACCGTCTGGCTCGACGGCGTCGCCCATGACGTCCCGCTCGGCGACTCCTGGGCCACGCTCGACCATGGCCGTGGCCGCTGGCCCTACGACGTGGAGTGGAACTGGGGCGCGGGCGCCGGTCGCACCGATGGCCGCGTGGTCGGCATCCAGGTCGGCGGCAAATGGACCGATGGCACAGGTTCGGTCGAGAACGCCTTGGTCGTGGACGGTCGGCTGTCCAAGATCAGCGAGGAACTGGTCTGGGACTACGACACCGACGACTGGATGGCTCCCTGGCGCGTCTGGGGCGACACCGTGGACCTGACGTTCACGCCGTTCCACCTCAAGCAGTCGGTCACCGACCTGAAGCTGTTCTCCTCGCGCACCCACCAGTGCTTCGGGCACTGGAACGGGTGGGCCAGAGACGAGTCCGGTCGGCAGGTGCCCCTGCACGACCTCGTCGGCTGGGCCGAGGACGTGCACAACCGCTGGTGATCGACCACGCGGGTGGCGCATCACATCGATGTAGTTCGGCGTGTCGTCTTGACTCTTGAACCAATCTCGCCCCAGGAGTCACACAAGAACCTAGACTCACGCAGGTGAGTGCCCGTCGCCGTGCCTTCCGTGCCCTCTTGTCCGTTTTGGTCACCCTCGCTGGCCTCGCACTCGTCCCCGCCGCTCCGGCACAGGCGGCAGTGTCGACGCTGTGCAAGGGCTACCAGGCTTGCAACAAGGCCGGGATGAGCGCCGCGGGCTACGCCAACGCGAGCAAGACGATGTACTGGCGGATGTACGCCGGGCACAACTGCACCAACTACGCGGCGTACCGGATGGTGCAGAGCGGCATGCCCAACGTCCGCCCCTGGTCCGGAGGCGGCAACGCGACGTACTGGGGCACCTCGATGTCCTCGATCACCGACCAGACCCCCACAGTCGGCTCGATCGCCTGGTGGAAGGCCGGCAGCTACCCCGCCGGTTCCTCCGGTCACGTGGCGTACGTCGAGCAGGTCGTCTCCCCGGATGAGATCGTCATCTCCCAGGACAGCTGGGGTGGCGACTTCTCCTGGGCTCGGATCAGCCGCGGGCGCGGCTGGCCTGACGGCTTCATCCACTTCAACGACGCGCCGCTGGTGAACGTGGAGAAGCCCGTCGTCGCCGGCACCCCCAAGGTCGGCGGCGAGCTGGTCGCCACTCCTGGCGCGTGGGCGCCCGGTGAGGTGAACACCGAGTACCGCTGGCTGGTCGACGGCAAGCGCCTGCGTACCGCGGACGCTGCGGTCCTGCCTCTGGACGAGAGCTTGCTGGGTCGCCGGATCAAGGTGCGGGTCATCGCCACCCGTATCGGCTACCCCACTGCCAAGGCGACCTCGCCCGCCACCGAAGCGGTGCTGCCGGGCACCCTCGCGGTGACCGAGCAGCCCACGGTGAGCGGCACGCCCACCGTCGACGAGGAACTCATCCTGGACCCGGGCGCATGGTCCCCGGCACCCGACTCGGTCGAGCAGGTGTGGAAGGTCGACGGCAAGCGTGCCGGCACCGGCCGTACCTTGCCTCTCACCCCCGATCTGGTGGGTCGGACCGTCACTGCCGAGGTCACTGCGACACGAGCCGGCTACGAGCCCGTCAAGGTCGACGCCGCCAAGCTCGTCGTCGCCTCCGGGACCCAGCGGGTGACCCGAGAACCCCGCATGCGCGGCGGCGCCCGACCGGGTCAGGAGCTGCGCCTCTCCCGTATCGAGACCGCTCGGGCCGCGGACGTCCAAGTCCGCTGGCTGCGGGACGGGATCGAGGTGCCCGGCGCCACCGGGCGTCGGTACGAGCTGACTCCTCAGGACCTCGGTCACCGTGTCACTGCCGAGGTGACCGCGCGACGTGCCGGCTATACGCCGGTCTCACGCACCCTGCGCTCGACGCAGGTGCGCACCCCCGCCGACGTACGTCTCCACGCGAAGCGGGACGGGAACAAGCTCCGCGTCACTGCGCGCGTCGACGCCGACGATCTGGACACCGTGGCAGGGACCGTGCAGGTCGTGATGGACGGTCAGATCGTGAAGGAGAAGCGTCTCCGGGCAGGCAAGGCCGAGATGGTGCTCCGCGACGTGCCGCGGCGCGCCTTCAAGATCAAGGTCGTCCATCCGCGCACCACGGTCACCGTCAAGGACGCCGAGGTACGCCGCATCCCGGCTCGCTGAGCCGGCCGATCCACCGCGGGGCACGTGGCGGAACACACCACGCAGACTCCACTTTCGAGCCCGCCCTGGGCCACCGGCTCGGTTACCGTGGAGTGTGGCCACCGAGGTAGTCCTCCGGGACGGCACGCCCGGCATCATCTGGCCGTTGCTGCCAGATGACGGGCGGAGTCTGGCCGCGCTCTACGAAGAACTCGATCCCGACACGAAGTACCGGCGCTTCCTGTCTGCGGTCCCGCGACTGACCGAACCCATGCTGTCCCATCTCGTCGACGAGGTCGACGGCGTGAACCACGTGGCTCTCGTGCTGTTCCTCTTCGACGCCGACTGGCGCGAGCATCCCGTCGGGATCGCGAGGATGGTCCGCTACCCCGACGACTGCACAGCGGTGGACCTCGCGGTCACCGTACGGCAGCAGTTCTGGGGGCGGGGCGCCGCCAGCGTCCTGTTGCAGGAACTGATGTCGCGCCAGGT
>JBHWSH010000264.1:0-12855 GCA_043427135.1 Marmoricola sp. | reverse complement strand
ATGTGATCCGCCGGCTCGGGGTCATCGCCAGCAACGGGCTGATCGATGCCGACATCTACGGCAACGTGAACTCGACGCACATCATGGGCTCGCGGATCCAGAACGGCATCGGCGGCTCGGGAGACTTCGCGCGCAACGGGTACCTCTCGACCTTCGTCCCCCATCGACGGCGAAGGGGGGAGCGCTGAGCTGCATCGTCCCCTTGCCCGGCGGATCATCGAGCGGTGCGCCCACCCGGACCACCGAGACATGCTCCTCGACTACCTCGAGCGGGCCGAGGCCGGTGCCGCAGAATTCAGCGCCTGCTGCCGGGGCTCGGCGCGCCGGCACCGGCCTATGGTGATCGGTGCCCTGACCCGCGACGACACGGAGCACCCCAATGGCCCGCGAAGGCACCGCCGTCACCAAGGACGCGACCGCCCCCGACCCGGACGACCCCCGCAAGGTCGACTCGCCGACCGACCTGGCGAAGCCGTCGCTGGGCTTCGGCATGAAGAACGCGGTGAAGCAGTTCAGCCGTGACCAGTGCACCGACCTCGCGGCGTCGCTCACCTACTACGCGGTGCTCTCGCTCTTCCCTGCGCTGCTTGCGCTCGTGTCCCTCCTCGGCGTTCTCGGTCAGGGTGAGACGACGGTGGAGGCCCTCCTGGGCATGGTCCGCGACCTCGGCCAGGACAAGGCGGTCGAGCAGCTCGAGGGGCCGATCCGCTCGATGGTCGGCGCCGGTGGCGCGGGCTTCGCGCTCGTCGCCGGTGTCGCGGGCGCCCTGTGGTCCGCGTCGGGCTACGTCGGCGCGTTCGGGCGGGCGATGAACCGGATCTACGAGATCGACGAGGGCCGACCGGTGTGGAAGCTGCGCCCCCAGATGCTCCTGCTCACACTGGCGCTCGTCCTCATGGCGGGCCTCATCCTCCTCGGTGTCGCCCTCTCCGGCGGGGTGGCGCGCACGATCGGGGACACCATCGGGCTGGGCAGCACCGCCGTGGCCGTCTGGAACATCGCGAAGTGGCCGGTGATCCTCCTGCTCGTCATCGGGATGGTCGCCCTGCTCTACTACTTCACCCCGAACGTCCAGCAGCCGAAGTTCCGGTGGATGAGCCCGGGCGCTGCCGTGGCGATCCTCGTCGCGATCCTCGCCTCGGTGGCCTTCGGCTTCTACGTCAGCAACTTCGGGTCGTACAACAAGACCTACGGCTCGCTCGCCGGCGTCATCGTCTTCCTCCTGTGGCTATGGATCATCAACAACGTCCTGCTCCTCGGGGCCGAGCTCGACGCCGAGCTCGAGCGCTCCCGGCAGCTCCAGTCGGGGATCGCCGCCGAGGAGACCATCCAGCTGCCGCCGCGCGACACGAGCGCCTCCGAGAAGGCCGAGGAGAAGCGCGCGGAGGCGATCGCGGAGGCCCGCAAGATCCGGCAGCAGGCACCGTACGACCGGATGGGGGAGTAGCCCGCGACGCGCCACGTCAGGGCGGGTTCACCCCTTCGTCGAGGGGCGGTGGTAGGTCGATTCCTGTTGCCTCATGTCAAGATGCCCGCGTAGTTGTCTTCGTTGACTCATTTGAAGATGCCCGCTTGGTGGGGCCTGCTTTTCGGCGGCTGAGGTAGACCGCGTTGGTTCGGGCCTTGGGTTGGATGCGGCCGCGTCGGCGGGCGAGCTCGGTGAGGTTGCCTTGGATGTCGGCGATGTGGTGGCGCAGGGCGATGACGTCGGTTTCTTCGAGCAGGGTGCTCAGGTGGTCGCGGTCGTGGGGGTCGAGCAGCTCGGGGTGTTGGTCGAGGAGCCGCTGCATGGGTGTGGCGGCGGTGTCGTGCTTCTTGCGCACGATGGCGCCGGTGCGTTCTTTGAGGATCAGCTTCTGCTGGGGCAGGAACAGGTTGACCTGCAGGGAGGTCAGCGGCCAGAGCTGGTTGAGCAGGTCGAGCTCGTGGGGGGTGTCGTAGCGGTAGTAGCCGGTGGTGCGGCGCACGACCGTCCAGTTCTTCTGCTCGACGTGGGCTTGGTCGTTCTTGTGGCTGGAGCGTCCGCGGGTGAAGGTGATCTGGCGGGTGTCGCACCACTTGGCGAGGTGGTGGTTGATGAACTCGCTGCCGTTGTCGGAGTGGATCCCGGCGAGGTGGAAGGGGAAGCGCAGGCGCAGCTGCTCCAGGCCTGCTGAGACGATCCGTTCGCCCTTGGAGCGCACGGTGATCGCTTCGGTCCATCCGGTGGCGATGTCGGTGGCGTCCAGGGTGTAGAAGAACGCGCCGTTGTTGTCGCCGCCCTCGTGGCCGACCAGGTCGATCTGGACGAAGCCGGGCTTGGTCTCGTTCCACTCGTGCCAGGTCTTCATCGGGATCGAGGACTTCAGCATCGAGCCGGGGCGGGTGTGGCTGATCGGTTTGCGGGCCACCAGCCCCACGCGGGCGTCGGCCAGACGACGGTCGATCGTCGCGGGTGACATCTGCAGCAGCTGGGTGATGACCTCTTCTGGGATGCCGTCCAGATGGCCGTGTCGTCGCATGTTGGCGATCAGGGTCGGTAGCGCCGGGTGCAGCCGCTTGCCGGCCGGTCCGTCCAACGCGGCCCAGCACCGGGTGAGGACGTCGACGACTTCGGGTCCGTACACCCGCACCGCCTCGCGTGGCACGCGCGGGGCCGGTCCGCCGCGTTCCCGCTCGGCCAGCGCCTGACGGATCGCTTTGCGGGCGTGGTCGCGGTGCCACCCGGTCACCTGAGTCACCGCGTCCAGGACCGCCGACTTCTCGGCCTTGCTCGCCTTGCTCCACCGGTCCAGCTGGGCCTTGGTGATCGCCTTGCGCGTACCCATCGTCAGCTCCATCCTTGATGCTTACGCACGCGGGCATCTTCGGATGAGTCAACGACCCTTCCCACGCGGGCATCTGGGATGAGTCAACGCGTGATTTGGACCGTCCGCCGCCCCTCTGGCACACTTGTCAGGTTGCTTGACATACGACGGGTGCTCCACGCGCCTGTCGTCACCCCGGTGACAACGACTCGAACCGCCTCCAGGGCGGGGCGACACACCGGCTGGATCAAGTTCCGGCTCGACCGGACCGCCGACTCGGACGTCATGCCCGCAAGGGAATGACGTGCGCCGCGGAGAGGGTGCGACACACCCGACCGCGTGGGTCGGAGGCCCGGCCGGGACGAACCACAGACCACTGCACGACGGCGAGAAGGAAAAAGGCTCAGATGGCCGGACAGAAGATCCGCATCCGACTGAAGTCGTATGACCACGAGGTCATCGACTCCTCGGCGCGCAAGATCGTCGACACGGTGACCCGTGCCGGCGCGACGGTTGTTGGCCCGGTGCCGCTGCCCACGGAGAAGAACGTCTTCTGCGTGATCCGGTCGCCGCACAAGTACAAGGACAGCCGCGAGCACTTCGAGATGCGCACGCACAAGCGCCTCATCGACATCATCGACCCGACGCCGAAGGCCGTCGACTCGCTCATGCGTCTCGACCTGCCGGCGGACGTCAACATCGAGATCAAGCTCTGATCGCGAGGACGACGTAATGACTACTGCTATCGACAAGACCGTCAAGGGTGTCCTCGGCGAGAAGCTCGGCATGACGCAGGTCTGGGACGACGAGAACCGCCTCGTCCCCGTGACCGTCATCCAGGCCGGCCCGTGTGTCGTCACCCAGGTCCGTAACGAGGAGACCGACGGCTACAAGGCCGTCCAGATCGCCTACGGCGCCATCGACCCGCGCAAGGTCAACAAGCCCGAGGGTGGCCACTTCGCCAAGGCCGGCGTCACGCCCCGCCGCTACTCGGTCGAGCTCCGCACCGCGGACGCCCCCGACTACTCCCTCGGTCAGGAGCTGACCGTCGAGACCTTCGCCGCCGGCGAGAAGATCGACGTCACCGCGACGACCAAGGGCAAGGGCTTCGCCGGCGTCATGAAGCGCCACGGCTTCGCCGGTGTCTCGGCCAGCCACGGTGCGCACCGCAACCACCGCAGGCCGGGCTCGATCGGTGGCTGCGCCACCCCGGGCCGCGTCTTCAAGGGCATGCGCATGGCCGGCCGCATGGGTGGCGTGCGCCAGACCACCCAGAACCTCACGATCCACGCCGTGGACGCCGACAAGGGCCTGCTGCTCGTCAAGGGCGCCGTCCCCGGCCCCCGCGGCGGCATCGTCCTCGTCCGCAACGCGGTGAAGGGAGCCTGACGTGCCGACCATCGAGATCCTCAGCCCGGCCGGCAAGAAGTCCGGCTCGGTCGACCTGCCCGCCGAGATCTTCGACGTGCAGACCAACGTCCCGCTGATCCACCAGGTCGTCGTCGCCCAGCTCGCCGCCGCGCGCCAGGGCACGCACAAGACCAAGACCCGCGCCGAGGTGCGCGGTGGTGGCCGCAAGCCGTACCGCCAGAAGGGCACCGGCCGCGCCCGCCAGGGCTCGACCCGTGCGCCGCAGTTCGCCGGCGGTGGCGTGGTCCACGGCCCCGTGCCGCGTGACTACAGCCAGCGCACGCCCAAGAAGATGAAGGCAGCCGCCCTGCGGGGTGCCCTCTCGGACCGGGCTCGTCACGGCCGCATCCACGTCCTCTCGGCTCTCGTCGAGGGTGACGCCCCGTCGACCAAGGCCGTCGCGACGGTCCTGGCCTCGCTCAGCGAGCGCCGCAACCTCCTCGTGGTCCTCGACCGCGCCGACGAGGTCGCGACCAAGAGCGTGCGGAACCTCGCCGACGTCCACGTCCTGTGGGCCGACCAGCTCAACACCTACGACGTCCTGTGCGCCGACGACGTGGTCTTCACGCAGGCTGCGCTCGACGCGTTCGTCTCGGGTGGCAAGGCCGCTGCTGCGCAGGTTGAGGAGGACACCAAGTGACCACCACCAAGGACCCCCGCGACATCCTGATCCGTCCGGTCGTCTCGGAGAAGTCGTACGCGCTGCTCGACGAGGGCAAGTACACCTTCATCGTCGACCCGCGGGCCAACAAGACCGAGATCAAGATCGCCGTCGAGCAGATCTTCGACGTCAAGGTCGAGTCGGTCCACACGATGAACCGCCCGGGCAAGACCCGTCGCACCCGCTTCGGCATGGGCAAGCGCAAGGACACCAAGCGTGCGATCGTCACCCTCCGCGAGGGCGCGATCGACATCTTCGGCGGCCAGGGCTGACCGGAAGAGAAGGAACGTAACCATGGGTATCCGTAAGTACAAGCCGACCACGCCCGGTCGCCGCGGCAGCTCTGTCGCGGACTTCGTCGAGGTGACGCGCTCCACGCCGGAGAAGTCCCTCGTCCGTCCGCTGAGCAAGTCCGGTGGCCGCAACGCCAGCGGTCGTATCACCACCCGTCACATCGGTGGTGGCCACAAGCGCGCCTACCGCGTCATCGACTTCCGTCGCCACGACAAGGACGGCGTGCCGGCCAAGGTCGCTCACATCGAGTACGACCCGAACCGCACCGCGCGCATCGCGCTCCTGCACTACGCCGACGGCGAGAAGCGCTACATCCTCGCGCCGAACAAGCTCAAGCAGGGCGACCCGATCGAGAACGGCCCCTCGGCCGACATCAAGCCGGGCAACAACCTGCCGCTGCGCAACATCCCGACCGGTACGACGATCCACGCCGTGGAGCTCCGTCCCGGCGGCGGTGCCAAGCTGGCCCGCTCGGCCGGCACGAGCATCCAGCTCCTCGGCAAGGAGGGCCCCTACGCCACGCTGCGCATGCCCTCCGGTGAGATCCGTCGCGTCGACGTGCGCTGCCGCGCCACCGTCGGTGAGGTCGGCAACGCCGAGCAGAGCAACATCAACTGGGGCAAGGCCGGCCGTATGCGGTGGAAGGGCAAGCGCCCGACCGTCCGCGGTGTCGTCATGAACCCGGTGGACCACCCGCACGGTGGTGGTGAGGGCCGCACGTCTGGTGGCCGTCACCCCGTGTCGCCGTGGGGCCAGCCCGAGGGCCGGACCCGCCGACCGGGCAAGGCGAGCGACAAGCTCATCGTCCGCCGTCGTCGTACTGGCAAGAAGCGCTGATAGGAGCCTTTGGACATGCCTCGTAGTTTGAAGAAGGGCCCCTTCATCGACGACCACCTTCAGAAGAAGGTGGACGCTCAGAACGAAGCGGGCACGAAGAACGTCATCAAGACCTGGTCGCGTCGTTCGGTCGTCAGCCCGGACATGCTCGGCCACACCTTCGCCGTGCACGACGGCCGCAAGCACGTCCCGGTGTTCGTCACCGAGGCGATGGTCGGCCACAAGCTCGGCGAGTTCGCCCCGACCCGCACCTTCCGCGGTCACGTGAAGGACGACAAGAAGGGACGTCGTCGCTGATGACCATCGAGACCACCACCACCGAGGCCCTCGAGGCTCGTGCGGTCGTCCGCCACCTGCGGGTCACCCCGCAGAAGGCGCGTCGCATCGTCGACCTCGTCCGCGGCCAGGACACCCAGTCCGTCATCGCGACGCTCAAGTTCGCCCCGCAGGGTGCGGCTGAGCCCGTCCTCAAGCTCGTCGAGTCCGCGATCGCGAACCTTCGCGTCAAGGCCGACGAGGCCGGCGAGGCATTCGACGAGCGCAACCTCGTCGTCAAGTCCGCCTACGTCGACGAGGGCCCGACGATGAAGCGCTTCCGCCCGCGGGCCCAGGGCCGCGCCGGTCGGATCAACAAGCGCACGAGCCACATCACCGTCGTCGTCACGTCCAAGCCCGAGAAGGCTGCGAAGGGAGGGAACCGCTGATGGGTCAGAAGATCAACCCGCACGGCTTCCGTCTGGGCATCACCACCGACCACAAGAGCCGCTGGTTCGCCGACTCCAACAAGGAGGGTCAGCGCTACCGCGACTACGTCAAGGAGGACGTGGCGATCCGCAAGCTCCTGTCCACGGGCATGGAGCGAGCCGGCATCGCGCGCGTCGAGATCGAGCGCACCCGCGACCGGGTCCGCGTCGACATCCACACCGCGCGTCCGGGCATCGTCATCGGCCGCCGTGGTGCCGAGGCCGACCGGATCCGCGGCGAGCTCGAGAAGCTCACCGGCAAGCAGGTCCAGCTCAACATCCTCGAGGTCAAGAACCCCGAGATCGAGGCCCAGCTCGTCGCCCAGGGCATCGCCGAGCAGCTCGCTGCTCGGGTGACCTTCCGTCGCGCCATGCGCAAGGGCATCCAGTCCGCGCAGCGCGCCGGCGCCAAGGGCATCCGGATCCAGTGCTCCGGCCGTCTCGGCGGTGCCGAGATGTCCCGCAGCGAGTTCTACCGCGAGGGTCGCGTGCCGCTGCACACCCTCCGCGCGAACATCGACTACGGCTTCTACGAGGCCCGCACGACCTTCGGCCGCATCGGCGTCAAGGTCTGGATCTACAAGGGCGACATGACGGAGAAGGAGTTCGCCGCTCAGCAGGCGACCGCCGCTCCGCGTGGTCGTGGCCCCCGCCGCGACCGTGACGACCGTCCGGCCCGCGCCCGTCGCAACGACCAGCAGGCTCCTGCTGCCGAGGCGCCCGCCGCCGAGGCTCCGGCCGCGGCTGCCGCGCCGAGCACCGAAGGGGAGAACGTCTGATGCTCATTCCTCGTCGAGTGAAGCACCGCAAGCAGCACCACCCGAAGCGTTCGGGCATGGCCAAGGGCGGCTCGACCATCGCCTTCGGTGACTACGGGATCCAGGCTCTCGAGCCGGCCTACGTCACCAACCGGCAGATCGAGTCGGCCCGTATCGCCATGACGCGGTACATGAAGCGTGGCGGCAAGGTGTGGATCAACATCTACCCCGACCGTCCGCTGACCAAGAAGCCGGCTGAGACCCGCATGGGTTCCGGCAAGGGCTCGCCCGAGTGGTGGGTCGCCAACGTCAAGCCCGGCCGCGTGATGTTCGAGGTCTCCGGCGTCTCCGAGGAGATCGCCCGTGAGGCCATGCGCCTGGCCATGCACAAGCTGCCGATGAAGTGCCGCTTCGTCGCGCGTGAAGGTGGTGACATCTGATGGCAGTCGGTTCCAAGGACCTGACTCCCACGGACCTGCGTGAGCTGGCCGACGACCGTCTCGTCGACGAGCTGCGCAAGGCCAAGGAGGAGCTCTTCAACCTCCGGTTCCAGTCGGCCACCGGTCAGCTGGAGTCCCACGGTCGGCTCCGCGCCGTCCGCAAGGACATCGCCCGGATCTACACCGAGATGCGCGAGCGCGAGCTCGGCATCGGCCAGGCACCGGCAGGTGAGGGCAAGTGAGCGAGAACGTGAAGGATGAGACCGTGAGCGCAGCTGAGCGCAACGACCGCAAGACCCGCCAGGGCTACGTCGTCAGCGACAAGATGGACAAGACGGTCGTCGTCGAGGTCGAGGACCGCGTCAAGCACGCGCTCTACGGCAAGGTCATGCGCAAGAGCCACAAGGTCAAGGCGCATGACGAGGCGAACACCGCCGGTATCGGCGACCGCGTCCTCATCATGGAGACCCGTCCGCTGTCGGCGAGCAAGCGCTGGCGCCTCGTCGAGATTCTGGAGAAGGCCAAGTGATCCAGCAAGAGTCCCGCGTCCGGGTGGCTGACAACACCGGCGCCAAGGAGATCCTGTGCATCCGCGTGCTCGGCGGCTCCGGCCGTCGGTACGCCGGCATCGGTGACACGATCGTCGCGACGGTCAAGGACGCCATCCCGGGCGGCAACGTCAAGAAGGGCGACGTCGTCAAGGCGGTCATCGTCCGCACGACCAAGGAGCGTCGCCGGGTCGACGGTTCCTACATCAAGTTCGACGAGAACGCGGCCGTGATCCTCAAGAACGACGGCGACCCCCGTGGTACGCGCATCTTCGGCCCGGTGGGCCGCGAGCTGCGTGACAAGAAGTTCATGAAGATCGTGTCGCTGGCGCCGGAGGTGCTCTGAGCCATGGCGAAGATGAAGATCAAGAAGGGTGACCTCGTGCAGGTCCTGTCCGGCAAGGACAAGGCGAAGCAGGGCAAGGTCATCGCCGTTCACACCGAGACCCAGCGCGTCGTCGTCGAGGGCGTCAACCGCGTCACCCGCCACACCAAGGCGGGCGTCGGCGGTCAGGCCGGCGGCCTCGTCGTCCAGGAGGCGCCGATCCACGTGAGCAACGTGGCGGTCGTCGACCCGGAGGACAACAAGCCGACCCGGATCAAGACCCGCGTCGAGAGCGTCGAGCGTGACGGTCGTACGAAGTCGAGCCGTGTCCGCGTCGCGGGCCGCTCGGGCAAGGACCTCTGAGATGACTGACACCCTGGAAACCACCGAGTCTGCCGCCGCTCCGCGGCTCAAGACGCGCTACCGCGACGAGATCAAGGGCTCCCTGCAGGAGCAGTTCTCCTTCGAGAACGTCATGCAGGTCCCCGGCCTCGTCAAGGTCGTCGTCAACATGGGCGTCGGCGACGCCGCCAAGGACAGCAAGCTCATCGAGGGCGCGATCCGCGACCTCACCGCGATCACCGGCCAGAAGCCGCAGGTGACGAAGGCTCGCAAGTCCATCGCGCAGTTCAAGCTCCGCGAGGGGATGCCGATCGGCGCGCACACCACGCTGCGCGGCGACCGGATGTGGGAGTTCCTCGACCGGCTCGTCTCGGTCGCGCTCCCGCGTATCCGCGACTTCCGTGGCCTCTCGCCGAAGCAGTTCGACGGCCGGGGCAACTACACCTTCGGTCTGACCGAGCAGTCGATGTTCCACGAGATCGACCAGGACAAGATCGACCGGGTCCGCGGCATGGACATCACCGTGGTCACCACGGCGACCAACGATGACGAGGGCCGCGCCCTGCTCAAGGCGCTCGGCTTCCCCTTCAAGGAGAACTGACATGGCGAAGACCGCCCTGGTCAACCAGGCCAACAAGAAGCCGAAGTTCAAGGTGCGCGGCTACACCCGCTGCCAGCGCTGCGGCCGTCCCCACTCGGTCTACCGCAAGTTCGGCCTGTGCCGGATCTGCCTGCGCGAGATGGCGCACCGCGGCGAGCTGCCCGGTGTCACCAAGTCGAGCTGGTGACCAACCCGGGGTGTGCGCAAGCCCACCCCGACCCGCGGTCCGGAACGGACCGCAGCACGACCCCCCACGACGTTCTACATCGAAGGTCGCCGAGGAAATCCTCCTCGGGGAAACCGCGGTGAGAGAGGGCAGGACAAGCCCATGACCATGACCGACCCGATTGCGGACATGCTGACCCGTGTGCGGAACGCCAACTCGGCGCACCACGACGAGGTCTCCATGCCGTACTCCAAGCTCAAGCAGCACATCGCCGAGATCCTCCAGGCCGAGGGCTACATCGCGAGCTGGACCGTCGAGGACGCGACCGTCGGCAAGACGCTGACGATCTCCCTCAAGTACGGCCCGAACCGCGAGCGCTCCATCGCCGGGGTCCGCCGGGTCTCCAAGCCCGGTCTGCGGGTGTACGCCAAGTCGACCAACCTGCCGAAGGTCCTCGGTGGCCTGGGCGTCGCGATCATCTCGACGTCTTCGGGTCTCCTCACGGACAAGCAGGCCGCTAGCAAGGGTGTGGGTGGGGAAGTCCTCGCCTACGTCTGGTAAGGGAGAGCAGCATGTCGCGTATCGGACGACTCCCGGTCGCCATCCCCAGCGGTGTCGACGTCACCATCGACGGTGCCAAGGTCACCGTCAAGGGCCCCAAGGGCGAGCTGAGCCACGTCGTGGCCGAGCCGATCGCCGTCGAGAAGGGTGAGGACGGCGTGTCCGTCTCCCGCCCGGACGACGAGCGCGCCTCGCGCAGCCTCCACGGGCTGACCCGTTCGCTCATCAACAACATGGTTGTCGGCGTGACCGAGGGCTACGAGAAGAAGCTCGAGATCCACGGCACCGGTTACCGCGTGCAGAACAAGGGCGGCGCCCTCGAGTTCGCACTCGGCTACAGCCACCCCATCGTCGTCGAGGCTCCCGAGGGCATCACCTTCGCCGTCGAGAACCCGACCCGCTTCTCGGTGCAGGGCATCGACAAGCAGCTCGTCGGTGAGGTCGCTGCCAACATCCGTAAGCTCCGCAAGCCCGACCCGTACAAGGGCAAGGGTGTCCGCTACGAGGGCGAGCACATCCGTCGCAAGGTCGGAAAGGCTGGTAAGTAAGCCATGGCTATCACTGTCAAGCGCGCCAAGGGCAAGGTTGCTGCGCGCGGCCGTCGCCACCTGCGCGTCCGCAAGAAGCTCAAGGGCACCGCTGTGCGCCCGCGTCTCGTCGTGAGCCGCTCGAGCCGCCACGTCTTCGTCCAGGTCGTCGACGACACCGTGGGCAAGACCGTCGCCTCCGCCTCCACGATGGAGGCCGACGTCCGCACCGTCACCGGTGGCAAGACCGAGCAGGCCAAGAAGGTCGGCGAGCTCGTCGCCGAGCGGGCCAAGGCGGCCGGCGTGGAGGCCGTCGTCTTCGACCGGGGCGGCAACAAGTACCACGGTCGTGTCGCGGCGATCGCCGACGGCGCCCGCGAGGGGGGCCTGTCGCTGTGACGAAGACCCTGAACATCGACACCGTCGAGAAGAGGAACATCTGATGCCCGGACCCCAGCGTCGAGGCGCCGGTGCCGCTGGCACCAACGAGCGCTCCAACGACCGCAACGACAACCGGAACGACAACCGCGGCCGCGGTGGCCGTGGCGGCCGTGACGGCGGTCGCGACAACCGCGCTGCCGAGAGCCAGTACCTCGAGCGCGTCGTCACCATCAACCGTGTCGCCAAGGTCGTCAAGGGTGGTCGTCGCTTCAGCTTCACCGCTCTCGTCGTCGTCGGCGACGGTGACGGCACCGTGGGCGTCGGCTACGGCAAGGCCAAGGAGGTGCCCGCGGCGATCGCCAAGGGTGTCGAGGAGGCCAAGAAGGCGTTCTTCAAGGTGCCTCGCATCCAGGGCACCATCCCGCACCCCATCCAGGGTGAGGCTGCTGCGGGCGTCGTCCTGCTGCGCCCGGCCGCTCCCGGTACCGGTGTCATCGCCGGTGGCCCGGTCCGCGCGGTCCTCGAGTGCGCCGGCATCCACGACGTCCTGAGCAAGTCGCTCGGGTCGCAGAACTCCATCAACATCGTCCACGCGACCGTCGAGGCCCTCAAGGGTCTCGAGCGTCCGGAGGCCGTCGCGGCTCGCCGCGGTCTGCCCCTGGACGAGGTCGCCCCCGCCGCGATGCTCCGCGCCCAGGCTGCTGGTCGCGAGGAGGCCCGCGCGGCTCGTGAGTCCGAGAAGGCAGGTGCCTGATGCCTCGTCTCAAGGTGACCCAGACTCGTTCCGAGATCGGTGGCAAGCAGAACCAGCGGGACACGCTGCGCAGCCTCGGTCTGAAGCGCATCGGCGACGTCGTCGTCAAGGAGGACCGCCCGGAGATCCGGGGCATGGTCCGCACGGTCGCGCACCTCGTGGCCGTCGAGGAGGTTGACTGATCATGGCTGACGCCAAGAAGACCACTGAGGGCACGGAGAGCAGCGGCTCCACCCACGCCCTCAAGGTCCACCACCTGCGTCCGGCCCCTGGCGCCAAGACCGCCAAGACCCGTGTCGGTCGCGGTGAGGGCTCCAAGGGCAAGACCGCCGGCCGCGGCACCAAGGGCACCAAGGCCCGTTACCAGGTGCCCGCCCGGTTCGAGGGCGGCCAGACGCCGCTGCACATGCGTCTGCCGAAGCTCCGCGGCTTCAAGAACCCGTTCAAGACGGAGTACCAGGTCGTCAACCTCGACCGCGTCTCCGCTCTCTTCCCCGAGGGTGGCGACGTGACCGTGGCCGACCTCGTGGCCAAGGGCGCCGTCCGCAAGGGCCAGCCCGTCAAGGTCCTCGGCACCGGCGAGATCACCGTCAAGGTCAACCTGACCGTCGACGCGTTCTCCGCCAGCGCCAAGGAGAAGGTCGAGGCTGCCGGCGGTTCCATCACCGGCGCCTGACCCAGGCCGCGCTCGAAGGGGTCCGGCGGACGCATCGTCCGAGGA
>JBHWSH010000263.1:0-2711 GCA_043427135.1 Marmoricola sp. | reverse complement strand
AATGTGTCGGCCCCGCGATGGCGGTGTAGCCCTCGAGCGCTCCCTCCACGGTGAGGGCTCCTGGCTCGCCAGGGCGTCCGACGACCGGCATCGTGACCTGGCCCCGACCGGCGAGCTCGTGCAGCTTCGCCTTCAGGCCCTGGCCGGTGGAGCGGAGCAGCGCCTGCGGCTTGTGGTGCTGCATCGCCAGGCGGGCTGCGGCCAGCCCGTCCACGAGCGGAGTGAGGGCGACGACCGCGGCCACATCCGTGCGCCGGGCCGCGACCGAGAGCACGTGGCCGCCCGACATGGACACTCCCCACAGAACCAGCCGGTTCGGGTCGATGCCGTCGAGGTGCGAGGCGGTGGTCATGGCGGCGCGGTAGTCCTCTTGTTGGGCCGGCGCCGAGACTCTCTGGCGGGGCTCGCCGCCGCTGGCGCCGAAACCGCGGTAGTCGAACGCGAGCACGTCGAGCCCTGCGGTGGCGAGCGCCTGGGCGAACGGCTGCAGTCCGGAGTCCTTTGTGCCCGCCAACCCATGAGCCATCACCGCGCACGGTCGTCCGGCCGGGCCGGCGAGCGCGTCATGGGCGGCGCGGAACCACCAGCCGTCGAGCTCGTCGCCGGCGGTCGAGAACCTCACGTGCTCGGGTGTCATGCGTCGTCCTCCGACGTCGATGGGATGTGGCCGTAGATCGTGCGCAGCCAGATGGTCACGAGGGCATCGGCGTGCTGTTCTCGCGCGGCCGGGTCCGGCTCTGGACGCATCGCTTCGCGCTGCATCGCCCCGTCGTTGAGCTCCAGCAGGACCGTCGCCAGCACGGTGGCGTCGGGCCCGTTGGGTGCCCGGCCGGCTTCCCGCTCTTCGGCGATCATCCGTGCGACCGGCTCCACAAAGGACTGCCGGTCCGCGTCCCACAGCGCGCGGACGTTCTCGTTCGTCGCCAGGGCTTCCAGCATCGCCCGGTAGACGTGCTGGTTGCGGTCGAGAGCCTCGAACAGTCCGCGGATCACCGCCTCGACGCGGCGCCGCGGCGTACCCTCCTGGCTGACCAGGAGATCGGTGACCGCGAACGCCTCGTCGTACATCTCCTCCATGAGGGCGGCGACGGCCGAGGCCTTGTTCTCGAAGTAGAAGTAGAACGCCGACCGGGTCACACCCGCGCGACGCGAGATGTCGGCGATGTTGAGCGACTCCAGCGAGCTGTCCTGCAGCAGGTCGTCGAGCGATGCCAGCAGTGCCGAGCGGCGCTGGTCGCCGCGTTGGGGGCGTCGCCTGTCCAGCACGGAGGTCGATCGAAGCGGGCTCGCTCTCACGGGCGTACGCCGGCGAACCTTGCGCCGAGTGCCTCGGCGCGTCTGCGCCCCGCCGGGATCTCCTTGGCGCGGATGTCGTGCTCGTAGATGAAGTAGTCGACCTGTTGGGTATGGCGAGGGCGGTCGAGGACGTGGCCGAGGTACTTGGCATGGTCCTCGTCGATCACGCGCTCCATCTCCTCGACCGGAGGCAGGCGGTAGAGCCCCGCGGCGTACGCGGCGAGCAGACGGGATTGGCTCTCCACGAACGGGAACAGCGTCGGAGTCGCCTGGGCGAACCCCATGAAGACGAGGTCCTCGACACCGGGCTTGAACATCCGCTTGTAGAGCCGGATCTGGTTGTCCGGTGCGCTGATCACCTCGGGGTCGAAGAACGGGAAGGTGATGTTGTAGCCGGTGGCGTAGACGATCACGTCGAAGTCGCTGCTGGAGCCGTCCTCGAAATGCACGGTCTGCCCGTCGAGGCGGGAGACGTTGGGCTTGGGCGTGATGTCCCCCGAACCCAGTCGCAGGGGCAGCTCGACGGACTGGGTGGGGTGGGCCTCGAAGAACTTGTGGTTGGGGGCGGGCAGTCCGTAGAGCTCGGGGTTGGAGCCGGCCATCACCTGCATCTTCTGGATCGCCTTGCGCTGCCAGCTCAACGGCAGGTACGGCGTCGTCGCGAAGTACTTGTCGGCGGGCAGGCCGTACATGTACTTCGGCACGATCCACGCGCTCGACCGGGTCGAGAGCGTGACCTCGTTCTGCAGTGACTTGCTGGACAGCTCCACCGAGATGTCGGCGGCGCTGTTGCCGATGCCGACGACGAGGATCCGCTTGCCACGCATGTCCAGCGGGTCGTAGGGATCGATGTAGTGGTGGGAGTGGATCGACTCGCCGGTGAACTCACCGGGGAACTCGGCCATCCGTGGGTCCCAATGGTGGCCGTTGGCCACCACCAGGAGATCGAACGAGCGGGTGCTGCCGTCCTCCAGGTCCAGCTCCCATCCGCCGCCGTCGCGCGGGCGTGCATGCTGCACGCCGTTGCAGAACTCGATGTTGCGCTTGAGGTCGAACGCGGCGGCGTACTCCTCGAGGTAGGCCTTGATCTGGGTGTGGTGGGGGAAGTCCGGATAGTGCTCCGGCATCGGGAAGTCCTTGAAGGACAGTCGGTGCTTCGAGGTGTCGATGTGCAGCGAGCGATATGCGCTGCTGTGCCCGTTGGGGTTGCCGAAGGCCCAGTTGCCGCCGATGCGGTCGGAGCTCTCGAAGCACGTGTAGTCAATGCCGTAGTCGGTCAGCATCTTGCCGCTCGTGAGGCCGCTGATGCCGGCGCCGATGACAGCCGTGTTGGGACCGGGCATGCGGTGCTCCTCGTGCCGAAGCGATGTGACTCGGCCACGGTAGAGAGCGAGTTGACGTGCGTCAACAACAAC
>JBHWSH010000262.1:0-11416 GCA_043427135.1 Marmoricola sp. | reverse complement strand
GGCGCGGGGGCCTGGGTCCGTGCTGCCGCGGTCTCGGTGCGGAGGTCAGCCACCTCCGCGAGAAGGTCGGCGATGACCGCCGGTGCTTCCGCCCAGAGCTCCTCGGCCGCGACGTCGTCGGGGTGGGCGGCGCCGGGATCGACCATCGGCACGAGGTCGGCGGGGTCGCCGTGCACCGTGTACTGCGCCAGCTGGTCGTGCCAGGACAGGGCGATCTCGCGCAGTCGCGCCGCCAGCTCCGGCGTGGGTTCGAGCCGACGACCGGGTCGCGCCGCCAGCCGGTTCTGGGCGAACCAGCGCTTGACGACATGGGCGTACGCCGGCTGGGCGATCCGATCGCCCAGGGCAGCGACGACCTGGCGCAGCAGAGCGGTCTGGGGGACGCCGAGCGAGGTGTTGACCAGTCCGGCGTCCTCGCCGGGCAACCCGGACGCGAGGTCGACCGCCTCCCCGAAGCGCTGCCGGAGCAGCCCGGGGTCGGCGCCGCGCGGGACAGTCACGAGATGCAGACGCTCGGCCGGCAGGTGCAGAGCCCACCGCCCCAGGACCCCGGGCACGTCCTGGGAGCGCCAGAACCCGAGCTCGTGCTCGGCCGACTCCTCGGGACCGAAGACCGCGGACTCGAACTCCGCGAACGACCAGGGACGGCCGTTCTTGATCTCCTCCTGCCAATGGGCCACCGCCTGGCGACCGAGGTCGCGTGCGGTGACCACGACGTGCAGCTCGAAGTCGGCGGTGTCCCGCACGATCTGCTCGACCACCGCGGGAGCCGCCCCTGCGAGGATCTCGTGGCTGATGACTCCGGTGAGCGTGGGCTCGTCGCGCACGCGGTCGAGCATGGCCCGCCAGGTCCCCCCGACCAGCTCGGGGTCGAGGCCCCACAACGCTTCCTGCCCGCGCAGCTCGGTGGCGGCGTGGAACATCCCCTCGGGCCGGATGAACGGGTAGATGTAGCCGGCCGCTCTCAACGCGGGACGGTTCTCGGCCAGCAGTGACTGCAAGTGCGACGTCCCGCTCTTGGGCAGGCCCACGTGGAGAAACAGGCGCTGCGGTGCGGTCGGACGCGTCACCGCGCCAACGTACGCCGATACGCTGAGCCGGTGAGCAGCTCCCCTTCGCGCGTCTTCGTCGGACGGCTGACCGGTCTGCCGGTGTTCGACCCCGCGGGCGACCAGGTGGGCCGGGTGCGCGACCTCGTGGCGGTCATCCGGCCCGGTGGCCGTCGACCGCGCATCACCGGTGTGGTGGTGGAGGTCCTGGGCCGACGGTCGGTGTTCGTGCCGATGACGCGGGTGACCTCGATCGACAGCGGGCACGTGATCACCACCGGAGTGGTCAACATGCGGCGTTTCGAGAAGCGCGCCAACGAGACCCTCGTGATGGGCCAGCTGCTCGACCGCAAGGTACGGATCCTCGAGCCGGGCGGTGTCCCTGGCACCGAAGCGACCGTGTTCGACGTGGCCATCGAACAGGAACGCAACCGGGACTGGGTGGTCGGTCGTCTCGCCGTGCAGGAAGGCTCGAAACGATTTGGGCGGCGCGGGCAGACGCGGGTCGTGGAGTGGTCGGAGGTGCACGGGCTCGACGTACCGGAGAGCACCTCCCAGGGCGTGACCCACCTGCTCGCCACCCTCGAGGAGATGAAGCCCGCCGACGTGGCCACGATGCTGCACGACCTGCCGGCCAAACGCCGCAGTGAGATCGCGGCGGCACTCGACGACGAGCGTCTCGCCACCGTCCTGGAGGAGCTCTCCGAGGAGGACCAGGTCGAGATGATGGGCCTGCTCGGCGACGAGCGCGCCGCCAACGTGCTCGAGGAGATGAGTCCCGACGACGCCGCCGACCTCATCGCCGACCTCCCGCCGGAGACCGCGGAGACGCTCCTGCAGCTGATGCAGCCGGAGGAGGCCGAGGACGTACGCCGGCTGCTGGTCTACGAGGAGCGCACTGCCGGCGGCATGATGACGATCGAGCCGGTCATCCTCGCCCCGGACGACACCATCGCCGATGCGCTCGCCCATGTCAGGCACGCCGAGCTGACACCGTCGCTGGCCGCGGTGGTCTATGTGACCCGGCCCCCGTTCGAGCCGCCCACCGGCAAGCTGCTGGGCGTCGTACACATCCAGCGGCTGCTCCGTGAGCCGCCCAGCACGATGCTCGGCGCAGTGGTCGACGGCGACACCAACCCGCTGCACGCTGAGGCGTCCCTGGAGGACGTCGCCCGCCACCTCGCGACGTACAACCTGGTGGCGGCCCCCGTGCTCGACGAGGACGGCCGCCTGATCGGCGCGGTCACCGTCGACGACCTGCTCGACCACCTGCTCCCGGAGAACTGGCGCGACCGGCCCCGCGGCCTGGAGGCGAGGTTCCGTGCCCACGCCTGACCCGCGTCCTCAGCGCTCCCGCCCCAACGCGCGCCTCGACGTACCCCGCGAGTCGCGGCGTCGCCTCCTCCGGCTGCCCCGCATGGAGGACGACACGTTCGGCCGCTTCGCCGAGCAGTTCGCCCGCTTCATGGGCACCGCGCGGTTCCTGCTCTACATGACCGCCTTCGTGGCGATCTGGCTGTTGTGGAACGCGATCCTCCCCGAGGAGTGGGCCTTCGACGTCTACCCCTACATCTTCCTCACGCTGATGCTGAGCCTGCAGGCGTCGTACGCCGCTCCGCTGATCCTGCTCGCGCAGAACCGCCAGGAGGACCGCGACCGGGTGATCGCCGAGACCGACCGCCAGGCCAACGCCCGGGCGCACGCCGACATGGAGTTCCTGGCACGGGAGATGGCCAGCCTGCGCATGGCGATCGGGGAGGTCGCCACCCGCGACTACGTGCGCTCCGAGCTGCGGTCGCTGCTGCAGGAGCTCGACGAGCGGTCGGACCGCGACGCCGAGGGGCCCGAGGACCCGGGCAGACCGTAGTCTTGAGGCCATGACCTCCCCCACCGTCGAGCAGGTGCGCGCTGCCCTGGCCGGCGTCAACGACCCCGAGATCCGCCGCCCCATCACCGACCTCGGCATGGTCGACGACATCACCGTCGGCGCCGACGGCGCGGTGACCACCCGCATCCTGCTCACCGTCTCCGGCTGCCCCATGCGCGACCGGATCACCACCGACGTCACCGCCGCAGCGAGCTCGGTCCCCGGCGTCACCTCGGTGACGGTCGACCTGGGCGTGATGAACGACGAGCAGCGCACCGCCCTACGCACCACGCTCCAGGGCGGGCAGGCCCAGCGCGAGATCCCGTTCAGCCAGCCCGGCTCGACGACGAAGGTCTACGCCATCGCCTCCGGCAAGGGCGGGGTGGGCAAGTCCTCGGTCACGGTGAACCTCGCGGTCGCGATGGCCCGCTCCGGCCTCAAGGTCGGCGTCGTCGACGCCGACATCTACGGCCACTCGGTGCCGGCGATGCTGGGGGTCGCCGACGTGCGGCCCACCCAGGTGGAGGACCTGATCATGCCCGTGCCCACCGAGCAGGGCGTCTCGGTGATCAGCATCGGGATGCTCAAGCCGCGCCGCGACCAGGTGGTCGCCTGGCGGGGCCCGATGCTCGACCGGGCGCTGGTGCAGATGCTCTCCGACGTCTACTGGAGCGACCTCGACGCGCTGCTGCTCGACCTCCCGCCCGGCACCGGCGACATCGCCATCTCGCTGGGACAGCACCTGCCCAATGCGGAGGTCATCGTCGTGACCACCCCGCAGGAGGCGGCCGCCGAGGTGGCCGAGCGCGCCGGCACGATGGCCTCGATGATGCACCAGCGAGTCATCGG
Source organism: Marmoricola sp. (assembly GCA_043427135.1). Lineage (GTDB taxonomy): Bacteria > Actinomycetota > Actinomycetes > Propionibacteriales > Nocardioidaceae > Marmoricola_A. Next base: position 7,651 of record JBHWSH010000262.1, on the reverse strand, counting down.
CGTGGTAGAGAACATGTCGTTCCTGGCCTGCCCCCACTGCGGGCCCGAGCACCGCATCGACGTGTTCGGCAGCGGCGGCGGAGCGCGGGTCGCGGAGACCCTGTCGCGGCGCTTCGGGTACGACGTGCCGGTCCTCGGCGAGGTGCCCCTCGACCTGCAACTGCGCGAGGGCGGCGACGCCGGCACACCGATCGTCGTCGCACAACCCGACTCACCCGCGGGTGCGGAGCTCACGCGCATCGCCAGCGGGCTGACCGAGCGCGGCAGAGGCCTGGCCGGGTTCCAGCTCGGCCTGACGCCCGCCGGCCGGCTCTGACCCAGGCGCCGGACGGGGAGCCGCGCAGTGTTCGGGATCGGCGCAGCCGAGTTCGCCGTGCTGCTGGTCGTCGGGCTGCTCGTCTTCGGGCCCGACCGGCTTCCGGACTTCGCCCGCCAGGCCGGGCGCATGGTCCGGCAGGTGCGCCGCTTCTCCCAGCAGGCCCGTGACGACATCCGCACCGAGCTCGGCCCCGAGTACGCCGAGTTCGAGCTGACCGACCTCGACCCCCGCCAGGCGCTGCGCAAGCACCTGCGGGAGGTCTGGGACGAGGACGATGCGGCACCCCGACCCGGCAAGAGCGCCGACAAGGCCGGGCCCACGGCGGCCCCGCCGCTCGCGCCCGGCGAGCTGCCGCCGTACGACTCCGACGCGACCTGACTGGTCGTCCCGGGCGGCGTCGCGCTCGGCTCAGCCCACCTTGGCGTCGAGCTCGATCGGGACCGCTCGCTCCTCCCCGTCGCGCAACACGGTGAGCTCGATGGTCTCGCCGGGGCGGTGGGTGCGGATCGCCACGATCAACGCGATGCCGTCGGCGACCCGGTCGCCTTCCACGGCCACGACACGATCGCCGACCTCCAACCCGGCGCGGTCGGCAGGGGTGCCAACCGGAACCTCGGAGATCTCGGCACCACCTGACCCGCCCGGCGCGGTGTTGACCGAGGCGCCGATGACGGGGTACTCCGCGCGCCCGGTGTCGAGGATCTGCTGGGCGGTGACGCGCACCTGCTCCATCGGGATCGCGAACCCGACGCCGATGTTGCCGGCCTCGCCGCCGAGGATCCCTCCGGTGGTGGCGATGGCGGAGTTGACCCCCACCACCTGACCCCGCAGGTTGACCAGCGGCCCGCCCGAGTTGCCCGGGTTGATGGCGGCGTCGGTCTGCAACGCGTTGATGAAGGAGGAGGCGTCGACCGGACCGGTCGTCACCGGTCGGTCGACGGCGCTGACGATGCCGGAGGTCACGGTGCTCGACAGTCCCAGCGGCGAGCCGATGGCGACCACGGTCTCCCCCACCTGCATCTCGCGGGACGCTCCCAGCGACACGTGCGGCAGGCGGGCCCCGGAGCGCAGTCGGAGCACGGCGATGTCGTAGACGGGGCTGCGACCCACGATGCGGGCCTCGTGGACGCGACCGCGAGCGTCGAGGACCTCGACTCCGGCGCCTCGGGCAGCCGCCTGCACCACGTGGTTGTTGGTGATGACGTGCTGCTCTTCGTCGATGACGAACCCAGAGCCGCTCGCACCGCCTCGGCCCTCGCCGACACGGACCTGGACCGTGCTGGGCAGCACCTGGGCCGCGACGGCGGCGACGCTGCCGTTCTCCGGTTCGAGAGGACCCGGGCCCGAGATGGCGGGGAGACTGCTGCCGCCCGCCGTGCCCAGCACCAGGGCGCCGCCCAGGACCCCGCCGAGGACACCGGTGACCACACCAACGACGAGCACCACCGGGACGATCCATGCGGGGACCACCGAGGCGGCACCCGCTGCGGGTCGAGGAGGTGCCGGCTGGCCCGGGAACGTCACCGCGTCATTATCACCGAGGCCGGCTGCGACGGTCCGCGCGGCATCGCGTGAGCGGTAGCGGCGTTGGATAGAGTCCGCGGCAGGACACCGACCCGAGGGGGCCCGCAATTTCCACCGGACTCAAGCCCGCGAGCTGGACCTACGCCGAGGAGTTCGTCGGCGAGGACGAGGTCCTTGCCGGCGCCCGTGCGCGCGCCGCCGAGGTGGGTGTCTCCCCCATCGGCTCCGGGGCGGGCGCGCTCCTGCGCTTCCTTGCCTCCATCACCGAGGCGCGTGCCGTGGTCGAAGTCGGCACCGGCACCGGCGTCTCGGGCCTGTGGCTGCTGCGCGGCATGCGCTCCGACGGCGTACTCACCACCGTCGACACCGAGGCCGAGCACCAGCGGTTGGCCAAGCAGACGTTCGTGGAGGCAGGCATCCCCAGCCAGCGCGCGCGGCTCATCACCGGCGCGGCGCTCGACGTGCTCCCCCGGCTCACCGACGGCCATTACGACCTGGTCTTCTGTGACGGCGACAAGCTGGAGTACGCCGACTATCTGACCGAGGCGCTGCGGCTGCTCAAGCCCGGCGGCCTGGTGATCTTCGACAACGCCCTGTGGCACGACCGGGTGGCCGACCCCGCGCAGCGCGATCCGCAGACGGTCGCGATCCGCGAGCTGGGTCGCCAGGTGCAGGAGAGCGAGGAGCTGCTGCCACTCCTGGTGCCGATGGGCGACGGCGTCCTGGTGGCCCGCAAGCTCTGACCTCCTGCGAGCTCAGTCGAGACGGGGCAAGCCGTCGACCCCGGCCGCACCCTCGGCCACGGCCACGATGCTGCACGCCTCGATGAGCACCGGCGGAGACCCGATCAACTGCGACCCCGGCGACTCGGCTGCTCCGGCGACGAACGTCTCCTGGAACGCAGCACGTGCCTCGGAGGACTCGAAGACGTAGCAGCCTTCGAACCACTCCCCCGAGCGCATGCGCCAGGTCTTGAACCGCAAGCCCGGCATGCCGGTGAAGCGGGCGTGCGAGGTGTCCGCGACGTAGTCGCGCAGCCGCTCCTCCGCGCCGACGGGCGCACCCTCCAGGGACCAGCGGACGGTCAGTCCGTGCATGTCATCCTCCGCATGTCAGGTCGTGCCGATGCCGTCGAGATCGCCGCGCTCGAGCCACTGGAGCAAGAGCCGCACACCGAATCCGGTCGGTCCTGAGGTCCACTCGAATGCGTCGACCGGCGAGTCGCCGACCGAGGCGATGTCGAGGTGCGCCCAGGGAAGTCCGCCGGTGAAGTGCCGGAGGAACAGCGCGGCGGTGATCGCTCCCGGTCCGCCTCCGGCGTTGTCGGCATCAGCGACCTTGGACTCCAGGTGCTGCTCGTAGTCGTCCACGAGGGGCAGTCGCCACACGGGTTCACCGGCCGCACGTCCAGCCGCGATGAGAGCGTCGGCCAGGGCGTCGTCGGTGGCGAAGATGCCGCCGGTGCGCTGACCCAGCGACACCTTCACCGCTCCCGTCAGCGTCGCGACGTCGACCAGCAGCGTGGGCTCGAGCTCGGCCGCGGCGTACGCAAGCGCATCGGCAAGGACCAGCCGTCCCTCGGCATCGGTGTTCGTGACCTCGGTGGTGCGGCCGCCGTAGTGCCGGATGATGTCCCCCGGTCGCAGTGCGCTGCCACCCACGGCGTTCTCGGCTAGCGCCAACAGCCCGGTCACCCGCACCGGGCACTCCAGCTCGCGCAACGCGGTCATCACGGCGAGTACGACGCCGGCGCCGGTCATGTCGCGCTTCATCGCCGTCATGGCCTCGGCGGGCTTGAGCGACAGTCCGCCGGTGTCGAAAGTGATGCCCTTGCCGACCAGGACCACGTGCGGCGTAAAGCGCCCGCGCCCGCGCCGGCCCGTCGAGTCGGGGGCGTAGTCGAGGCGGACCAGGCGCGGCGGCGTGGCCGAAGCGGCACCGACCGCGAGCAGTCCCCCGAACCCCTGGCGGGCCAGGGTCGTCTCATCCCACACCTGCACCTGCAGACCCGTCTCGGCGCCAAGGCTCTCGGCCTGCGTCGCGAGCCAGGCAGGATTCTTGATGTTGGACGGCACCGTCGCCAGGGTGCGCGCCGCCCACGCTGCGCGCCCGGCAGCCTCGGCCTTGCGCAGCTCGCCACGGCGCGACTCGGGGTCGGCCATGCCGGTGAGGACGACCTCGCCCACCGGTGCCTGCGGATCACCGGTCTTGTGGTGGTAGGCGAAGGCGCCCAGCATGAGTCCCTCCACGAAGGCGCGGAGGCCGGCGCCGTCGGTCAGCGAGGCGATCGACGTCGCGGCCCGATCCCGGCCACGGGCTCGGCGTACCACCGCTGCCGCTGCCCGTCGGAAGTCTGCCGGGTCGGAGTCGCCGACCCCGACCAGGAGCAGGCGTTCGAGCGCGCTGCCCGCCGGCGGCTCGAGCACCGGATGCTCGATCACCTCCCCGGCGCGGCCGGTCGCCTTTTCTCGCTCGAGCAGGGCCAGCAGGTCAGCGCCGAGCAGCTCGATGAGCTCGGCTCCGCCCGGTCCCAGGACGAGGCTGTCGTCGTCCTTGGAGAACGGGACGGCGAGCATGGCCGCGCCCTCGACAGCGTCGAGAGCGTCGGCGGTCAGTGTGATCTCGGGTGGCGCGATGTCCCCCGGCACGCTCACGAACGTGCCCCCCCGCGCCGCCGTCGAGGTCAGCCGACGACCTCGTTGAGCGCCGCTCCCAGCGCGCCCGCTTCCTCGGCGTTGAGCTCGACCACGAGGCGTCCGCCGCCCTCGAGCGGGACGCGCATGACGATGCCGCGACCTTCCTTGGTGACCTCGAGCGGACCGTCACCTGTCCGCGGCTTCATCGCCGCCATGCGAACACCTCTTTCTGTTCGGTGCGAGAACACCCGGCCGCAGACCCACGTGCGTGGCCCCCGGTGGGCGCGTCGGTGTGACCATTATCCCTGACGCCGGGGCCATCGGCACATCGGGACGCCGCCCGGGGGGGCCGCGCTCAGGCAGGAAGCCGGTCGAACACCATGTAGAGCGTGAAGATCGTGACGCCCACGAGCATGCCCACGTGGGCGAGCAGCGACAGGCCGGGACCCTCGCTCCACGCGTCGGCGACCGGTGCTGCGGAGTGCCGCCCGCGGGCAGGCAGCCATCGCACCAGCACCAGCAGACCCGCCGCCACCGTGGCCCACCACGGGACCAGCGCCGCCCAACCGAGGATCTCGCGGTCGGTCACGAGCATCGCGATCCACAGGATCAGCGCGAGGACTCCCGCGATGGTGTGCAGGTTGCTCACCGACGCCGACACCGAGAGCCGGCCGGCGGTCTCCTGAGATCGCAGCCGCACGCGCGTCAGCACGACGACGATCGCAGCCAGTGCCGTCAGGAGCCAGGAGATGATCTCGGGGGTCACAGCCCCGAAACTACCGCCTCCAGTCCCCTCGGACCGGACGAAGTACGCCGCGTCCGTTGCTTCGCGCCTGCGGGCGCGCAAGCAGGGCGACTTCGTCCGGTCCGTGAGCGCGCGCTGCCTCTTCCAGGAGTTCTGCGACGTACGAGGGCGCGAGCATGACGTGCTCCCAGGTGAACCGCAGCACGCTCCACCCCTCGCAGACCAGTGAGTTGTAGCGCATGCAGTCCCGCTTGTGCGCATCGCGCGTGGCGTGCCAGGTCCACGAGTCGCCCTCGATGGCGAGCCTGCGCCCGCGGTCGACGAGGTCGGGGCGCAGCGCTCCTCCGAGCAGGATCACCTCGCCCTGGGGCTCCACCGTCAGGCCGGCGTCGAGGCACAGCGCGCGCAGCGCCGACTCGAACGGGTTGGCCGCCCGTGCGTCCGCTTCCGCCAGCACGCGGCGTACCCGTGCCGCACCGGCGCCACGGACACGCTCTGCCGCCTCGGCCAGGGTCGACTCCGTGACGGCGCCGGCTCGCAGGGCCGAGTCCGCCACCGCCAAACCCTCGCCGAAGGGAAGGTGGCGCGCGCAGTCCACCACCGTGCGGACCGGGTCGGTGATGCCCGTCCGCTGCTCGTCCGCATCCAGGTCAGCCCACAGCAGGCGCGCCCCCTCGCGTCGAGACGCCCCGATCTTGCGGGCGGCGGACACCACGATCTCCGGCACTTCGGGCGCCTCGACCACCGGCCAGCCGTGCGCGAGCGCTGCGCTTCGTAGAGCCAATGCTCCGTGTAGGGCGGCAGCCTGCTCCCGGGCCGGGTCGAGGTCGGGCAACGTGTGGCGGCCACGGGCCGCGCGGCGTACCCGCCCTGCGGTGACCGCAGTCCGCAGCTGACGCCGGGTGGTGAGGGCGAGCAGCGATTGCGCGGACGCGACGCCGCCCAGTTGGGCGAGCGCGACGACCGGATCCGTGCGCAACAGGCTCGCCGGAACCCGTGGATCTTGCGAACGCCTCTCCACAGGCGGCCAGCGGGACAGGAGGAAGTACGCCGACCACGCCGCAAAGAGCGGGGCCGCGACACGCGTGGTTCAGTTCGTCAGGTCGGGCAGGGCGCCATCGGCGGCGCCGCGGCAGAAGCAGTCGGCAAGGTGGTCGTCGACCATGCCGGTGGCCTGCATGAGGGCGTACGCCGTGGTGGGGCCGACGAAGCGGAAGCCGCGCCGGCGCAGCTCGCGCGCCATCGCCGTCGACTCCTCGGTGACCGCGGGGATGTCCGCGGTGGTGATGGGTGCGGGCCGGGGCGGGGGCGCGAACGACCAGAGCAACTCGTCGAGCGGTACGTCGAGAGTCAGCACGGCGCGCGCGTTGCCGATGGTGGCCTCGATCTTGGCGCGGTTGCGCACGATGCCGGCGTCGCCCATCAACCGGGCCACGTCGCGCTCGTCGTACGCCGCCACGACGCTCGGCTCGAAGTCCGCAAAGGCGTGGCGGAACGCCACCCGTTTGCGCAGGATCGTCAACCAGGACAGCCCGGACTGGAACCCCTCCAGGCACATCCGCTCGAACAGCGCGGCGTCGCCGTGGACAGGCCTGCCCCACTCACGGTCGTGATAGTCGCGGTAGTCGGGCGGGGAGTCGCCCCAGGGGCAACGTGGCCGGCCGTCGTCCCCGACGACGACTCCGTCACCCGCAGGACTCACGAGGGCGGGAGGTCGTGCTCCGGCTCTGCGACGGGTTGCGCCGACGGATCGAGCTGCTCGATCAGGCGATCGAGCAGCGCGTCCACCTCGGCGACGTCGTAGCCCCGGAAGGCCGTGTTGAGCCGCAGGCTGCGCAGATCGTCGGCCGTGAGTGGCCCGGTCGGCAACATGGTGTCGGGGCGGTCGCGATGCACCTCGCGCATCCGGTCCCCACGGCCGGCCGCCACGACCGCCACCACGCCCATCACACACACGATGACGACCGACAGGAACCAGATCATGGGCCGATGCTCCCACGCGCGTGCTCCTCGGCGGCGGCAACCATCACGGCCGTCGCCTCGGCCGGGTCGTCGGTGAGGGTGAGCAGGTCGAGGTCGCCGGCCGAGATGGTGCCCTCGGCCACCGCGAAGTCGCGCAACCATCCGATCAGGCCCGTCCAGTACGACGTGCCGACCAACACGATGGGGAACGACGTCACCTTGCGGGTCTGCACCAGGGTCAACGCCTCGAAGAGCTCGTCGAGGGTGCCGAAACCGCCGGGAAGCACGATGAACCCTTGGGAGTACTTCGCGAACATCGTCTTGCGCGCGAAGAAGTAGCGGAAGTTCACGCCCAGCTCGACGTAGGGGTTGAGGCCTGCTTCGAAGGGGAGCTCGATGCCCAGCCCGATCGACACGCCCCCACCGGCGACCGCGCCCTTGTTCGCGGCCTCCATCGCACACTGG
>JBHWSH010000261.1:0-23534 GCA_043427135.1 Marmoricola sp. | reverse complement strand
TGTCTCAGGAGGTGGTGGGACCGACGTCGGCCCCTCGGGGACTGCGGCGGCTGGTCTCGGGCACGAACGGCTCCTCGTCACGAAATGGGCTGACTGGCTGGGTTGATCGGCATGGGCGCCAGGGTGCGTCGGATAGCGTAGTCGCAGGCGCGCCTCCCGAGGCGCCCCCACCCCGAGGCTCGACCGACACCGCCCCAGGACCGACACCGCTCATGACAGACCAGCACCACGGGTCTCCCGCTCCCGACCGTCCGCCGTGGCTGCGACGCATCGCCCGAGCAGAGCACGAGCGCGCCGCGAGCCGGCGTGAGCGCAGCTGGGCGTGGCGGCTGCTGACCCCGGCGACGTTCGCGGCCGCGGGCGCGCTGCTGGTGGCATCGGGGATCAACTCCGACGGCACCGACCTGCGCGCGGGCCGCTACGACAACCTCGCCGACCTCGCCCGCACCGAGTCCGAGAGGGTGCAGGATCTGCGCGCCGAGGTGGCCGCGCTGAGCGCCGAGGTCAATGAGCTCACCCAGACTGTCGAGGCCAACTCCGAGCTGAGCGACCTGCAGGAGCAACTGTCGGGGCTGGAGCTCGCAGCAGGCGTGGCGCCGATGGAGGGGCCGGGGGTGACGGTGGTGCTCGACGACGCTCCGCGTGAGGTGCTCGCCTCGGCGGGCGAGCAGGGCAAGGAGGTCGTGGTCCACCAGCAGGACATCCAGGCGGTGGCCAACGCGCTGTGGGCCGGCGGCGCCGAGGCGATGATGATCCAGGGGCAGCGCATCGTGTCCACGACCGGCATCAAGTGCATCGGCAACACCGTGCGGCTGCAGGACGTGCCCTACTCCCCGCCGTACGTCATCTCCGCCGTCGGCGACCCGGCCGCGATGCTGTCCAGCATCGCCACCAACCCCTACATCGCCAGCTATCGGCAGGCCGTCGAGGAGTTCCAGCTCGGCTGGGAGGTCCGCACCGAGACGGCGCTGCGGGCTCCGGAGTACGCCGGGCCGCTCGAGCTGCGCTACGCGCGGCCCGCCGCCCAGTCGTGACGCTCAGTCGCCGAGCAAACCCTCGTCGTCCTCCGGCGGGACCTCGCTGTCCTCGGCGGTCGGCGACGGCGACGGGGTGGGCGTCGGGGTCGGAGACGGCTCCGGTTCCTCGTAGTCCGACACCACGATGACCACCGTCGACCCCTCGGAGACCTCGTCCCCGGGGGCGGGGCTCTGGCGCAGGACCGTGCCGGGTTCGGCCGGGGTGTCGGTGTCGTACTCGACCGAGACCTCGAACCCGGCCCCCTCCAGCGTCGAGCGGGCCTCGCGCTCCCTCATCCCCACGACGTTCGGCACCTCGACTGGGCCCGCGGACAGCACCAGCGTGACCGTGGTGCCCACCGGCACCTCCTGAGCGGCCTGCGGGTTGGTCGACAGCACGGTGTCGGCGGGCTTGTCGGAGGGCTGGGTCTCGAAGTCGGCCTCGAGCTCGAGCTTCTCCAGCTCGGCGACCGCTTCGTCGCGGGACATGTCGACGAGGTAGGGCACCACGACGGTGTCCTCGCCAGAGGACACGACCACGTCGACGTCGGAGCCGGGATCCACCATGGTGCGCGGATCGGGGTTCTGCTCGATCACCCGTCCCTCGTCGACGGTGTCGGAGACCTCATAAGTCACGTCGCCCAGCTTGAGACCCTCGGTCTCGAGACGCCGCTCGGCTTGGCGCAGATTCATGTTCGTCACCTTGGGCACCGACACCTGGTCGGGGGCGCCCTCGAACTGGCTGATCGCCCAGAACACCCCGCCGACGACCAGCAGCAGCGCCAGGATCACCGCCAAGATCACCGGACCGCGCTTGCGCGACGGCTCGTCGTACTCCTCCGCCGTCGCGGTCGTGGTCGACCGGAAGACCGCGGTCTCCTCGTCCCCGGTTGCCGCGACAGCGACGGGTACGGCGGCGAGGGTCTGCGTGGGGGGCGCCTGCACGGGCACGCCCTGCAGGTGGCGGGAGATGTCGGCCTGCATCTCAGCGGCGCTCTGGTAGCGCTCGTCGAGCGGCTTGGCCAGCGCCTTCATCACGATCGCGTCGAGCGCTGCCGGGATGTCGGAGTTGTACGCCGACGGCGGCTCGGCGTGCTCGCGGACGTGTTGGTAGGCGACCGAGAACGGGCTGTCGCCGACGAACGGCGGGCGCCCGGCGAGGAGCTCGTAGAGCACGCAGCCGGTGGAGTAGACGTCGCTGCGGTTGTCGACGACCTCGCCGCGGGCCTGCTCGGGGGAGAGGTACTGTGCGGTGCCGACGACTGCCGCGGTCTGCGTCACCGACGCCGCGCCCTCGGAGATGGCGCGGGCGATGCCGAAGTCCATCACCTTGATGTCACCGGACGGGGTGACCATCACGTTGCCGGGCTTGATGTCGCGGTGGATGATGCCCGCGCGGTGGCTGTAGTCCAGCGCCATCAGGATGCCGCTGGTGATCTCCAGCGCGCGCTCGGGCAGGACCTTGCGGCCCTCGTCCAGGATCTCGCGCAGAGTCCGCCCCGCGACGTACTCCATCACGATGAAGGGCTGCACGTGGCTGCCGTCGGCGGCCATCTCCTCGCCGGTGTCGTAGACCGAGACGATGTTGGGGTGGTTGAGGCCCGCGGCAGCCTGCGCCTCGCGGCGGAACCTCGCCTGGAACGTGGGGTCGGTGGCCAGGTCGGTGCGCAGCCGCTTGACCGCCACCACCCGCCCGAGCCGGATGTCGCGGGCCTTGCGGACCTCCGCCATCCCGCCTCGGCCGAGCAGGTCGCCGAGCTCGTAGCGACCGCCGAGGCGGATCGCGTCCCCTTCGGCGGGGATTGGGATCCGCTGGGTCTCCTCGGTGTCGTTGCTGTCGTCGCGGTCGGTCACTTGTCCACCATCCTGTCGAGCCACGTGACGCGGATCGTGCTCATCGGTCGATCACTGCTTCCATCACCCGCTTGGCGATCGGCGCGGCCAGGCCGCTGCCGGAGATCGCGTTCTGCGCGACGCCGGCGTCCTCCACCAGCACGGCGACCGCGACCTGCGGGTCGTCGGCCGGCGCAAAGGACACGAACCACGCGTAGTTGGCGCGGTCCTCCGAGCTCTGGGCGGTGCCGGTCTTGCCGGCGACCGGGATGCCGGGGATCTGCGCCGTACGGCCGGTGCCGCTCTCCACGACCGCGACCAGCATCTGCGTCAGCTGGTCGGCCGACTGTGCCGAGAGCGCCCGGTCGGGCATCTCCTCCGGCGAGGTCTTGTCCAGCACGCTCAAATCGGGGGAGCGGACCTCGTCGACGATGTAAGGGCGCATGCCCTGGCCGTTGTTGGCCACCGTCGCGGTCACCAGCGCCATCTGCAGCGGCGTCGCCGCCACCTCGAACTGGCCGATCGCCGAGAACGCCGTCTGCGGCTCGTCGGGGTCCTCGGGGAAGCGGCTGGGCGCCTGGTTGCCGAGCCCGCCGAGGTAGCGCTGGCCGAAGCCGAACGCCTCAGCCGTCTCACGCAGCTGCTCGGCGCCGATGTCGAGCGCGATGGCTCCAAAGGACACGTTGCACGAGACCTGCATCGCCTGGGTCAGCGTGATCTGGTCGCCGCCGCAGGTGCTGCCGCCCTGGTTCACCATGTCGGTGGTGGTGAGCGGCAGGTCGAGGCGCGCTCCGCCCTGCACGATCGTCTGCGGGTCGTAGTCGCCGGTCTCCAAGGCGGCGCCCGCAGTCACGATCTTGAACGTCGAGCCCGGCGGGTAGACCTCCTGGATCGCCCGGTTGGACATCGGCTTGCCGGGGGCGTCGATCAGCCGGTCCCACGCATCCTCGACCTCGGTCAGGTCGTGAGAGGCGAGCAGATTCGGGTCGTACGTCGGCGAGGACACCATCGCCAGGACGCGGCCCGTTGCAGGCTCCAGCGCCACCACCGCTGCCTTCGTCTCGTTGCCCAGCGCACGGATGCCCTCGAAGGCCTCGGTCTGCGCCTGCGGGTGCAGCGTCAGCGAGACCGACCCGCCCTCGGGCTGGGTGTTGCTGGCCAGGTCGATCACCCGGTCGACGAAGAGCCGCGGGTCGCTGCCGGACAGGATCTGGTTCTGGTTCGACTCCACCGCCGAGGCGCCGTAGATGTAGGAGAAGAACCCGGTGGTGTGGGCGTACTTGAACGGTTGGGGGTAGCGGCGTTGGTACTCGAACCGGGTGTCGCTCGGCACGCTCTCGGCGACCGGCGTACCGGCCACCAGGATCGCGCCGCGCTGGCGGGAGAACTCCGCATCCCGCACCCGTCGGTTGTCGTTGCGGTCGTTGAGGGCCTCGGCGCGGAAGTACTGCAGGTACGTCGCGTTGCCGAGCAGCGCGACGAACAGCACCATGCAGACCATCGCCATCAGGCGGATCGGCTTGTTCACGACATCACCTTCATCGGGCCACCGCCACGACCTGGGTCGCGTCGTCGGCCGCGAGCGGCTTGGCCTCCGGCACCGGGCGGCGGGCCTGGTCGCTGATCCGCAGCAGCAGCGCGATCACGGCCCAGTTCGCGACCAGCGACGACCCGCCGTACGACATGAACGGGGTGGTGAGACCGGTCAAGGGGATCAGTTTGGTGACGCCGCCGATGACGACGAAGACCTGCAGGGCGAACACCACCCCGAGGCCGGTGGCAAGCAGCTTGCCGAAGTTGTCGCGGCAGACCAGCGCCGTGCGCAGCGCGCGCTCGACGATGATGCCGAACAGCAGGATCACCGCCATCAGGCCGGTGAGGCCGAGCTCCTCGCCGATCGCGGCGACGATGAAGTCGGAGTAGGAGAACGGCACCCGCCACGGCTCGCCCTGGCCGAGCCCCCGGCCCAGCAGTCCGCCCCAGGCCAGGCCGTACATCGCCTGCACGATCTGGCCGAAGCGGTCGGTGTCGGAGAACGGGTCGAGCCAGCCCTGGACGCGGGTCTGCACGTGGCCGAAGGTCAGGTAGGCGAGGTAGGCACCGCCGACGAACAGGGCGCTGCCGATGACCAGCCAACCGGGGCGCTCGGTGGCGACGTAGAGCATCACCAGGAACAGGCCGAAGAACAGCAGGCTCGAGCCGAGGTCGCGTTGGCCGATCAGCACGGCCAGGCTGACCAACCACATCAGGAGGATCGGGCCGAGGTCACGGCCGCGCGGCAGGTCGAGGCCGAGCACGCGGCGCCCGGCGAGCGCGAGCGCGTCGCGGTGGAGCACGAGGTAGCCGGCGAAGAAGATCACCAGGGCGACCTTGGCGACCTCGCCGGGCTGGAAGGAGAACGGCCCGACCGAGATCCAGATGCGGGCGCCGCGGATCTCGTTGCCGATCACCGGGAGCATCGGCATCAACAGCAGCACGATCGCCGCAAGTCCGGAGGTGTAGGTGAACGCCTGCAGTCGGCGGTGGTCCTTGAGCACGATCAGCACCAGGGCGAACAGCACCACCCCGACCGTCGTCCACGTCAGCTGCCGCGAGGACAGGGACGTGTTGGAGGCCAGGTCGATGCGGTAGATCATCGCCAGTCCGAGCCCATTGAGCGCCGTCACCACCGGGAGCAGCACTGGGTCGGCATAGCGGGCCGTGCGGCGTACGACGACGTGGGCGGCGAGCGCGAGCGCGGCCAGCCAGCCGCCGTACCCGACGATGTCGGTGGGGATCTCGCCTTCTCGGCCGAGGCCCACCGCGGCGTACGCCCCGATGCCGACGGTCAGGGCGAGCAACATCCCGACCAGCTCGGCGCCGCGCCGGCTGCGCGGCACGACCGCGGGACTGGAGGATGTGCCGGGCCGCGCTGCGCTCACGACGCGACTCCGTCCTGGTCGGCGCAGTCGTCGGCTGCCTCGCCCCCGCCGTCCTTGCGGGTGTCGCCGTTGTTGCCGGTGTCGCCGTTCTTGGGTTTGTCGCGATCGCGCTTCTTGGGCTCGGGTTCTTCGCACTCCGGCTCGGGCTCAGGCTCGGGGACGGTCGCCTTCAGGTTGTCCACGATTCGATCGGCATCGGCACGGCTGGAGGCGACGATGCCGTCACCGACCTTCTGTTGGTTGAACTCGCTGAGGTCGGCGAGCCGGACCGAGGAGGTCTCGTCGAGGGTGGCGAGGTCGATGACCGGCAGGTCGAGCTGCACGCCGCGATAGACCGCGACGTAGGGACCGTCGGCGGAGACGAAGTACTGCCGCTGGGACCAGTCGTAGGCCCACCACGCCAGCCCACCCAGGATGAGCAGGGGCACGAGGATCAACACGAGGCGACGGACCAGCGGGAAGCGGCCGGGCGCGCGCGGGGCGTAGCGCAGCTCCTCGGGGTCCACCGGATCCTCGACCGGGTCGAGCTCGCCGGTGTCGTGCTGGCCGTCGTACTGCCCGACGTCGTGCTGTCTGCCGCGGAACAGCCCACGGCCGAGGTTGCTGAGCTTGCGCGGCTGGCTGGCGGCGGCACCGACGAGCATCGGGCCGGTCGCGGCCATCGCCGACTCGGGGTCCTCGGTGGCCCCGGCGGCGACGACCTCGGCGACGATCACGGTCACGTTGTCGGTGGTGCCGGCGTCGAGCGCCGCGCGCACCAGCTCGATCGCGGCATGGTCGACCGACCCGGTGCGCAGGATGCGGGCGACCGCGTGCGAGCTGAGTACGCCGGAACAGCCGTCGCTGCACAGCAGCAGCCGGTCGCCGGGGCTCAGCGACGTCTCGATCAGGTCGGGCTCGGTGTCGTGGACCCCGTCGACGGCCCGCAGGATGATGTTGCGATGCGGGTGGTGCCGCGCCTCGTCCTCGCTGATCCGGCCCTCGTCGATCAGGGTCTGCACGAAGGTGTGGTCGGAGGTGAGCTGGCGCAGCTCGTCGTCGTGGAGGAGGTAGGCGCGGCTGTCCCCGACGTGCGCGAGCGCCGCCTGCGTGCCGTCGAAGAGCACCGCCGTCAGGGTGGTGCTGGTGCCTTCGAGCTCGTTGTCAGCCTCGACGAGCTCTGCGAGACGGTCGTGGACGCGGTGTACGGCGCCGGCGAGCAGCGGCAGCATCTCGCCGTCGGGCGGGTTGTCGAGTCGGCGCATGACCTGGACCGCCGTCGCGCTGGCCACATCGCCGTACGCCGCGCCACCGACGCCGTCGGCGACGACGAGCAGGTGCTCGCCGGCGTACCCGGAGTCCTGGTTGTCCTTGCGATGCCGCCCGAGGTCGGAGACCGCGGCGTACCGCAGCTCGAGGGGCGCGCTCGTGGGGGCGGTCACGGGCTACTTCTTCAGCTCGAGCGTGGTCTTGCCGACGCGGACGCGGCTGCCGAGCTGGACCGAAGACGGCTGGGTGATGCGGGATGCGCCGACGTAGGTGCCGTTGGTCGAGCCGAGGTCCTCGACGTACCAGGTGTCGCCCGACCATCCGATGCGTGCGTGCCGGGTGGAGACGTAGTCGTCGTCGAGGCGGATCGCGGCGTCGGGGCCGCGGCCGATGAGGATGGGGGCCTGGGCGAGGGGTACGGCGTCACCGGCGCTGGGTCCGTCGAGGACGACGACCTGGGTCGGGGTGCCGCGGCCGGGCTTGGAGGCCTTCTTGGCCTGCTTCTGCTGCTGCTTCTGTTGCGCGCGTCGCTCGCGACGACCCGCGGGTCCGCCGGACTCGATGCGGGCGCCGAACATGTCGGAGCGGATCACCGACAGGGCGCCGAAGACGAACAGCCACAGGATCGCCAGGTAGGCGAACCTGATCAGCATCAGCGTGAGCTCCTCCACCCGCTCAGACCTCCTCGGCGAGGTGGACGACGAGGTCGGTGCTGCCCAGGCGCAGGGTGCTGCCGTCGCGAAGTGGGGCGGAGTCGACCCGGCGGCCGTCGACGAGGGTGCCGTTGGTGGAGCCGAGGTCGACGACCGAGATCTCCGGCTCGCCGCCCGGAACGCGGCTCACCCGCAGCTCGGCGTGGCGTCGGCTGACGCCGGGGTCGTTGATCCGCAGGTCGGCCTCGACCGAACGGCCGAGCACGACGCCGGGCGGGCTCACCGGGTGCCGGGTGCCGTTGACCTCGACCACGACTGTCGCGCGCGCCTGCGGGGCGGTGTGGCCGGTGACCTGGGCTGCCGCGCGGCTGGCCACCCGGAACCGGCCGGTGCCGAGGTCCTCGGCGGTGTCGAAGTCGATCGCGATCGGACCGGCGAAGACGTAGTGCTGCTCGGTCGCATGGTCGCGCAGCATCTCGGCCAGCTCTTCGACGAGCGTGTCGGAGTACGGCGCGAGCCGGTCGTGATCGGTGGTCGAGAGCTCGATGTGGAAGCTGTTGGGCACCAAGCGCCGGTTGCGCGACAGCACCTGTGCGGAGTTGTCGACCTCGCGCTGCAATGCCGCCGCCAGCTCGACGGGTTGTACAGCGCTGCGGAACGCTTTCGCGAAGGCACCGGACACGGCCTGCTCCAGCTTGTTCTCGAACCGCTGCAGCATGCCCACCCCGGTGCCTCCTCTCCGTGCTCGTTCGTCAGCGTTCGTCGTCGGCCAACCCCACCATCCATGCCCGCGCCGGTGCGGCACGAACCGCGCCGACCACTGTCAGCCGGTCCAGAGTCACGCGATCCTATCGACCTCCGACGGTTTGGGGCCGAACCCGCACGTGGGATACCCTTGGCCCGCTTCTCGCGCGAGTGGCGGAATAGGCAGACGCGCACGGTTCAGGTCCGTGTGCCCGAAAGGGTGTGGGGGTTCAACTCCCCCCTCGCGCACAACAGCCCCAGGTCTTCTGACCTGGGGCTTTGTCCATGAGTGGGCCTCTCGATCGCCTACGGGGTAGCACGGTGGTAGCACCGGCGCCCTGGCGGAGGTGTGGAGATGGCGTGGATCGACAAGCGTCGGCGCAGCGACGGAGGCGTGTCGGCACGGGTGGTGTGGCGGCTGGGCGGCGCTCGGGACGGGGCCTACCAGGCGGAGACGTTCAGCGCCGGGACGGACGCGCAGAACCTGGCCCGCGCGGACGGCTTCAAGAAGATGGTCGACGCCGCCGGCCAGCGGTGGCCTGACGGTTGGGTCAAGGGCGAGGGATTCGTCCGTCCGCCGGGTGAGGCGGACCCGCTGAAGGCGCCGCCGCGGTTCGTCGACCTCGGTGAGGAGTACGTGCGCCAGATCGTCGACCTCTCCCCGGGGCAGCGCAAGCGCTACCTGGGCCAGCTCAGGGTGCTCGCCGGGACCCGGGTGCGCGGATCGCTGGTGTTCACCAAGCCGGTCACCGCTCTCACCGAGGCCGACCTCAAGGAGTGGCTGATCGACTGGGACCGGTCGCTGAAGACCAAGGCGAACTACCACGGCCTGATCCACGGGGTCTTCACCTACGCCGTGAAGCGGGGCTACCTGAGCACCAATCCCGCGGTGGGGACGGCGCCGAAGCAGTCGCGGGTGAAGCAGTCCCGGCCCGAGCTGCGGTTCCTCTCCGAGCGGGACGTGGACCGGGCGGTCGAGCTCGCCGGGGTGCATGGCGACCTGATCAGGGTCAGCGTCGGTACGGGTCTGCGCTTCGGCGAGGTGAGCGCCTTGTGGGTCGGTGACGTGGACCTGGACCGGCGGACGATCCGGGTGAACAAGGCGTGGAAGCGCAACGGTGAGGACGACCAGACCGAGACCCCGGCCTGGCTGGCCAGGCAGCTGCGGCCCAAGCACCGGATGCGCGACCACCACCTCGGCTACCCGAAGACGCCGAAGTCGCGGCGGACGATCAGGGTCGCCCCGGTGGTGGCCGAGGTGCTGGCCCGGAAGGTCGAGGGCAAGGCTCCGGACGACTTCGTGTTCCTGACCCGCTCGGGGCTGCCTGTGCACAACGGTGACTTCTACACCCACATCTGGCGCAAGCTGATGAAGGCGCTGGCGGCCGAGGGGATCGCGCCGTTCCGGTTCCACGACCTGCGCCACACCCACGTGGCCTGGCTGATCGCCGGCGGGGCGCCGCTGCCGCACATCCAGGCCCGGCTCGGCCACGAGTCGATCACCACCACCATCGACACGTACGGCCACCTGCTGCCCGCCGGCGACGAGCTGATCTCGGAGATCATCGAGCTCGCGTTGACCGGCGGCACGATCCGACCGCCGAGCCGCCAGGAATGACGGCTCGTGACGCGGCCCTGGGAACCGGATCCACTGCTCAGCGCGTCTACCGAGTGAAGGCAACGACAGGACCGGTGGGGCGTGAGCGAGGACGACGACTTCAGCCAGTACGTGGCGGCACGGTGGCCACGCCTGGTCAGGTCCGCCGTGCTCCTGGGATGCAACCGGGTCGAGGCAGAGGACATCGCCCAGACCACCCTGGAGCGCTGCTTGCTGAGCTGGGCGAGGGTGCAGCGGGCTGAGGACCGAGACGCCTACGTCCACCGGATCCTCATCAACACCCTCACCTCGTCGCGCCGGCGCCGGTGGACGGGTGAGCGGCCGACAGCGCAGCTGCCCGACCGTCTCCACGAAGATGGAACGGTCCGCGTCGACGACGCGGACGCGTTCGGCCGGGCCCTCCAGCGGCTCACGGCCGACCAACGCAGCGTGGTGGTCCTTCGCTACTACGCCCACCTGAGTGAACTGCAGACAGCAGCCGTGCTCGGCGTCGCTCCCGGGACCGTCAAGAGCCGCCTGTCTCGGGCGCTGAGGTCGCTCGCCGAGGATCCTAGCCTGACCGAACTGCGAGGCACCCGATGAGCGAACCGAACTGGGGAGAGCTGCTCGAGCGAGCGGCGGACCGAACCGCCGTCGGACCCGCACCGCTCGCGTCGATCCGGGCCGGAGTGGCTCGGCGACGTCGGCGTCGGGCGCTGGCGGTGGCGGGGGCGAGCGCCGCCGCCGTGGTCGCCGTCATCGGCGCGACTGCGGTCCTGACACCGGCGGTGGCACCGCAGTCCCCTCGACCTCCGGCCACCACCGATGGCCCCGCGCCGATCCCGGACGGCACCCGCCTGGTCGGTCTGGGCAACCTCGCGATCGCAGTGCCCGAGGAGTGGGGCACCAACCGGACTCGGTGCGGCACGCCGATGAAGGACACTGTCGTGATCAACGTCGGCGTCGTCGAGTCGTGCGCGATCGCGCGCCCGGCAGGTGTGGAGAGCGTCGAGCTCGTCCAGGGCGAGCCCCGCTTCGACTTCGAGGTCGACAGCACGATCACGGTCGACGGTGAGGAAGCACAGCGCCAGCGCACCACCTGCACCCGCGAGACCATCGGGGAGGTCCGGGTCTGCTCGGGAACCGTGTACTTCCCGGATCACGAGACGTGGTTCCGCGCCGAGTCCTCCACCGGGCCCGGCGAGGTCGACCGCACCCTCGATCAGATTCGGCTGGTCCCCGACGAGGTCGGCGTCCCGGCCTTCCAGCCGCTCGCCGTCAACGCGCAAGGCCGCTCGGGTGAGCGGTACGTCGCGCGGCTGACCGAGCAGGGGTTCGATGTCGAGGTGCAGACGCGCACGATCTCGGCAGGTAAGCCGGGCTACGTGCTGGACGCCTCTCCCGCCCCGGGCACCATGCTCCCCCCGGGGTCGACGGTCACCATCACCGTCATCGCCGAACCGGCTGGTCCGGCCGACGAGGTGTCCGTCGGGGTCGGCACCGACAGCGACGACGACCGCGAACAGTTCGCCACCGACGAGCAGATCCGCGCCGGCGACACCACGCTGCACCTACGGGTGGGCGAACGCATCTGGGCCTACGCCCACGGCAAGCGCGCCAACACCCTCGCCGGAGACCTACAGGGCCAGGCACTGACGGTCGACGACTGGACCGACGGCCCCAACTACCCCCACGCCTGGATCGCCACCACACCGGGACGAGCGGTCATCGCGCTGAGCATCGAGGCCGACGGCGACGTGGTCGACCTCGGGAGGGTCACCGTGGTGGTGGAATGAGTGCGCATGCATCGGGCAGCGCCCGGCGGCGACGGCTCGTGTTCGTCAGCTCCGCTTCTCGGGCTTCGGTAGGCGCTTGTGCTTGTTCGCCTGGTAGTCCTCGAGCCAGTTCCTCGAGCTGAGCCAGGTGCCGTTGGGCGACTTCTGAGCTCGAAGGCGACCTCGCTCGGCGGCGGCTCGAAGCGCGCCGACGGTAGTGCCGGCCTTCTCGTCGGCCAGACTGGCCAGCGGCACGAGGCGTGCGGGGCCGGCAACGGCTGGTACGACGAACCGGTAGAGGTTGTTGGTCACCGCGCGGGCGATGAGCTCACCCAAGGGTCCGTAGTCTCCTGCGTCTGCCTTGCGCATCGCGGCGAGGTACTTGGCGCGCTCGTTCTTGAAGACGATCGCCGGCGGGTAGCCGAGCCGGACCAGGAGAAGGTTGAGCAGCAGTCGTCCCGCGCGGCCGTTGCCGTCGAGGAACGGGTGGATCCTCTCGAACTCGTTGTGCAGCCTCGCCAGCCGCTCGGGAAACGGGACGTCGCTCTCGTGGCGCAGATGGTTGACCTGCTCGACCCAGTCGGTCATCCGGTGGTCGACTTCAGGAAAGGGCGGTGGGGTCATGCCCTCGGGAAAGGGTTGGATGTCGTGCTGTCGCCAGTTGCCGGGAGTCTCTGCCGAAGTCGCGTGGGGATGGGGCGCGACTCCCCAGACCGGCTCCATGGCCTCGAAATGAACTGTGCGGACCTCCTGGATGCTGAGGAGATCCCCGGTGGTCCAGTCGCCCGGTTCCAACGCCTGGCCGTAGACCCACTTGGCCGCATTGCCGTAGCCGACGACCTCCATGTACTCCTTGAGTTCCTTGGAGCCGACGGCGCGGCCCTCGTCGAGAAGCTTGCGGACCTCGTTGAGGATCAGCGTGTTGCCCTCGAGCGCGGTGGAATGGTGGGCCTCCTGGTGCCACAGCTCTGCCCAGATCTCCTCGGCCTCGGTGGGGCTGGGAAGCCCGCCCATGCGCGTACGGAGGTCGTCGATGGCCTCTTCCATGCGGTCATAGATGCTCTGGCGTGAGGGGCGTCCGCGGGGCATGTGATGCCTTTCCCGAACATCGACGACTGGAGTTGTCGAGGTTTGACTGAACTAAATGGAACAAGACAACTTCTCGGGTACGACGGTACAGGAATTTGTCGCGCCTTCGAACTATTAAATCGAGCACGACAACTCGGTCACGGCACGCGCGGTGCGGACTCGGAGACGGAGGTCGCCTAACGCAGCTCACCCGTGCATCAGGAGATGGTGTGGCCGCTCCGGACCCCTCGACCCAACAGCGCTGATGTTGTATCGGGAGCGGCGGCTCGATCACGAACCTTGTCCACAGCGCCGAGGGCGATCAGTCCGTCACACTCAGCGCACAGCGCCCACCACCGAGCCGGGGCCGTGGACTCCACGAGCCGACCCGAGTCACCGTCCGGCTCCACGACGTACCACCAGGCAGGGGGACCGTCGGTGCACAAGGCGCACCGGTCAGGCGCGTCATCAGGGGGGCTCTCGCTCGAAGGCACGACATCGAACGACCCGCTGTAGGACTCCACGCCCCCAGCGTGGCAGACGGGTCATCCAAGGACGCTCGCTCAGAGCTTCGAGCGGCGCCGGTCGCGCTGCGTGGGGATGCAGGTCGCGGTGACGGGCTGCTCGCCGGCGTTGATGAGCTCGTCGAGGTGCTCGAGGCGGAAGCGGACGTGCTTGCCGATGCGGGTGCAGCGGACCTTGCGCTGACGGACCGCGTCGGCGATCCAGCGGGAGGGGACGTTGAGGTACTCGGCCGCTTCGTCGATGTTCAGTAGCGGCCTGTAGGGCACGGGGTCGGACATGGCTGCCTTCTGTCGTGGTTCCTGTCAGCTCGAGGCGGCGCCGCGGTGCTTGGCGTTGAGCCAGGCGCGGACGTCGCCTCGGCGGTAGCGGACCCAGCGACCGACCTTGAAGCTGTGTGGGCCGGCTCCCAGGTGGCGCCAGTAGCGCAGGGTGCCCACGGGCACGCGGAGCATCTGCGAGACCTCGTCGATCGAGAGCAGCTCGTCGTTGGGGTTCGGGGCGGTCGGGTTGGGTCGGTCCATGGCGGTCTCCTCGATGAACGGTTACACCGTCCATAGGCGAACTACGACCGCGCTCGTGGACAACCCGCTGCCATCCAAGACGCTCAACCTGGTGCGCAACGCCGGTCACAACCCGACGCCCGGGTCGCTCCTGCTCCGCGGCTGAAGGTGCGCCTCGGGACGGCGAGGCGTCTGCTGCGCTCGGAGGCGGGCCTCGCGCCGCGCTCGCTGGGTGTCCTCACGCTGCCGCTGCCAGGCTTCGCGGTGCCGGTGGATCCGCTCGGGCGGGAAGCCGTGGAGGGCGGGATCCTGAAGCAGATCCTGCACCCGCGTCCTGGTCACCTCGAGCCGCGCGCGCTCTCGGGCGATGGAGGCCTCGATCGCCGCGACACGGTCGGGAGCGGCCATCTCTGGACGGCTGTACAGGTCGCGATAGCGGTTCCAGCGGTCGAGCGAGTCGAGCACATCGGCCTCTTCGGTCCAGGCGTCACGCAGCCGCGCCAGAGTGGGGTGGAGGCGCCGGTTGGGGCCGTACCGGGCGATGTCGTCGGCGGCGAGCCGGGCGGCGTGCGCGGGGCCGAGGTCGGCTCGGTCGCGGGAGAAGACCTCCTGCCACTGACGGCGAGCGTCGTCGACGTCGTCGGCGACCAGGTGGGCGACGTTGTCGTGGCGGCCGCGGGTCATCCCGACGTACGCCGAGGCGGCGCTGGTGTGCTCACCCAGGACGACGTGGCCGGTGTGGCTGGTCTCGCCCTGGGCGCCGTACACGGTGGTGGCGTAGGCGAGCTCGACCTGCTCCCACGCATATGCGGCCGGCACGACGCGGGATTCGCGGTGGCCTCGGCGCAGGGTCAGGGCGCCGTCGTCGGCGACGGCGGTGACGGTCCAGGTGTCGCGGTTGGCCACGCCGAGGTCGCGGTCGTTGCGGCGGGTGGCCACCCGGTCTCCCACCCCGATCCGCTCCCCAGCATCGGTGACCACCACGCGCTGGTCGTCGACCCGCCCGGCCGCGACGAGACGGTCCCGGACGGCGCCGTTCAGAGCGGCGACCTGGTCGTGGGTGTCGGCCATCACCAGAACACCGGTGCGGCCGGAGAGCACGGCGGCGGCGGCCGCCTCGGCGAGTGCCTGGCAGCGTTCGGCCTCGCTTGCGTGCAGACGGATCTGGCCACGGGCGAGGAGCACGTCGAACACCTCACCAGGACCCTCACCACGCACCTCACCAGAGCCGCCTGAGGCAGTGCTACGCACGGGATTGCCGGTGCGCATCGCGAGGCTGAGCTCGGCGTACTCGGGGTCGGCGAACCGGTGCACGGTCTCCAGCCGCAGCACCCACCGTGGGTCGGACCAGCGCACGGCGAGGTCGAGGACGCCACCGCGGCCGACGGCAGGGAGCTGGTGCCGGTCCCCGACCAGGGCGACCCTGGCGCCAGCCTCGTCCGCAACCGTGAACAGGGCATGGGCGATGTCCTGGTCGAGCATCCCAGCCTCGTCGACCAGCAGCAGGTCACCCCGCCGCAACCTCGCCTCAGGCACCGGTTCGGGTGCGTCGACGCGGCTCCAGTGGCCGCGGTCGTCCCAACGGAACCCGTGCTGGTGCACCAACCACGCCGCGGTGGTCGCGAACGCGCCGAGCTCACGACCGGCGACCTCGGCCGCCTTCAAGCTGGGTGCCACCACACACAGCCGATGTCCGCGCTCTGACACCGCCTGTGCGGCGGCACGGAGAGTGGTGGTCTTGCCGGCGCCGGCCGGTCCCTCGAGCACGAGCAGCTCGGCGTATCCGGCGAGGGCGGCGACCGCGGTCCGCTGGGCCTCGTCCAACCCCGGAGCGTCCTCGCGGCGAAGGGCGGCGAGACCGGACGGGCGATTCGTCCTGGCGCTCATCCTGGACACCAGGTCGGCCTCGACCTCGAGCACCCGAGGCGAGGTCCACGCCCGGACGTGCTCGGGCACGTCATCGCGCGGCAGCAACGGCTGGCACCTCTCCAGCGCGCGGTGGGTGAGGTCCTCGGTGAGGTCGAACCGCACCTCCGCAGCGGCGACCAGACCAGTGGCGGCCACCCACCGCTCCACCTCACCCCGCACATCGGCATGGTTCCACGCCGAGCGGCGAGCGGCGAGCCGGGTCAGGACCGTGGCGACCGCCTGGTCGCGATCCAGCGTCCCCGGTCGGAGGCCAGCAGCTGGCGTATCCGCTGGGCGCTCAGAAGGTCGGTAGCCGAGTGCGTGCAGTTCCTCGGTCCACCGTGCGACGAGCTCCGCGCCGTCGGCGGGGACCACCTTGTCGGGACGGGCCTGCTTCCAGGCGCGGCGGTCCCAGGCCTGCCGGAGCGTCGGGCCGGGCTCCTCACCGGGATGCGCCGCCCGCCAGTCGGCCTCGTAGCGGTCGATGTGACGGCTGATCTGCGCCGCCCGGGCACTGAACCGCCCGGTGTACGGCGCCAGCTCCGCGACCTCCCCGGACACCGGGTCCAAGCTGAGGCCGACCCGGGCGAGAGTCGCCCGGAGCTCGGGGTCGGTGGCCATGGCTGCGTGGCCGATGCCGTTCAGCGCCTCGATCGAGTCCCGGAACCCGACCGTGTGCAGACCACGCCACTGCCCGGCGGCGAACACCCGGGCGTTGAACTGCAGATGCAGGTGTCGGTGCGGGTCGCCGGCACGCGACGTGTAGTGCCGGACAGTGACCGCCTCGATTCGCTCGACCGGGACCTGCACCTGGCGGCCGCGTGGCCCGACCCGGGTGGTCGCGTGGGCGGCGACCCAACCGATGATCTGCTCCGCCGCACGGTCCTGCGCCGCGTCGTACGCCGCGGCGACCTCCGGGTGCAGCGCCGCCGCCAGCGACCACGTCTTCGGTCCGTTCACGGTCACCTCGACGAACCGCACCGCCTTCGCGTCCGCCCGCAGCCGACCCCGCGGCGTACCGGTGACCGGGTCGTGGCCGGCGACCCAGCGCTCGTAGGCGTCACCGTCCAGGTCTCCGAGATCGACCACTGACCCGTGAGGGCCGCTCCCCTCTGACCTGGCGGAGAAGCGGCGAGCTAGCCCGGTGCCCTCGGCCAGGTAGTAGTCGTCGACCCGGGACCGGTCGGCCTCGACGTAGGCGCGCGCCGCGGAAGCCGCTCCGCGGTAGACCTTGACGCCACCCTGCATGTCCAACCACAACCAACGATCGGCCCTGAAACGGATCGTGGGCCGCCCGAACCCGGGAGACCCATCTACGTCGTTCGTAGCATGCGTGCCGACTGTGGTGAGGTCGTCGAAACGCGGCTGCGACGAAGGTTTGTGGACGAGATTCTCGGCGTCGACGATGCCCGACGACGGTCAGCGTGACGACGTCCTTGCCGCGGTGCGCATCTCGGCTTCCCGCCAACTACGCGCTGGCAAGAACAGGGAGCTTCTTCTGGTGTCCTCTAGATGGTTGTTGACCGGATGATCGCTCTCGGGGGCGGTGTGGTCGCGCTCGACGGTCAGCGGGCGTCCTGGGGGGGATGGCTTGGCTAGCAGCGACGGTGGGGTGGCCCCCCGGGGCGGGGGGTTCTCGGGCCGTGGGGCGTCTTCGTCGTCGGTGAGATGTGCGTCGGGGTCGACGGAGGTCTCGAACGCGGCGGCGAGGTCCTCGCCCGAGGTGTGTCCCCGGGGCTGTCGCAACGGGGTCTCGCGCAGGAACAGCGGGATGACGAAGCCGAGGATCGCGAACGGTACAGCGGCGAGGATCGTGGTCTGCAGCGCCTCGGCGAACCCGGTCGTGACCGCGAGATGGATGGGCTCGGGAGCGCGGCGATCTCTGGCTGGGTCCGTCACCGCAATCAAGGCTTGGCGTGGAGGCCGTTTCGCTCCGAGTTGGTCCTTCCATTTCGGCCTGGTTCTCGCGGGGTGGGGGATCTTCAACCTGGTGGAGGGCATCGTCAATCATCACCTGCTCGGTGTTCACTATGTGCGCGACGACATCGGCGCCCCACTGTCGTGGGATCTCGGGTTCCTAGCGTTCGGCGTGCCACTGGTCATCAGTGGGTGGCTGCTGCACAAGCGCGGTTCAGCGGTGATGGAGCGACGGGCACGAGCAGTGGCACGCCGAGCCTCGGTCGGCAGCTGAAGAGGAACTGCGTGTGGCTGTCGCCCGCGCCGGACCTTCCTCCGACCTGCGCTACTCCAGGGGCAGGGACAGGTAGCCGCGGATGGGGCCAGAGCGGAGTCGAACGGCCGAATCCAGGTCGACTTCCCAGTCCGGTTGGCGGGCGAGGAGTGCCTGCAGCGCGATGCGCGCTTCGAGCCGCGCCAGCGCCGCGCCGAGACAGAAGTGGATCCCACGTCCAAACGCGACCTGCCGTTCGGGAGCGCGATGGAGGTCGAAGTGGTCGGCGTCTGAGAATGCCTGGTCGTCTCGGTTGGCGGAGCCGAAGAGCAGCAGCACGGTTTCGCCAGTCGCCATGTGTTGTCCGTGCACGTCGACCGGCCGGGTAAGGGTGCGCGACAGGCCCTGGACGGGGGAGTCGTAGCGGAGCAGCTCTTCGACGGCGCCGGGAACGAGTTCTGGGCGGTCCGCCAGTTGCCGGCGGCTATCGGGCTGCTGAGCGAGCACGACCGCGCTGTTGGAGAGCAGGTTCGTGGTGGTCTCGTGTCCGGCCACGAGCAGCAGCAGACAGAAGCCGAGGAGCTCATCCTCGCTGAGGCGTTCGCCGTCGGCGTCGGCCTGGACCAGCGCGCTCATGAGGTCGTCCTGAGGGTGCGCGCGTCGTTCAGCAAGAAACTCTGAGAAGTAGTCGTAGAGGGATGTGGCGGCCTCCAGACCGGGGCCGAACTCGCCACGGGTGGGGTTGGACTGGATGAGGGTGGTGGACCAGGTGCGGAAACGGTCACGGTCTGCCCGCGGCACGCCCAGCATGTCGGCGATCACGATGGCCGGCAGGGGTCCGGAGAACCCGGAGACGAAGTCCCACCCGCCCGACTTTGGTGAATCATCGAGAAGGCCGTTCACGATGGAGTGGATGTGGGGTTCGAGTGCGGCGATTCGCCGGGGGGTGAACGCCTTGCTGACGATCTTGCGCAGCGCGGTATGCCGCGGTGGGTCGGTCATGATGAGCATGGGCAAGAACAACTGGGTCATGTCCACCCCGGGAGGGGTCGGGAAGATCCCGGACGCCGAGGAGTAGGTCGCCGGGTCGGCGAGGGCCGCGCAGACGTCGACGTATCGGCTGAGCACCCAGGTGTTTGCCTGCTCCGACCAGTAGGCGGGGACTTCACTGCGCAGCTGCCGGTAGACCGGGTAAGGGTCAGCGATGATGTCGGGATCGAACGGGCTGTAGGTCAGCTGCTGGTTGCTCATCGGTATCTCCAGGTGGCTTCATCGTCTGCTTCGTTCCCAGGCGCCCTCGACGCCGCTCCACCTTCGAACGGCCGGATCTGGTGTGGCGTGTGGTTCGCCTGTGCAGTGCCGCGAGGGGCGCAACGGCAGGAGGCGGCGATCGGCCTGGGGCCGTGGACTATCAGACAACCCTCTCAGTTTCAACAATGAGTTTGTACTCTGAGTACAGCACACCCCGTCACTCAAGTCGAGACTCCTGGCGGCGCCAAAGTGTCGTCCGGTGCCGACTCAGCGCACCCCAGACGGAGGACTCACCCACGCCGCGCCGCTCGCCTCATGGCGAGGCCCAGAGCAGCGGTGATGACGATCAGGTCTTGGCTCAGCAGGGCGGTCGGCATTCCGAGGATCCGCTGGGGGATGCTGTGCTGGTCGTAGGGCGAGCTGCCGGGTATGAACCGGGTCAGGTTGAACGGCGCCGCCCAGCAGGGCGATCGGCAGCAGTGCCGCGCCGGTGACCAGCCGCTCCGAGGAGGGGTCGCGCGGCCGGCGACTGCGCAGCGGCCGGTCCGGGGGGCCGCGACCAGAATGTGATGTGCAGATCAGGCAATTTTGCCTGTTGGGCAAGTGCCTGGGAGGCTATGGCCGTGACCCAAGGCCTGAGGGAGAGGAAGCGTGCGGCGACGGCACAGGCGCTTGCCGAGGCTGCCTTTGGCCTGGCGAAGGAGCGCGGCCTGGACGGGTTCGTGATCGACGAGGTCGCAGAGTTGGCCGGCTACTCGCGTCGTACATTCGCGAACCACTACCCCTGCAAGGAAGCGGCGGTGGCATCGGTCGCCTACGCCGGTATTGAGGCTGCCGCCGACGCACTCGAGGACGTGTCGGATGGGCGCCCGTTACTGGACGCGGTCGAGGTCGTGCTGCGGCTGCAGTTGGCGACAGCGGGGCTTTCCCGGATGCGGGAGGTCCTGGCGTTGGCGCGCGCGCATCCATCGTTGGAGCCTCACGTCTATCACGTCCAGCACCGGATGCGGTTGGAGGTCGAGGAGCGGGTGGCCGCCGTGGCGGCCGGACGCTATCCGGCTTCCTACCTCACCCTGTTGGTCGGCGCCGTCTACGGCATGGTCTCCACCGCGCTGGAGGGGCTCGTCGACGTCCGCCTTCCTGGCGATCCGCCGAGTCGCGACGCCGTGGAGTTCGACGAGTTCCTGACTGAGGTCTTCAATCACCTCCGTACCGGGTTCTGACCCGCACATCACTCGCTGAGGAGCAGCCCATGTCCACGTTCTTGTACCGCCTCGGGCGCGGTTGCTTCGGCAAGCCCTGGCCCATCATCGTCGGGTGGGTGTTGGTGCTGGCTGCCGTCGTGGCTGCACTGGTGGTCAACGGGGTGAAGGTGACCTCGGAGATGAAGATCGACAACACCGAGGCCCAGCAGGTTCTCGATCGGGTCTCTCGGGAGCTGCCGGAGGCATCGGGAGGCCAGGCCAGTGTGGTGTTCACCGTTCCAGACGGCGACCGGCTGGATACCCCCGCGCGGATGGCCGCGATCGCTGAGACGGTCCAGGACGTCTACGAGCTGGACCAGGTCATCAACCCGGCTGACTTGAGCCAGGGTCAGGGGCAGCCGCCGGGAGGGCCTGGGGCTGACCAGCCGGAAAGCGGGCCGGGGACGGCGCCGCCGTACCAGCCGCTGGTCCTCGACGGGACCCCGGTGCCGGGGGTGCTGGTCTCGACTCAGGCGCCAGTGGCGCTGTTCCAGTTCCAGTTCACCGTGCCGTCCACGTCGCTGACCGACGATCAGGTCTCCGCGGTCTTGTCGGTCGTCGAGGATGCGGAGCGGGGCACCGGTCTGCGGGTCCTGCCGAGTGACTCGCTGAAGGCGATCGAGATCCCGGTCGGCGCCGCCGAGGTGGTCGGTCTCGCGGTCGCGGCCGTGGTCCTCGTTCTTACGCTTGGCTCGCTCGTCGCCGCTGGCCTTCCATTGATCACCGCCCTCGTCGGGGTCGGGGTGGGCGTGGGAACGGCGTTTGCCCTGTCGACGACGGTGGAGATGAACACCGCAACCCCTGTCCTGGCGTTGATGATCGGCCTCGCGGTGGGAATCGACTACGCGTTGTTCGTGGTCAACCGGCAGCGGCGACTGATCATCGATCGCGACCTCGACGCCCGCGAGGCGGCTGGCCGGGCGGTTGGAACGGCAGGCAGCGCCGTGCTCTTCGCCGGTCTCACCGTGATCGTGGCCTTGGTCGCGCTCACCGTCATTGGCATCTCCATGCTCACCACCATGGCTCTGGTCGCCGCGGCCACGGTGCTGCTCGCTGTCCTCATCGCGCTGACCCTGCTGCCGGCTCTGCTCGGACTGATCGGGGAGCGGATCGTGTCGGCCAAAGCCCGCAAGAAGGGGCATACCCGCCGGGAGGAGGACAGCCACAGCGTGGCCGACCACTGGGTCAAGGCGGTGGTGCGGTTCCGTTGGCCGGTGATCCTCGGTGTAGTGGCGGTCTTGGGGGTGGGTGCCGTTCCCGCGGCGAGCATGGACCTCGGCTTGCCGACGGGTGCCAGCGCAAACACCGACACCGCCGCGCGGCAGAGCTACGAGGCGGTCACCCGCGGGTTCGGTGAGGGGTACAACGGTCCGTTGCTGGTGACCGTGGAGTCCGCCGATGGCGCCGCCGTCACGCCTCGGACCCTCGGCGCGGTGACCCAACAGCTCCAGCAGCGCAAGGAGATCGTCGCTGCGGTGCCAGTGGGCACCAGTCAGGACGGGGAGATGGCAGTCCTCAGTGTCATCCCCACCTCGGGCCCAGACGACGATGCCACGGCCGACCTCGTTCAGGCGCTCCGTTCACCCAGCTCGGCTGTCGCCCAGGATCATGACGTCGTGATCGGCGTCACTGGCTTCACCGCTATCGGCATCGACATGTCCGACCGGCTCGCCGAGATCGTCCCGCTGTACCTGATCATCATTGTGGGGCTGTCGCTCCTGATTCTGCTGGTGGTGTTCCGGTCACTCGTCGTACCGATCCAGGCCACGCTCGGGTTCCTGCTCAGCATCTTGGCGACCTTCGGGGTGACCACTGCGGTGTTCACTTGGGGATGGCTTGGCTGGATGGTGGGGGTCGACACCGGCGGGCCATTGTTCAGCTTCATCCCGGTCATCGTCACCGGAATCCTCTATGGGCTAGCGATGGACTACCAGGTCTTCCTGGTCTCCTCGATGCGCGAGTCCCACGTCCACGGCCACCACGGCGAGGCCGGCGTGGTTCACGGTTTCGATCAGGCCAGCCGTGTCGTGGTCGCCGCCGCGGTGATCATGGTCTCGGTGTTCGCCGGCTTCATCTTCAGCCATGACGTGATGATCAAGCAGATCGGCTTCGCGCTTGCGATCGGCATCCTCATCGACGCCTTCTTGGTCCGCATGACCTTGACTCCGGCGCTGATGTCGCTGTTCGGCGACAAGGCCTGGTGGTTGCCGCGTTGGCTGGACCGGATGCTGCCCGACCTCGATGTCGAGGGCGACAGGCTCCTGCGCATGCTCACGGAACGTCAGGACACGGAGGTGGCGCGTCGTCCTGAGGTCATCGGCAAGTAGTGGCCCGCCCTCACGGCCGCGTGCGAAGGAGGGGGCGGTGTGGCCGGGGCGCGTGCTGGTCTGCGTCACCGGCACATGTAGCGAGCCTGGCTCGGCCCGTACGGGATGAAGGGATCCGCCCGCTCGCGCGACTATCGAAGCGGCCTCGGTCGGCCGTGGCCGCGGCGTACCCTTGGCCGCGTCCCGCCGTGAGGCTCATTCACCGGCGGGGAGCACCGAAGCCGGAGGAATTCCTCGATCTCGCGCAGGCCGCGCGCGATGTCTCTGTCGATACGGCTCCTTCGTCGCTGCTCGCGCCGCTCAAGCCAGTCACGCTCCCATTGCTGCCACTCGCGGTAGCCGCCACATCCGAACCACCAGCAACTCCCGAAGGCCACCATTCCGCCATAGAGCCACCACGCCGCATGCCACACCACGTCGGAGAGCAGGTCCGCCATTGGCTGCCAGACAGGCCCGCGGTTCATTGGGTCACCCCCAACGGACGCGAACGGGAAGAGAGAAGCGTCCGGATGGCAGCACGCTACATGCCGTCGTGCATGCACGTAAGTCCGTCACGAGTGGGTAGCGCTCGGCCACCCGGATCACCAGAGGTTCGGGCCTGTCTTCTCATCGAGATTTCGCACATGCCGCGCGACACGTATGAGGATTCGCTGCAGTCGGTCGAAGTACCCGGGTAGCTGCTCGAGCACGGCGGTGCTCCGGTTGAGACGTTCCAGGCTCTCGGGGAGTGGCCCCGCGGTGTCTGCGAGCCTCC
>JBHWSH010000260.1:0-2571 GCA_043427135.1 Marmoricola sp. | reverse complement strand
ACCAGCCGCGCCAGTCGTCCGGGTCCTCCTCCACCTCGCGGCGGATGCGTTCGAAGAATGCGTCGGCGGCTGACCGGTCCACCCGCCCGGAAGGCCGTCGCGGGAGGTCGTCGACCGGAAGACCGCCTTCCGCCTCGAGCTGCGCAGCGAGTCGAGCGGTGGCCTGGCCGAAGCGGATCTCACGAACCACCAGGCCGATGCCCAGCACAGGCAGGACGATCAGGGCGAGTCCGAGCAGGATGGCCACGAGACCGCCCTCGCGGATCAGCGCGATGCCCTTGATTCCGATGAAGACGGCGTACCCGACGGCTAGGGAGGCCATCACGGCCACCATGATCTTGGTCCGCACGGGTCAGTCCAGGCCGAGGAAGTGCTCGAGCCCGATGGTGAGGCCCGGGTGATCGGCGATCATGCGCAGACCGCGCAGGACGCCCGGGGTGAACGATGCTCGGTCCATCGAGTCGTGCCGGATCGTGAGAGTCTCGCCCAGCCCGCCGAGCACGACCTCCTGGTGGGCGACCATGCCGCGGATCCGCAGCCCGTGCACCCGCACCCCGTCGACGTCGGCACCACGGGCGCCGTCGAGCGAGGTGCTGGTGGCGTCGGGTGAGGGCCCGAGGCCCGCTTCGCGGCGCGCCTGTGCCACCAGCTCCGCCGTACGCCGGGCGGTGCCGCTGGGCGCGTCCGCCTTGTCCGGGTGGTGCAGCTCCACGATCTCCACGGACTCGAAGAACGGCGCCGCCTCGGTGGCGAAGCGCATCATCAGGATGGCGCCGATCGAGAAGTTCGGAGCGATGAGCACCCCGGTCCCGGGAGAGTCCGCCAGCCACCCGCGCACGCGACCCAGCCGGTCCTCGTCGAACCCGGTGGTGCCAACCACGCAGTGGATGCCTCGCTCGATGCAGAACTGGAGGTTGCCCATGACCGCGTCGGGATGGGTGAAGTCGACCACCGCCTCCGCGCCGCCCTGCACGAGGAGCTCGAGCGAGTCCTCGACGTCGACGCGTGCGACCAGCTCGAGATCCTCCGCTGCCTGGATGGCAGCGCACACCTCGCGTCCGACCTTGCCGCCGGCGCCCAGGACGCCGACCTTCATCGAGTCACACGGACCTTGAAGGACTGCTGCCCCTTGATCACCTCGTCGGCGAGAACAGCAGGACGGCGGGTCCAGCTGCTCCGGCCGGCGGCGATGTCAAGGGCGGCGAACAGCTGGTCGTTGCGGGGAGCCTGCGCGAGTTGATCGAGCAGGGCTTCGAAGTCGGCCGGCTTCTTGGTGTTGCCGCCGCCCCACATCAGACGCTGCCCGCCCAGGACCTGCAGGGTGCCACGCGCCCCGGGCGTCGCCTTCTTGGGGATTGTGACCGCCAGCTTCTTCTGCACACGGTCACCGGCTTGCTGGCGCAGCGTCACGCGGAGCTTCAGCACGCTGCCCACCTGCGCGCGCAGCTTCTCCTTGGCTTCGAGCACGCGCCAGGCGCGACCGTCGCGGATCTCGACCTGACCCACCCTGCTCTGACGTGGCGACGCCGACAGCTCGGTGGTGACGCCGACAGTGTCGATCTCCACCTCGGCAAGGCGGGACTTCTGGACGGTCTGCACCATGTCGACGATCTCGAAGACCGACTCCACCGAGATGTCGAACTCCGAGCTGTAACGGTTGCTGCGCTGCACCGAGAAGGGCTCACCGTCGGCCGTGCCGCCGATCGTCCAGGTCGTGTACGACGATCCGTCGCCGATGCGGTCGAAGACCCGGTCCTGCCCGACCAGAACGGCGCCCATGACTGCGTCGGCCAGCATCTTCGGCGCACTGACGTGCGTCTCACCCTCGCGGGAGAACCCGGTGTCGACAGCGGTGATGTCGGTGGTGATCAGGGCGGTCTCGGGCAAGACACCGAGCAAGCCCTTGATGGCCGCCAGGCGGTCCTGGTCGATGGTGCCCACGGCACCGGTGGGGTTGACCAGCTTGGTGCCGGTGCCGATCGGGTCCTTGAGCACGTGCACGGCGTCGGCGCTGTGCATGGTCATGGTCGTGGCGCCGGCCAACGACATCGGGTGCCCGAAGGCCAGCACTTCCTGGCCGCAGACAGCGGTGACGGTGCCGGCGGCGATCGCGGAGAACTCCCCGTAAGCCCACGAGGCGGCGACATTGCCGCCCGGCACGATGGTCGCGGGGTCGCCGGGAGCGTCGGCCGCAGCGGCGCCGACGCGGTAGAGGTGGGCGTTGGCGAGGCCCAGCTTCTTCTGGACGCGGTGCGACTCCCAGCCGTCGATGCGAGCGTTGACGTTCGAGGAGGCGACGACGTACTCGATCTTGCGGTTGGTCGCCGCACCCCACACGCCGTCGACGGCGATGGACCCCGCGCCGGTGGGCGAGGTGCGCGTCGCGGTCCGCGAGGCAGCGCTGGTCC
This sequence comes from Marmoricola sp., assembly GCA_043427135.1. Taxonomy (GTDB): domain Bacteria; phylum Actinomycetota; class Actinomycetes; order Propionibacteriales; family Nocardioidaceae; genus Marmoricola_A. Next base: position 163 of record JBHWSH010000260.1, on the reverse strand, counting down.
CCGTACCCGTGGTCGGGACGGCGAGCCCGTTGGCGCGGGTCAGGCCTGCACGCTTCGAGCACACCGGCCAGGCGCCCGGGCCCTGGGACATGAGGACCTTCTTGGCGATGTGGATCTGCTGGAGACGCGTCGCCTGGTGGGCGTACCGGGCGTACTTGCCGCC
>JBHWSH010000259.1:0-7373 GCA_043427135.1 Marmoricola sp. | reverse complement strand
TAGTTGGTCATGGTGTTGCTGCTCTTGCCCGGCACTCGCCAGTGGACGAGGGTTGCTGCGTCCTAGGCGGCGCGTCTCCAGCGCAGAGCCGGGCGAGGCGCCCACAACGGCTCCCTCATCGCTGGCGTACCCGTCAAGTGCTTCCCCGGGGCCGAGTGACACGCCCTACCTTCCAAATACCGGCGCACTACGACAGAGGCGATCCGAGCGTTCTGTCCTCGAAGCCGCTTACATTTGACGGGTGCGACTCCGAGATCATCCCGGCAACAAGGGCGACCTCGTAGTGCTCGGCGTGTGCGGGGCGGTGTTCATGGTCACCGTCACGCTTGCAGCGGTCCTGTTACCCAGCATGGTGGACGTCTACCGAAACCCGACCGACCAACCCGACGTTGTCTACGCCCGCTGGCAGTACTTGCTTCTAGCGGTGCTGGGAGCCGGCCTCCTCGCCGTGGCACTGTCTGCTGTGGCTGCGGCGCTGCTCGCTCTCGTAGTGGCATTCACAGGTCGTCAGCCGAGCGGCGCGGCGGCGCAGCTTTCCTCGCGAGTGACTGGCTGGGTGCTTCTCTGCTCGTCAGCAGCGGTGTGGCTCGCGATCTGGCTAGGGAACTCGGACCCGGCGCGCCGCTCATGGCTGGAACTTGCCACTGGCCAGGTCGCGCTGGCGGGCATCGGCTTCATCATCAGGTGGCAGGTGCGGCGTGAATCGCGAACACCGGCGTGACCATCGATCTCCGGAATGACCACGCTCATCGCGGCATGAGCGGACGTTCTCAGCAGTCTGCGAGCCCGCGGGTGCGTCAGTCCTTGGTGAGGTTGAGGTTGACCCCCCAAGCGACGCCGGCAGCGAGGACGCCCTTGAGTCCGAGACCGTCGAGGGCGTAGGAGACGCCGAAGACTAGTTCGGGGTCTGCGCTGGTGTGCAGACCGAGGCGGCTCGACCTGTTCTCAACCTTTTGGTCCGTCGCGCGTAGTAAGAGTGTGGGCGTGATGACCAGGGCCGGGATGGCTGCGGCGGCGGAGGACCGGTTCTCGGTCCTGTTCGTCGCGCAGGCAGAGCGTTTGGTGCGGCTTGCGGCCCTGCTCGGTGCGGATGATCCCGAGGACGTGGTCCAGGAGGCCTTCTGTCGAGTGTTCGCCGCGCGGCGCGGGCTGAGCTCGAGCGATGAGGCCGTAGCTGGCTATCTGACGCGGGCGGTGGTGAACCACATAAGGGACCGGCATCGGCGCAGTGCGGTGGCCAGACGCGACGCCCACCTGGTGGCCTCGGACGGCTTGGCCGTGCCGGGCCTCGATCACACTGAGCGCGATGCGGTGATGCATGCAGTCGCGGCCCTTCCCGACCGGCAGCGGGAGGCCGTTGTGTTGCGGTTCTGGCTGGATCTGTCCTTGGCCCAGGTCGCGGCGGCGATGGGGGTACGGATCGGAACGGCCAAGTCGCATGTGTCCCGGGGGCTCGCTGCCGTGGAATCGACACTGCTGCAGAGTGCCGAAGAAGGGCGTGAGGGGCCATGAACGTCGAAGAACGGGTGCGTGATGCCTTGCAGCGAGCAGGTCGCGAACGCCACGTGGACGTGTCTGCTTTGCATCAGTCGACGAGGGCCGCGGTCTCGCTGCGCCAGGGCGGCCACCGCGATGCCCGGTCGCGATGGACTGGCTGGCGATCGATGGCTGCCGCTGCCGCGGTAGCGGGGGTGATTGGTGCGGTGTCGTTCATCCCTGGCTTCGGCCAGGACGACCCGGCGGAGGGGCCCTTGACGAGCACGCGGGGCGAGGTCGACGACACCTTCACGTGCCCGGCACGGCGGATCACTCGATTCGGCCCTGGCAACGATGACGACTCGTTCCTCCCCGAGCTCACCGCCGGCCTCGAGCCGGCCGGAGAGTCGGCTGAGGCGCCCATGTGGGAGTCAGAGCGTACCGCCGGCGGTGCCGTCTTGCGTCTTGGCAACAGCGACGGCACCCTCGCGAGCGTCGTCAAGTTCAAGCAGACCCCGAAGGGCTTCCGGACGGTCCGCATCACGAAGTGCAGCAACGCGGATCCCCGGGCGGCCTCGTCGCCGGAGTTGATAGTGGAGGACCTTCCCCCGCCCGTCCCGGACGCCTTCGACGCAGACAGCTTGCCCTCGGGCTCGCTGCGAGTGTTGGACCGCCTGACCTACGACGTGCGTGGATTGGCCAAGCGACACACGTTGTGGGCGAAGCCCTGTGGCAAGTCGATGTGCTTCGTCGCTGGAACGGAGAGCTCCTTCACGACCTCGCGGCTCCCGGCACGCTCAACGGCACCGGTCGACCGCACCAACCAGCTGGCTGACCCCGATGACGTGGTCGGTCAGGATGTGGGCCTGCGGCTCGTCGTGGTCTATGACCGGCATGACACGCTCGCCTCTGTCAGTTGGGATTCGTATGACGGGGCCGTCACGTGGGTGGAGCCGCTTGACGACGGAGGTCGGCAAGGTCAACTGTTCGTGGTCCTCGCCGCGGACACGGAGTTGGCCGTAGTGACCGTGCACCCCCATATCGGCGAAGGCCGCAACTACCAGCGCGGCGATTTCATCGACTGACAGGGTTCATCCGTCCAGCCAGGGTGAACACCCGCTCATCGACATGACCAGGGGGCGGCATGGTCGGGCGTCCCGCGCCGACAGCGACTTGCCATTCGACCTTCGGGCAGTAGACACGTGTCGCAACTTCCGTTTTATCCGTCAGGGATCAACCTTCGGACTCGCTCGTCCTGACGCGATGGAGAAGGCCCACCTCACATCCGAGAGGTGGGCCTTGACCGGCTAGCGAGACGGCTACGGCCCGAACGGCGGGCAGTGGTCCTGACCGCCGGCCTTGCACTGGCTCGATCCGTTGTTGCTGTGTCCGGAGTTGCCGGATGGTGCGTCAGCGAATGCCGGCACCGAGGCGCTGATGAGCAGCGCCCGAGATGGGGCTGCGCTTCCGCAGACCCCGTGACCCATCCAGGTGACGCTTTTCTCGCAGGACGGTCAACAGCCAAGGCTTAGTCCGTCTGACTCGCCCCATTGGCCCAGCCACCTGTCTGGTCCGTCGACTGGGCCGCGTGCACGCGAATCGGCATGACCGCGCGGAACGCGGCAGATCCGGGCGAGCGTAGCCGCACCCTCACCGCGGATGATCCGCGGTTAGTCAATCGCGGCGAAATGACGCATGTTCGAGCGCCTGACGACGGCGGCCCGCATGGAGTCACCAAGGGGGATCGATGCCGGCGTTCTTACACAGCGCCTCGATCGTCTCGCGGATGGCGCGCCAGTTGAAAACCATGCCCAAGTGCAACTCCTGCTCGAGGATGCTGCTGAGCTCTCCGAACCGGAGTGCCCGTTCCCGGGTCAACGTTGCGGTCAGGACACCCACAAGCAGCATCCGCTGGCCCACTGCGAACTTGCCACCTACCGAGAAGCCGCCCGAGTTGTACACGAAGACGGGACTTCCGCTGCTGCCCGCAAACACACTTCCATCGATGAGGAAGCAGGGCCGCCCGTCAAAGTCGATCCCCACGGGGGTTGCCGTGATTCCGCGGCGAATGAGTGGAGTTCGGTTGACGAGATCCCATCGGCCATCGGGGTATCCGACAAAGATCAAGTCCTCGATCGCGTCGAGGTCGGCCAGCGTGGCTTCGTCCGGCAATAGGGACATGGGGACGGCGCGGTAGAACAAGCGTTGAGGTACCGCAGCCACGATCGCTCCGATAGGCGCGATCGCCACATCGATCTCGGAGTCTGGATGACCGAGGAAGGACGCGCTACCGCTTGCTATACGCACTGGTTGCGTCTGCCCCAGGAGGACGCCGCCCTCGTCGTCGGCTAGGGCGAATTGCAACTCGATGTGCTCCGCGCCCTCGATGACGTGCTTATTTGTTACCAGCACAGGGGTCGAGTGCTCCGGTTCCAACTCCAGATCCATTATGAATCCGGTGCCCTCTGAACTTGCGCCATTGGCTGAGTAAGTGATGAGTCGCAAGGTGCTGAAGAGCAAGTCCTTGGCCGCCGTGTCCACCTTCACCTGCCATAGCGTCGCAGCATCCGGCGGTCACCCGCTACCTGCGGCCCAGCCAGATCATTCGGGCGTTGGGTTGACGGACATACGGATCGCACCCGATGCGTCACGAACTGGATACGTAGCGACGTCGGGATGACCATGCGAGCATCGATCCACGTTCCGCCGGCTTCGACCTCGGGCGAGTGCGTGTCAAACTCGACGGCGAACCAGTCGGCTTCCTCAATATGGACTGCCAGGACGTGGTCTACCGAACCGAGGGCTGTCGACGACGCTTGAAAACGAGGCCATAGCGACGCGTCGAAAACGAGGCCACCCAGACAGATTGGATGGGTGATTTCAGTGGAGGATTGGGCTTTGATCTGGCGGCTGGTCGCGGACGGTGTTCCGCAGCGGCAGGTCGCACGTGATCTGGGTATCGGCAGGTCGACGGTCGAGCGGGCGTTGGCCACGGACCGGCCACCGAAGTACGAGCGGCCGGCGGTGCCGACCTCGTTCGATCCGTTCGAGCCGTTGGTGCGACAGCTCCTGATCGCGACGCCGGACATGCCGGCGACCGTGATCGCTGAGCGGGTCGGCTGGACCGGGTCGATCAGCTGGTTCCGCGACAACGTCCGCCGGCTGCGCCCTGAGCATCGTCCGGTCGACCCTTCGGACCGGTTGACGTGGTTGCCGGGTGACGCGGCGCAGTGCGACCTGTGGTTCCCGCCGAAGAAGATCCCGCTCGAGGACGGCAGCGAGACCCTCCTGCCGGTCATGGTGATCACCGCGGCGCACTCGCGGTTCATGGTCGGGCAGATGATCCCGACCCGACACACCCAGGACCTGCTGCTGGGGATGTGGGAGCTGTTGCAGCAGCTCGGTCGGGTGCCACGCCGGCTGATCTGGGACAACGAGTCCGGCATCGGCCGCGGCAAGCGCCATGCTGAAGGTGTCGGTGCGTTCACCGGCACCCTGGCCACCACGCTGCAGCGCCTGAAGCCGTATGACCCGGAGTCCAAGGGCGTCGTCGAGCGACGTAACGGCTTCTTCGAGACCTCCTTCATGCCAGGGCGTGATTTCGCGTCGCCGGGCGACTTCAACACTCAGTTCGCCCAGTGGCTGGCCATCGCGAACGCCCGGGTGGTGCGCACCATCAAGACCAGGCCGGTCGACCGACTCGACGCCGACCGGGCGGCGATGCTGCCCCTGCCGCCCGTTCCACCCGTGATCGGCTGGGTCAACCGGGTCCGGCTGGGACGTGACTACTACGTCCGCCTCGACGGCAGCGACTACTCCGTCGACCCCGCGGTGATCGGCCGGTTCGTCGATGTCCGTGCTGACCTGTCCAGGGTCGAGGTCCGTCACGAGGGACGTCTGGTTGCCACCCATGATCGGGTCTGGGCGCGTGGGATGACCATCACCGACCCCTCCCACCTCACGGCGGCCAAGGTGCTGCGCGAGCAGTTCCAACGACCGCGACCAGCACCGGACCCCGACGAGGGGCTGGTCCGTGACCTGGCCGACTACGACCGCGCGTTCGGGCTCATCGACGCCACCCTGACCGACGGTGTCGTGGATGGGGAGGTGGCCTGATGGCGGCGAGCAGCACGAAGACCAAGACCGCCTCCACCGAGGCGCTCAAGCAGGTGAGCTACCTGGCCTCGGCGTTGAAGGCGCCCCGGATCACCGAAGCGGCCGGCCGGTTGGCAGATCACGCCCGTGACGCCGGATGGACCCACGAGGAGTACCTCGCCGCGGTGCTGGACCGCGAGGTCGCCGCCCGCAACGCCTCCGGCGCCCAACTGCGGATCCGGGCCGCGGGGTTCGCTGCGAGGAAGACGATCGAGGAGTTCGACTGGGACGCCCAACCAGCCGTGCGGCAGCAGATCGCCGCACTCGCATCCGGCGGGTTCCTCACCGAGGCCCGCAACGTCGTCCTGCTCGGGCCGCCCGGGACCGGGAAGACCCACCTGGCCACCGGGCTGGGCATCGCTGCCGCGAACCACGGCCATCGAGTGCTGTTCGCGACCGCGACCGAGTGGGTCACCCGCCTCACCGATGCACACCGCGCCGGCAAGCTCCCCAACGAGCTCGCCCGGCTGAGGCGCTACGGGCTGATCATCGTCGACGAGGTCGGCTACCTCCCCTTCGAGCAAGATGCCGCGAACCTGTTCTTCCAACTCGTGTCGAGCCGCTACGAACACGCCTCGCTGATCCTGACCAGCAACCTGCCCTTCAGTGGCTGGGGCGGCGTCTTCGGCGACCAGGCCGTCGCCGCGGCGATGATCGACCGCGTGGTCCACCACGCCGATGTCCTGACCCTGAAGGGCGCCAGCTACCGGCTACGCAACCGCGGGATCGACACCCTGCCCAGCATCAGAACCCAAGACACGGCAGACTAGAAGGCACGAACCGGTGGCCTCGTTTTCGAGCGTCGGATCGGCCTCATTTTCGAACGTTGCCGACAAGGGCAAGTCCACGCGATGCAGATGCCGGGAGCGGGAGAGGAAGCGCACAGCGCAAACGGTCGGCGGGTGGTTCGACTCGAGGGGCAGGCTCTAGCTAGCCCCTACACCTGCATCTGTCTCAGCGAAACTCGGAGGCGTCTGGTCGACCTGCGTCGTAGCGGCGCTATGACGCATGGGGGCTCGACGAACAAGATGCGCTCCCCCACGCGGACGGACTGCTCGCGACCAGTCGCCATACTTGCGCGATGACAGACTCCAGTCACAATGCCAAGGCGGTACCGCCATACGACCGGCGGACGGCGTATGAACTTGTTGGATTGGCAGTTTGTGTACTCACGGGCATCGGGGTGGGGGTATGGGCGGTTGCGGCCAAGGTCTCTATCGCCAGGGACGTTGCGGGGTTGCCAGACGAGTATGCGGCTGCCCGCACGCTGTTTACGACAGCCGACGTCGTCGCGTCCCTGATGCTGCTTCTGGGCACAAGCGTCGTCGCGTTTGGGATCATCGGGGTCTTCACTGACCGGTGTCAGAGACGCTCGGCGTGGCTACAGTTCGCGACCTTTGTAGCCTTCCTGCTGGCTGGCAACGCCTCGTCGCTTCTCGTTGGCTACAGGTGGGGGTACGCACTCGGGTTGGTCGCCCTAGTGGCGGCGGCGGTATTGACTACTTGGCTTGATTCTCGACGGTGGGCTATGCAGCCATCCACCGAGGCACCTGAGGTGACTTCGCGGGCTTAGCCGACAGCCAGTGGGTCGGCCTCTTCACGGGCGGCGCGGCGAAGGCACTGGCCAAGAGGTACGACGGCGCTGATGGCGGTGGAGCGACCAGTAGGTTCAAGCGCGCTGTAACGAGGCGGTACCAGGCCGCCGCTTAGTTGGGTTGTCGTCATCGCGTCGGGTGGAGACA
>JBHWSH010000258.1:0-11269 GCA_043427135.1 Marmoricola sp. | reverse complement strand
TGGTGGCGGCACTGGGCAAGGCAGCGCAGCTGCCCTTCTCCTTCTGGCTCTCCGGAGCAATGAAAGGACCCAGCCCGGTCAGCGCGCTGCTGCACTCCGCAGCGATGGTCGCCATGGGTGGCTACCTGCTGTTGCGCGTGGAGCCCCTGCTGGCCGCGACCGGGTGGGCCGGGCCGCTGACCGCGTGGGTCGGCGTGCTCACGGCGGTGCTCATGGGGCTCGTGGCGTTGGCACAGCGGGATCTCAAGCAGTTGTTGGCCGCTTCCACGGCCGCCCAGCTGGGCTTCGTGGTGCTCGCTGCCGGTGTCGGCGCGGTCGGTGGCGGCGCCGCCCACTTGGTGGCGCACGCCTCGGTCAAGGCCCTACTGTTCCTGGCCGCGGGCGCCTGGCTGACCGCGTTGGGGACCGAGGACCTTAGGCAACTGCGGGGCGTCGCCCGTCGGTGGCCGGTCGTGGGGGTGGCCGCGAGCGTGGCGGCGCTGGCTCTGGCCGGGATCGCACCGCTGTCCCTGTGGGCGACCAAGGATGCCGTGCTCACGGCCGCGCTCGAGTCATCCCCGTGGCTCTACGCCGCAGGGCTACTGGCCGCGGCATTGTCGGCTGCCTATGCCGGCAAGGCCCTGTGGGCGATCTGGCGGCGCGGCGCCCGCGCCGACGACACCGGCGGGGTCAGCACCCTGGAGCAGGCGCCGCTGGTCCTGCTCGCCGTGGGTGCAGCCGTACTGGGTGTGCTCGCCATGCCCCCGATCAGTGGCATGCTCGCCGACGCATTGGGCGGTCACGGGCAGGTCCCAATCGTCGAGCTGGCCGTCTCTGCCGTGATCGCGGCGATCGTGCTGCTGCTGATGCTGCGACTGCGTACCCCCGCGCCGAGATGGGCTCGGCGGTGGCTGGGGCTGGAAGCGGCGGCGCAGGCCGTCGTGGTGCGCCCGTCCTTGACCGTGGCGCACGCTCTGGCGCGGTTCGACGACCACGTCCTGGACCGGGCCGTGAATGCCGTGGCCGGGTCGGTCCCCGTGCTGGCGCGGTCAGCTGCCCGCGTCGATGACCACGTGCTGGACCGGGCCGTGGTGGCCGTCGCCGGACGGGTCCGCCGACTCGGTCACCTGGCGCGGGCCCCGCAGACCGGCGCCATCCACCAGTACTTCCTCCAGACCGTGGCGGTACTGGCCGCCGGCGCCGTGGTCTGGTCCGTCTACGCCGTGATGGGTTGAGCATGCTGAGTCTGATCGTCTTCCTTCCCCTGGCCGTCGCCGTAGTCGTGGCTGCGGTTCCCTCGCTCGGCGCCGCGGCTGCGCGGTGGGTGTGGGTCGCGGTCAGCGCCGTGGAGCTGGTGCTCGTCGGCGTGCTCTGGTCCGGGTATGAGGATCCGGGACCGAACGGGTTGGCGTTCGAGGAGCAGGTGCCTTGGATCCCGGGGGTCGGCAGCAGCTACCACGTCGGCGTGGACGGGCTCTCGTTGCCGCTGGTGGCCATGACGGCGGTCGTCTTCCTCGCGTGCGCCGTCTACGCCCTTCGGGACGGTGAGCGGCCCCGCGCGCAGACGGCTCTGTTCCTGTTCCTGCAGGGCGTGAGTCTCGGGGTGTTCGTGGCTGCCGACCTCATCGTGTTCTTCGTCTTCTTCGATCTGTCCATCGTGGGCATGTACTTCGTGATCGCCGGCTGGGGTCACGGGAATGCCGCCCGGTCGGCACTGAAGTTCTTCCTCTACACCTTCCTGGGGTCCCTCGCCCTCCTGCTGGGCTTCATCGGCCTCTACGTGGCCTCGGACCCACACACCTTCGACATCCTCGAGCTCGTCGCGGCCACGCCGCTGGAGGACAACCCGCTGGCCGGCGGGCTGGTGTTGGCGGCGATCCTGGTGGGTCTGGCCGTGAAGACCCCCACCGTGCCCTTCCACACCTGGCTGCCCCCCGCCCACACCGACGCCCCGGCCACGGGCTCGGCGGTGCTGGCTGGTGTGCTGCTGAAGATGGGCACCTATGGCTTCGTGCGCATCGCCATGCCGATCCTGCCCGAGGCGTGGCGCGGGTGGGCCTGGGTGATCGTGGTGGTCGGCATCGTCTCCGTCCTGTACGGAGCGTTCGTGGCACTGGCCCAGACCAACCTCAAACGCATGATCGCCTACACCTCCGTAAACCACATGGGCTACATCATCCTCGCCCTGGGTGCGGTCGGCCTCATCGCCGGTGACACCGCCCAGGCCCGTTCGGTGGCAGTTACCGGCGCGGTCGTGCAGATGGTCAGTCATGGGCTGATCACCGCCGCGCTCTTCCTCCTGGCCGGGGTGATGCGCACCCGCGCCGGCACCTACGACATGGGCGCCTACGGTGGCCTGGCCACACCCGCGCCGCGTTTCGCGGCACTGTTCGCGATCGCGGCCTTCGCCTCCCTGGGCCTGCCCGGGCTGTCCGGGTTCATCGCTGAGTTCCAGATCTTTGCCGGCAGCATCGCCGTCGCTCCCGTCACCGCGATCGCTCTGCCGGGCATCCTGATCACCGCCGCCCTCTTCCTGTTAGCGCTGCAGCGAGTCTTCACCGGCCCCACGCAGGGCCAGTCGCCCGGGTTCGCGGACCTGCACGGTCGAGAGCTGTGGTCGGTTGGTCCATTGCTGGCCCTGTCCCTGCTCATCGGGGTGCTACCGCAGGTGCTGCTCGGGGTGATTGAGCCGGCTTCGGCCGCCCTCGTCGATCTGGTCGGCAGGTAACCGTGGACGCCTCGATGCAGATGCAACCGGCACTGCTACTCCCGGAGATATTCACCTTCCTCGGTGGCCTGGTCGTCCTGCTGGGCGGGTCCTTCCTCCCCCGGGACCGTCAGTGGATCGCCCGCGCCGTGGCCGCCCTCGCGCTGCTGGGTGCCGCGACCGCGGCGGCCTTGGCCATGGCGGGGCCCGCGCAGACCGCATTCTCGGGAACCTTTGCCGTGGACACCGCCACCGGCGCCGCCCGGGTGATCGCCGCACTGGCCACCCTGCTGGTCCTGGGCGTGGCCTCCGGGGAGATCGCCGACTCCCCGCGGGAGTCCGACACCTACGCGTTGCTGCTCTTCGCCACCACCGGGGTCATGGTCCTGGCCGGGACCACCGATCTGCTCGTGCTCATCGTCGGATTCCTGCTGGCCAGCATTCCCTTGTACGGGATCGTGGGCCTGACCGGCGGTCGCTCCGGGGCCGAGGCCGCCATGAAGACCTACCTCATGGGCGCGCTGTCCGGGATCCTGCTCATGCTCGGCGTCACCCTCCTCTACGCCCTGACCGGCGCCACCGACTACACCCAACTCAAGGACGAACTACCTGGCGCCCCGGCCGCAGCCGTGGGCGCAGGCGTGCTGTGCGTGCTCACCGGGCTGCTCTTCAAGGCCGGCGGAGCGCCCGTCCACTTCTGGATCCCCGACGCCGCACAAGGCACCGGCGTGACCGCCGCGACCTTCTTGACCACCGTGCCCAAGATCGGAGCACTGGTGGCCATCTACCGGTTCGTGGCCACGATCTCAGCCGGGAACGAGACATGGTTGATCGTCGCGGCAGTCCTGGCCACGGCCTCGATGCTCCAGGGCAACCTCGCCGCCTACTGGCAGCGTGATCCTCGCCGGCTGCTGGGCTGGTCAACCGTGGCCCAGGTCGGGTTCCTCCTCGTTCCTGTGGCCGCCGTCGGCCGCAGTGACCTTGCCCTCCCCTCGCTGCTGTTCTATCTCGCCGCCTACGCCCTGACCAACGTGGCCGCCTTCGCGGTCACCGCGGCCCTTCCCGAGCGCCGAGACCTGACCGCCTACCGCGGGCTGGTCCACGAACGCCCCGGGCTCGCACTCGCCCTGCTGGTCGCACTGCTCGGCTTAGTGGGCACCCCACCGACGGCCGTGTTCGTCGGCAAGCTCACCACCACCACCGCCGCTTGGGACGGTGGACACAGCTGGCTGGCCCTGCTCGTGATGGTCAACAGCCTGCTCAGCCTCTTCTACTACCTCCGCTGGTTCGGTCCCGTCTTCGCCCGCCCCACCCAGGAATCCGCGACCCGTCGCCGCACGGGCGGGGACGCCTGGGCTGCCGCCACCGCCGGTGTCGCCGCCACCGCGAGCCTGGCCCTCGGGGTCCTCGCAGATCCCCTGTGGACGGCCCTGGCGACGTCCCCACTGCTGTGATCGGGGCAGCTTGCGGTACTGCGGCCATGATGGGCGACGACGAGCCAAGGAATGATGAGCCAATTGAACTGCTCAGCCCGCCCGGTAGCGGATCCCTGCGGTGATCGTGTGGCAACAACGAGCCGCGGCCCCGGTCCCTACCCGGGGGACTGGGGACTGCTGAAGATCTGGTTGTCACTTTGACGTGCCCTATGGCTTGGTTACCGGTTGGCGCCTGCAGTCTCAGGCGGTGACGGTGGTGGTTTCGGAGCGTAGTTCGTATTCGATCGGGGTGCGGTAGCCGATGCTGGAGTGGCGTCGTTGGCGGTTGTAGAAGATCTCGATGTACTCGAAGATCGCGTTGGCCAGCTCGACTCGCGTCTTCCACTTCTTGCGGTTCAGCAGCTCGATCTGCATCGAGGACCAGAACGATTCCATCATTGCGTTGTCGAGGCCGTCGCCGACACTGCCGAAGGACGGCATCAGGCCCGCGGCGCGGATCTTGTCGCCGAAGGCCCACGAGGTGAGCTGGACTCCGTGGTCGGCGTGGACGATCCCACCCGGTGCGGGCCGGCGGTTGCGGATGGCCATATTGAGGGCGTTGAGTCCCCCCGGCGAGTCCGGAGACTTTCTAGTTTGAGACTCCAGCTTCTGCTGGGGTCTGGCGGTGAGCGTAGTGAGCGGCCTCTGCCTGGACGGGCGTGAGGTCGTCGCAGTACTCGAACGGTCGCCGGTGGTTGAACCAGTCGACCCACTCGGCGGTCGCGATCTCGAGGTCGTCGAGCGCCTTCCACGGCCGACGGGGCTTCACCAGCTCGGTCTTGTAGAGCCCGATCACCGACTCGGCCAGAGCGTTGTCGTAGGACGAACCGACGGCCCCGGTCGAGGGCTTGATCCCCGCGGTGTCGAGCTTCTCGGAGTAGGCCACGGACATGTACTGGACCCCGTGGTCGTGATGCGCGATCAGACCGGCCAGGTCCTTCCCCTCGCGGCCGCGGGTCCAGATCGCCTGCTCGACAGCGTCAACGACCAGCTGGCTGGTCATCGTGGCGGCCACCGACCAGCCGAGGATCCTGCGGGCGTAGGCGTCGATGACGAACGCGGTGTAGCACCAGCCCGACCACGTCGAGCAGTACGTGAAGTCGGCTACCCAGGGCCGATCGGGTGCCAGAGGTGCGAAGTTGCGGTCCACCAGGTCCAGCGGCTTGACCGCCTTCGGGTCGCCGAACGTCGTGCGCTTGACCTTCCCGCGCACCGCGCCAGCCAGGCCGAGGTCGCCCATGAGCCGTTCCACCGTGCAGCGGGCAATGGGCGCCGCGCCGAGTGGTCGTTCGCGGTTCAGGGTCAGCCACACCTTCCGTGCCCCGTAGACGCCGTAGTTCGCGGCGTGGACCGCGGCGATCTTCGGCTTCAACTCCTCGTCGCGTTGCTCACGGACGGTGGGCTTGCGGGCACGGTGTTCGTAGTAGGTCGCGGGGGCGATCTTCGCGCCCAGCTCGGTGAGCTCGGCACAGATCGACTCGACACCCCAACGCAGACCCGGTCCATCGGCGTCCTCGTGACGGAGGCCGACGTGCTCGTCGATGTAAGCGACGATCAGCGCTGTGGCCGGTCGAGTTCGGGCGCGAAGAAAATCGATGCTGACTTCAAAATGGCGTTGGCGCGCTTGAGCTCGGCGTTCTCCCGCTTCAACCGCTTCAGCTCGGCCGACTCCTCGCTCGTCACCCCGGCACGCTTGCCGGCGTCGACCTCGGCCTGGCGGCACCACTTCCGCACAGTCTCGACCGTGCCGATCCCGAGCAACTCGGCGACCTTGGCCATCGCTGCCCACTCCGACTCGTGAGCGGCGCGGATCTCAGCGACCATCCGGACCGCCCGCTCACGCAGCTCAGCCGGGTACCTCTTCGACGTACTCCCTGACATGACTCCATCCTTCCCAAGGAACGGAGCCTCCGGACTCGCCGGGGTGATTCAGGTGGGTCTGGCAGCGGTGAGCGTGTGCCAAGCGGAGCGGATGTGTTCCTCAGTGAGGTCGGCCGCCGCGTGGCCGTCACCGCGGGCAACTGCGGCGTAGATCGCCTCGTGGTCGCGACGGAGAACGGGGGCGACCACGTCCCAGGACTCGAGCGTGCGGAACCGGTCCAGGATGGGCAGGCGCATCGACTCGCGGATCGCCGCCGTGAAGTCGCGAGCAAGGACGTTGCCGGCCGCCGATGCCAAGGCGACGTGGAATGCGGTGTCGCAGTCGTTGAAGTGTGCCCGGTCGATGCCGGGGTCGCCCATGACGTCCAGGAGGTCGCGCATCGCCACAAGGTCGTCGGCGCTCGCGTGCGTGGCCGCAAGCCGGGCGCTGAGGCGCTCGAGAGCCACGCGAACCTCGATGACGTCGTGCAGGGGAAAGTTCGCCAAGGCGACGTGCTGACGTAGCAGCCGGCTCAGCGCCTGACTGGGAACGGCGGTGATCGTCGTGCCCCCGGCCGATCCCGCACCCACCGACGACCTCACGACGCCCTGCGCCTGGAGGGTCCGGATCGCCTCCCGGACAGCGGCCCTGCTGACGTCGAGCAGTCTGGCCAGCTCCCGCTCCGCCGGCAAGTGGTCTCCCACGCCGAGCTCACCGGCCAGGATGCGCTCGTCCACCCAGGTCAGCACGACCTCAAAGGCGCGGACACCGGGTGATGTCACACCAGGCGCAACCCCCTCCGCGGGGCTGGGGTCGGCGAGCGGCTCGCTGGCGGCACGAGGATGCTCGGTCGTCGGGGGGGCTGCGGTGTCGTTCACAGCAACAAGGATGCAGCATCCCCTGTCCGGTGAGCCTGAGAGGTCCGACCATTGGCCGAGGTATTTGGTCCGACCATTGACATGCGTTGTCAGTCCCCCTAGCGTCTTCACAAGCCCTAATGGTCTGACCGTTCGGGTCTTGAGCCCAATGACGTGCGACTCGGAGGACCAATGACTGCGTTAACCCTCGTACCCACCGCGTTCCAACCGGACATCTCACCGGTGGCGGACAGCCTGGCGATCTCGGCCCTCGTGGCCCTGCTCCCCCTGATCACCGTTTTCCTCACGCTCGGTGTTCTGCGGTGGAAGGCTCACTGGGCCGGCCTCACGTCGGTCGCCGTGGCCATCGTCGTGGCCTCCCTGTTCTTCGGGATGCCGCTGAAGCTCGCCGCTCTCGCGGCGACCCAGGGGGCCGCATTCGGCCTCTTCCCGATCATGTGGATCGTCTTCACGGCGATCCTGCTCTACCAGGTGACGGTGCGCTCCGGCCGGTTCGAGGACCTCCGCGCGACGTTCCACCTCATTTCCGACGACCCGCGCGTCCAGGCGATCATCATCGCCTTCTGCTTCGGTGGCCTCCTCGAGGCGCTCGCCGGTTTCGGCGCCCCCGTGGCGATCACCGGCGTCATGCTCATGGCCCTGGGCTTCTCGCCACTGCGCGCCGCAGCGGTCGTGCTCCTGGCCAACACCGCGCCCGTCGCGTTCGGCGCCGTCGGCACCCCGATCATCACCGCCGGCAACCTGACCGGCATCCCCTACCAGGAGATCGGCGCATACGTCGGTCACCAGACCCCGATCCTCGCTGCCTTCGTCCCACTCCTGCTCGTCCTCATGGCCGACGGCCGCCGCGGCGTGCGCCAGACCTGGCCGATCGCCGCCGTCGTCGGTCTCACGTTCGCGATCTTCCAGTGGATCTCCGCGACATGGATCTCCGTCGAGCTCACCGACATCATCGCCTCCCTCGCCGGTCTCGCGGCAGCCGTGCTCTTCCTCAAGGTGTGGCAGCCCAAGGGCCGCGAGGCGGCCCTGCAGACCCTGCACTCCGAGCGCGAGCGCGAGTTCGCGATGGCCGGCGGTCCCGAGACCTCCAGCGGCTCGGCCGGCGCCGGCCCCGTCACCGACTACGTCGTGTCCGGCGAAGAGCTGGCCGAGCGCGCCGACGGCCTCACCCGCACACGCATCACGATGGCGCTGTTCCCCTACCTGCTCGTCATCGTCGTCTTCGGCATCGCCAAGCTCATCGCGCCGGTGAAGTCGTGGTTGACCACGACCGACATCAAGATCCCCTGGCCGGGGCTGTCGGGCGAGGTGCTCACGATCGCCGGCACCCCTAGCACCGCGACCACGTACACCCTGTCCTGGCTCAGCTCGCCGGGATCCATGCTCCTCATCTGCTCCCTCATCGTGGCCTTCGTCTACGGCATCGGACTGGCCGGATGGGGAGCCGAGGCCTGGGCCACCGCGCACAAGATGCGCTACGCCTTCCTCACCGTCGCCTCGATGCTCGCCCTGGCCTACGTCATGAACTTCTCCGGCCAGACCATCACGATCGGCACCTGGATCGCCGCGACCGGCGCGCTCTTCGCCTACCTCAGCCCGACGCTCGGGTGGATCGGCACCGCCGTCACCGGCTCGGACACCAGCGCCAACGCCCTGTTCGCCACCCTGCAGCAGAGCGCCGCCGAGACGGCCGGCATCGACCCGACCCTCCTCGTCGCCGCCAACACCTCCGGCGGGGTCGTCGGCAAGATGATCAGCCCGCAGAACCTCACCATCGCAGCGACCGCCGTGGGTCTGGTCGGCCGCGAGTCCGACATCCTTCGCAAGGTCCTGCCATGGAGCATCGGTCTCATCATCGCCATGTGCATCCTCGTCGGCCTCCAGTCGACCGTCCTGTCCTGGATGCTCCCGTGACCGCGCCGACCCGCGCGGTGGCCGACCTCAAGGTCGCCCTGTTCGCCACGTGCTTCAACGACACGATGTGGCCCGAGACCCCCAAGGCCACGGTCCGGCTCCTCGAGCGGCTCGGCTGCCGCGTCGAGTTCCCGGCGGACCAGACGTGCTGTGGCCAGATGCTCACCAACACCGGCTACGGCTCCAAGGCCGTGCCCCTCGTGCGCCGGTTCGTCGACGTCTTCGAGGGCTACGACGCCGTCGTGGCACCGTCGGGCTCGTGTGTCGGGTCGGTGCGCGAGCAGCACCCGGGCATCGTCGAGCTGATCGGCGACCACCGGCTCACCAGCCGGGTCGAGCACCTCACGCCGAAGGTGTACGAGCTGTCCGAGTTCCTCGTCGACGTCCTCGGGGTCACCGACGTCGGGGCCTACTTCCCGCACCGGGTCACCTACCACCCCACGTGCCACTCCCTGCGGATGCTGCGGGTCGGCGACCGCCCGCTCCAGCTGCTGAGGGCCGTGCGCGGCATCGACCTCCTGGAGCTGCCCGGCGCCGAGGAGTGCTGCGGGTTCGGCGGCACGTTCGCGATGAAGAACGCCGACGTCTCCATCGCCATGGGCTCCGACAAGGCCCGGCACGTGGTGCAGACCGGAGCCGAGGTCGTCGTCGCCGGCGACAACTCCTGCCTGGCCCACATCGGCGGGATCCTGGACCGGCAACGGTCCGGCGTGCGCCGGATGCACCTGGCCGAGATCCTCGCCAGCACCGAGGAGGACCAGGCATGACCGCCACGACCCCGGGCCCCCTGCAGGAGACCTCGCCGATCTTCGTCGGGATGCCGAAGTTTCCGCAGGCCGCGCGCACCGCCCTGGCGAACACCCAGCAGCGCAGGAACCTGCGCCATGCCACCCACACGATCCGGGACAAGAGGGCCCGGGTCGTCGCCGAGGTGCCCGAGTGGGAGGCCCTGCGGGTCGCCGGGGCGCAGGCCAAGGACGAGGCGCTGACCCACCTCGGCGACTACCTCGAACAGCTCGAGTCCAGCCTGACCGCCAACGGCGCCACGGTGCACTGGGCCCGCGACGCCGACGAGGCCAACCGGCTCGTGCTGGACATCGTGCGCGCCAAGGAGGTCGACGAGGTCGTCAAGGTCAAGTCGATGGTCACCCAGGAGATCGAGCTCAACGAGGCCCTGGAGGCCGCCGGCATCCACGCGTGGGAGACCGACCTCGCCGAGCTCATCGTCCAGCTCGGCCACGACCGGCCGAGCCACATCCTCGTCCCGGCGATCCACCGCAACCGCGCCGAGATCCGCGACATCTTCCGCCGCGAGATGGGCACCGTCGGCCGCCCCGCCCCGGAGGACCTCACCGACGACCCCGCCCGCCTCGCCGAGGCCGCCCGGCTGCACCTGCGCGAGAAGTTCCTGCGCGCGAAAGTCGGCGTCTCCGGGGCCAACTTCGCCGTCGCCGACACCGGCACGCTCGTCGTCGTCGAGTCCGAGGGCAACGGCCGGATGTGCCTGACCCTGCCCGAGACGCTCATCTCGGTCGTCGGCATCGAGAAGGTCATCCCCTCGTGGGAAGACCTCGCCCCGATGCTCCAGCTGCTCCCCCGCTCGAGCACCGGTGAGCGGATGAACCCGTACACGACGATGTGGACCGGCGTCCACGAGGGCGACGGACCCCAGGAGGTGCACGTCGTCCTCCTCGACAACGGCCGCAGCCACGTGCTCGCCGACCGCGTCGGGCGCCAGGCGCTGCGCTGCATCCGGTGCTCGGCGTGCCTCAACGTCTGCCCCGTGTACGAGCGCACCGGCGGGCATGCCTACGGTTCGGTGTACCCGGGGCCGATCGGTGCCGTGCTCAACCCCCAGCTTCGGGGCACGGCGAGCACGATCGACAAGTCCCTGCCCTACGCGTCGAGCCTGTGCGGGGCGTGCTTCGACGCGTGCCCCGTGCGGATCAACATCCCCGAGCTGCTCGTCGAGCTGCGCGGCCGGGTGGTCAACGAGGCAGGTCCGAGCGCCGAGTCTGCCGCGATGCGGGCCGCGGCCTGGGTGCTGTCGGACCCCAAGCGGCTCGCCGGGGCCCAGCGGGCGGCGACCACCGCCGGCCTCCTCGTCGGCTCGCGGACGATCCGCTCGGTTCCCGGGCTCGGCGCCTGGACCAACGCCCGGGACGTGCCCACCCCGCCGACGGAGACGTTCCGCCAGTGGTGGGCCCGCGAACGAGGGACGGAGACCCCATGAGTGCGCGCGACGAGATCCTCGCCCGGGTCCGGGGCGCGACCGCCGACGTCGCCACCACCCCGGGCGACCGCGAGCCGGTGGCGGTCGTCGAGGAGACCTCCCCCGGGGTGTCCGAAACCCTCACCCTGTTCGCCGAGAACGTCGCCGACTACCGCGCGCAGGTCGTGCGGGTCGGCCCGTCCGGTGTCGCCGCCGCCGTGGGCCAGGCGCTGCGCGAGAGTG
>JBHWSH010000257.1:0-8978 GCA_043427135.1 Marmoricola sp. | reverse complement strand
CAGACACTTGTCCAGGGGCAGGACGCGGGTGGTGGCGATGATCTTGCGGGCCTTCCAGTCCTCGACCTGCCCGGTCATCACCGCCTGCCACAACAGCGGCATGCGATGCCGCAGCTCCAACACGTCGCGCAGCAGCCGGTGAGCGGAGGGAGTGGTGGTCTGCAACAGCATCCCGAGCTCGGTGATCGCGAACTCCGAGACCACCGGCGTGCCCTCGGCACCGATCTCGACCCGAACCCCCTGGGTGCGCTTCTGCCACGGCGACGCCGCCGCCGGTGGCATGGCGTCCGGGGAGTGCAGGTCCGCCCACTGCGCGGCCAGCGCCATCCGCCGCGCACCCACCCGACGCTGCTCGACCACCGAGTCGGCCAAAGCAGAGGCACAGTCGACAGCGGTGTCGGCACCACCGTCGACATCTGCCTGCAGCTCCACTGACTCGAACATGTGTTCTATTGTAGGCGAGCGGTCTGACAAGTCCCGGCGACACGCCGACTCGGGTCAGGTTGGGTCGAGAATCTCCAATGGGGGCAGAGCGTCGACGACGCGCATCGTCTCCAGCGAGACCGTCACGATCCGCGCCAGCAGGTCGAGGATGTAGCGAGGGTCGCCGACTTCGCGCGACCAGTCGTTGGGGTCGTTGACGATCCCGGAGGCTTTGTCGGTTTTGACGTAGTAGCGGTCGATGATCCACTCGACGGCCGACCGCGACCCGAGCAGGTAGCGGTACGCCTCGGCCGGGATCCCCCGCAGGGTGATCCGGTCGTTGTAGTGGATCACCGAACGGTCGGCCCGCTCCCCCGCTGCTTTCTGTTCGGGCGAGGGCTTGCCGAACCGCATCTTCTTGTCGCCCACGGCGTAGAACGCGTACGGGTCGAAGCCCGGCTCGTCGATCCGGTCGAGTCCCGCGTCCAGACCGTCGAGTGGGTAGGGCTCTACCGATTCGTAGCCCAAGTGCAGCTCGCTGAGCCTCCGTCCGGCGTCGGCGAACCCCCAGAAGTCGCGCACGAACGGGATCCGCGGCAACGACTTCTTCAGGTCGGCGGCATAGGTCTCTCGGTACGCCGGCGAGTGCAGCAGCCCGTAGACGTAATAGAAGATGTCGTCCTTGGTGATGGCGGTCGAGCTTGGTTCTTCGGCGGTCGAGCTTGTCGAGACCCCGTACGCCGCGCGGAACCGTCCCAGCGCCTCGTCGGTGATGTTGTCGATCCGGCGATACCCGTCCACGACCCTTGAGTCGGGCAGCGGCAGGCTGTCCTCCGAGAGGTACCAATGGCGCGCGATGTAGTAGACCGCGCCAATGCCGGCCGCTCCCGAATCCGTAGGAACGTCTGTCATCAGCGCGACGAATGGCGGAGACATCGAGCCCACAGCAGGCACGAAAAAGCCAAGGTTGCTCGTACTTCTGTCTGGAAACGCATCCCAGATTCCCCCCGCCCTGTGGAACCACCGACGGTCTGCCCAAGCGAACGTCTTTTCGAAGGGGCGATACATCATCGTTACCGGCAGGGCCTCGGACAACGGAAGAGCTTCCCGACGGTGCAACCGGTCCTGCAGCGCGGATGACCACTTGATGTCCTTCGTGTCACTCGACACATCCCCGCGCAAGGCTGTCTCGTATGTTCGGCTCGCCCGAGTCATGGCGGCTCGAAGGCGACGAGTCCCCTTGTTGTAGACCCAGGGGTCGCGGTTGCTTTGCGGACCAGTTCGCCAATGGCCTGCGATCGCCTCTGGGCCCAGTAGTGGCAGGAAGGAATCGAAGTCCTCGCGCCTCTGGTTGAGCCAATCGCCGTGCTCGTTCGGCGTGATGGCAACCGACGGCAGGGCGAGCACGTCGCCGTGCTCGGCGACCTGCGCGAGCTTGTCCTCGCGCGTCAGGTAGTCGCCGACGTCAGTGTAGTGGATAGTGGCGGGGGGTTTCGAGACGCTCGTTCCTCGCTCCTCAACCACCGGTGAGACGCCGGGGGTCTCGACAAGCTCGACCGACGAAGGGTGCTCGACCGCCGAGGAGCCAGGCTCGACCGACGGGGTCTCGACAGGCTCGACCGCCGCCGGGTTCTTGACCAGGACGGTGATGGCGACGGTCGCCCGACTACCACCACCGAAGACCTTGCCGCCCTCCTTGCGGGACTGCTCGCCGGCGGTGCGCTGGTTGCCGCGCAGGTTGTAGACGTGGATGGAGGTGAACTCCTCGGCCAGCGCCATGCGCATGCCGTCGGCGGTGTTGGAGTCCAGGAAGCCGCCGTTCGTGACGTACGCGATCACGCCACGGTCCTGGATGCGTAGTGACGCCCACTTGATCGCGCGGATGTAGGAGTCGTAGAGCGAGTTCTTGTTGGTCGCCGAGGACGTGTCGGCGTACGTGCGCCGGATCTCGGCGTCGAGCGCGGGGTACTTCTCGTTGGCGTTGTCGTCGTTGGCGGAGTCCTGCCCCGAGGAGTACGGCGGGTTACCGACGATGACGGTGATCGGCAGGTTCTTCAGGCGCTCGAGCCGGGCGTTGTTCTCCGGGAAGACGTCGAGGTCCGGCTTGTCGTCGGGCTCCCACGACTGGAACGTGTCGGTCAGGATCAGGCCGGGGAACGGCTCCTGTCGGCCGGCGAGGTCGGCGTACGTCTGCTCGATGTTGACGCAGGCGATGTAGTAGGCGAGGAGCAGGATCTCGTTGCCGTGCAGCTCGGTGGCGTACTTCCGCGCCAGGTCGTGCGGCTCGATCAGCCCAGACTGCAGCAGCCTGACCAGGAACGTGCCGGTGCCGGTGAAGCCGTCGAGGATGTGCACGCCCTCGTCGGTCAGGCCCTGGCCGAACTCCTTGCGCAGCACTGCGTCGGCCGAACGCAGGATGAAGTCGACGATCTCGATCGGCGTGTAGACGATGCCGAGCCGGTCGACGGTCTTCTTGAACGCCACCGAGAAGAACTTGTCGTACAGCTCGACCAGGATCCGCTGCTTGCCCTCGGCGTTGTCGACACCCGCCACGCGGCGGCGTACGGAGTCGTAGAAGCCTTCGAGACGCTCGTTCTCCGAAGGCAAGGCGTACTCGTCGAGCGAGGCGAGCATCAGCTCCATCGTGCGCGCGACCGGGTTGGACGCCGCGAAGTCGTAGCCGTCGAACAACGCCTCGAAGATCGGCCGCGTCACCAGGTGCTGGGCGAGCATGTCGACCGCCTCGGCGCGGGTGACGTTCTCGTTGAGGTTGCCCCGCAGGCCCTTGAGGAACTCCTCGAACTCGCGAGCCGGGTTGGACTCCGGGTCGGCGATTAGACCGTTGATCCGGGTGACGTGCGCGCCGGCGATGTCGGCGACGTCCTTCGCCCAGGTCTCCCAGTAGCGACGCTCGCCGACCTTCTGCACGATCTTGGCGTACATCGCGTCGCGGAACTGGTCGGTCGGGAACTCCAGGATCGTCTGCACCGACTCCTGGCGTTTGCGCTCCGCGTCCGGCGTGCTCGACCCGTCGGCGTCGGTGTCGGTGGGGTTGGTGACCGTGAAGACCTCGAGCTTGTCGGTCGGGCGCTGCTTGTTGAGCTCGATCTTGTTGACCAGCGCGTGGAAGCGGTCGTCGTGGGAGCGCAGCGCCTGCAGCACCTGCCACACGACCTTGTAGCGCTCGTTGTCGCGCAGCGCGTCCTCCGGCGCGACCCCGGACGGCACCACCACCGGCAGGATGATGTAGCCCAACTCCTTGCCGGGGGCCTTGCGCATGACCCGGCCCACCGACTGCACCACGTCGACCTGCGAGCCGCGCGGCGTGAGGAACAGGACCGCGTCGAGTGCCGGGACGTCCACGCCCTCGGAGAGACACTTGGCGTTGGTGAGGATCCGGCAGACGTCGCCTGCCGGCGGCTCCTTCAGCCAGGCCAGGTGGGTGTTGCGCTCGTGGATGCCCATCGTGCCGTCGACGTGGCGCGCCTCGACGCGCAGCGGGGTACGCCCCTCGGGCAGGTCGATGATCGCGCGGTCGACCATGGTCGGGAACGCCTGTGCCGCGGTCTTGCTGGCCTTGATGTGCTGGGCGAACGCGACGGCGGTGCGCATCGGGGTGGTTTCGAGACGGCCTCGTTCCTCGGCCTCCTCAACCACCATGGGCTCGACCGCCGAGGAGCCGTGCTCGACCGCCGAGGAGCCGAAGTTCTTGGCCAGGCCGTTCCAGCAGCCGATGAGCTTGGCGGCCTCGTCGAGGCGGATCTCGCCGGACTCGGCGATCGCGCGCTGGAAGTTCTCCGCGACGTAGGTCTCGTCGACGGCGAGGACCAGCACCTTGTAGTCGGTGAGCAGGTCGGCCTCGACGGCCTCGCCGAAGCCGAGCCGATGCAGCTCGGGACCGAAGGTGTCCTCGTCGCCCATGTCGGCGAGCACCGCGTCGGCGTCGGTGGCCTTGCGGCGTACGTCGTCGCCGAAGACCCGCGGCGTCGCGGTCATGTAGAGCCGCTTCCTGGCTCGGAGTCGATCGTCGTCGTGCACCTTGACGAACGCCGACTCGTCCTCGCCGGCCAGCGTCACGCCCGTCGTACGGTGCGCCTCGTCGCACACCACCAGGTCGAACTCCCCCAGGCCCCGGGACTGCGCCTCGATGAGGACGTCGATCGACTGGTAGGTCGAGAACACGACCGTCATCCGCTCCCTGGCGTGACGGCCCACGGACATCTGCTCGAGCAGCTTGGCGGGGTCGGTCGTGGCCGGCTGGGTGAGGTCGATCGTGGACATGTCCGCGTCGTCGGTCTGCGCTCTGCGACCCACCCGCACGTCGGAGCACACCGCGAACGGACGGATGTCGACCTCCGCGTTGGCCATCCACTCCCGCAGCGACTGGCTGAGCAGTTGGATGCTCGGCACCAGGAACAGCACGGTGCCGCCGCTGCCGACCAGCTCCTCGGCAATCCGCAGCGAGGTGAAGGTCTTGCCGGTGCCGCAGGCCATGATCAGCTTGCCGCGGTCGTAGGTGCGCAGACCCTTGAACACGTCCTCCAGCGCTCGCGACTGGTGCGGGCGCAGCGACTTCTTGCCGGTGGGTACCACGACCTCGGGCGTCTCCCAGCGGAACTGCGACCAGTCGATGGCAGCGTCGTCGAGGTAGCCGACGTCGACGCGCTGCACGACGCCCTTCACCTGCTCCTCGACGTTGTGCGTCCAGCCGGCCGAGGTGTCGAAGACGTAGCGCTGGGAGAAGCCGAAGTCCGGGCGCATCGACAACGCCATGAACGAGTCGATGTCGGCCTTGGCCACCCGCTGTCCGGACCCGTAGAACTTGCACTGGATCGCGGCGTACGAGTCCGCGTCGCGCAGCTTGGCCACCAGGTCGATGCCGATGTCGTTCACCCCGGCACGGCCCGGCCACTCCGTCCACAGCCAGACGTCGGAGAAGCGAGCGGTCCACTCGGGGTCGGTCTTCAGGTACGCCTGCACCAGGCGCTCGAACTTGTCCCCCTTGTCCCTCTCGTCGAGGGATGTGGCCCGCAGCTCACCGAGGACTTCATGGATCGTGACGGTCACGCCAGCAGTCTGCCGCACGTGCTCGGGGGGTCGGACCGACTCGCAGAGAGTCGTGCCGTCAAAGGGTCACGAACTCGCAGCGCGGCCCGGCCGAATGGATCAGCCGAGAATCCAAGGTGAGAAGCGGGGCGTTCATCGCCTCGGCGAGCGCCACATAGAACGCATCCCAACCGCGTACGTTGTGGCGGAGCTCCCACACACGCGGGATGAGGCTGCGATGGCCGAATCGTTCGCCCGGCCAGAGCCGAAGATCATCCGCTGCTTGGGCTGCAGCCGTCGCGTCGAGTCGCCCTTCGCGTTCGAAGCGCCGGATGACACCAAGCACCTCGACGTCGACCACATGTGGCGCTACTTGGTCTTCGTCCTCGGCGAGGATGGATCGGAGCTCGTCCGATCGCGGCGTGTCAGAGACGACCTCGAACAGCGCGCCGGCGTCAACGACCAGCATCTGGCCAACTGCCGCGAAGGTCGTCCAAGACAGCTGCCACGTCAGCCGAGGAGATCTCGGACGGCCGTCGGCGGGTGCGTTCCAGCCACTCCCTGACTGTGGGCCGCGACGCCAGTCGGGTCGCCTCCCGCCGGAGGAGCTCAGGCACGCTTAGGCCCGCCTGGCCAGCTCGTGCGCTCAGCGCGGCGTACACGTCGTCGTCGACATCGCGTATTTGGATCGTCTTGCTCATGATCGCAGTCTACATGCATATACGCATGACGACATGCACACGCGCATGCCGCCGATCACCGCCCGCGTGCGACGTAGCAGGTCACGGCGGTGGCAGCGGCGACGTTGAGGGAGTCGATGCCGGGGCTCATCGGGATCACGGCGCGTACGTCGGCCGCCTCCATCCAGCGCGCCGACAGGCCCTGTCCTTCGGTGCCCATCAGCAGCGCGATCCGGTCGCGCCCGGCGACCGCCTCCTCGATCGCGACCGCATCGGCGGCGGGCGTGAGCGCGATGGTCGTGAACCCTTCGCGGGACAGCGCCGTGACCGCGTCGCGCCAGTCGTCGATCCGGGCGTAGGGCAACGAGAACACCGCGCCCATCGCGACCTTGATCGAGCGACGGTAGAGCGGGTCGGCGCAGCGTGGCGACAGCAGTACGCCGTCCACACCCAAGGCGGCCGCGCTGCGGAACATCGCCCCGACGTTGGTGTGGTCGACGATGTCCTCGAGCACCACGACGGTGCGGGCGCCGGCGAGCACCTCGGCCACCGACGGCAGCGGCAGGCGCTGCAGCGAAGCGAGCGCGCCGCGGTGCACGTGGAAGCCGGTGACCTGCTCGGCGAGCGCCTCGTCGACGACGTAGCAGGGGGCGTCGGTGCGGTCGAGCACGTCGGCCAGGCCGTCCAACCACCGTGGCGCCATCAGCAGCGACCGGACGCCGAAGCCGGCCTCGACCGCGCGGCGTACGACCTTCTCGCCCTCGGCGATGAACAGCCCGTGCTCGGCTTCGAGGTGCTGGCGCAGCTGTACGTCGCGCAGGTCACGGTAGTCAGCCAGCCGGGGGTCGGACGGGTCGGTGACCTCGATCAGCTCGGCCACGCTCAGACCTGCGCCGTACGCCGGTAGCGGTCGGGGTTGGCGACCGCGCACACCTCGCCGATCACCACGATCGCAGGGGGACGCACTTGCTCGCGCTCGACGTCCGCCCCGATGTCCGCGAGCGTCGACCAGACGGTGCGCTGCGTGGCCATGCTGCCGTCGGAGACCACCGCCACCGGCGTCTGCGAATCGCGGCCGGAGGCGAGGAGTCGATCGGCGATCGCCGGCAGGTTCTGGACAGCCATCAGGAAGACGAGCGTCCCCCGCAGCCGGCCGAGCGCATCCCAGTCGACCAACGAAGCAGGGTCATCGGGAGGCAGGTGACCCGAGATGACCGTGAACTCATGGGCGACACCGCGATGGGTGACCGGGATGCCCGCAAGCGCCGGCACGGAGATCGCGCTGGTGATCCCGGGGACGACCGTGCAGGGCACTCCCGCCTCCGCGCAGGCCTCCACCTCCTCGTAGCCGCGGCCGAAGACAAAGCTGTCGCCGCCCTTGAACCGCACCACGCGCTTGCCTGCCTGAGCGCGCTCGACGATCAGGCGGTTGATCTCGTCCTGGGTCGCGGACCGCCCCCGGGGAAGCTTGGCGACGTCGATCAGCTCGACGTCAGGCGACAGCTCGCCGAGCAGCTCGCGAGGAGCCAACCGATCGGCGACGACAACGTCGGCCTCGCTGAGCGCCCGACGGGCGGCGACGGTGGCTAGCTCAGGGTCGCCCGGTCCCCCGCCGACCAGGACGACGCCGGGCTCCCGGTCGTGGGTGCGCTCGGGCAGCGACCCGTCCCGCAGGCCGTCGATGATCTGGTCCCGCAACGCTGCGGAGCGCCTAGGCTCCCGGTTGCCGACGACCGCGACGGTGACCCCGGCATGGCGGCCAACTGCGGGCGTCCATGCGGTGGCCTGCGTGGCGTCATCGCTGCGGACACAGAAGATGCGTTGCTCTTCCGCGGCCCGACTGATCTCCTCGTTGACGGCGGTCACATTGGTGGCGGCCACGACGTACCAAGCTCTGACAAGGTCCGCTGGCTGGAATCCGCGCTGCACCCACGTGATCTCCCCGGCCCCCGCCAATCCCTCGATCGCCGGGGTCACCTCGGGTGAGACGAGGACGACGTCCGCGCCCGCAGCGAGCAGGCCCGGCACCCTGCGCTGTGCGACGTGGCCGCCGCCGACGACGACGACGCGTCGTCCGGCGAGGCGCAGCGCTGCGGGGTACGGCGGATGCTCCTGGTTCACCCCGCCATTGTCGGCGTCGCCCAACGCGGCCCCTGGCAGGAGACCAGCCTGCGGAATAGGGTCGGGCACACCGTCGCCATGTGCTCACGAGGAGACCCCGATGTCGCTGGACCGTCCCGTCGCCCCCAACCCCTACGACCTGCTGCCGGCCGTGCCCTCCTTTGACGTCACCAGCACGGACGTCACCGACGGCGCGCCGCTGAAGGACGACCAGGTCGCCGCCGAGGGCAACACCTCCCCGCAGCTGAGCTGGTCGGGCTTCCCCGAGGACACCAAGAGCTTCGTCGTCACCTGCTTCGACCCCGACGCACCTACGCCGTCGGGGTTCTGGCACTGGGTTGTGTGCGACATCCCGGCCGAGGTGACCTCGTTGGACGCCGGTGCGGGTGCCGAAGGCGGAGGCGCCTTGCCCGACGGGGCGTTCATGTGCCGCAACGACGGCGGAGCAAAGGCGTTCATGGGCGCCGCTCCCCCGCAGGGTGACCAGGTGCACCGCTACTTCTTCGTCGTGCACGCCGTGCGCGAGGAGAAGCTCGGCGTCGACTCCGACGCCACGCCCGCGGTGGTCTCGTTCAACCTCGCGTTCAAGACCGCGGCGCGCGCGATCCTCCACGGCACTTATCAGCACTAGTCTCCGCGCATGCGGACATTCAGGCGGATCCTCCTCGGCGTACTCGTCCTCGCGCTGATCGCCGGCGTCGCCGGCTA
>JBHWSH010000256.1:0-10385 GCA_043427135.1 Marmoricola sp. | reverse complement strand
CCTGTCGCCGCCGCCGCGGGCGTGGATGGGCCTGGCCTCCGTGAGCGAGGAACGAGCGAACGGGTGGTTGCCCGCGGCGGTGGTGGCGGACGGACCGGCGGAACTGGTCCGTCTGCACGAGGCCCTGCACGAGGGGCGGCTCGGCCCTGCACGAGGGGCGGCTCGCGTCAGCGGGCGGGCTTGGGGCGGTTGAGCGGCGGGGGAGCGTGCTCGGCGCCCCGCCAGACCTCGTCGTCCATCTCGCAGTAGCCACCCTTGAAGAGCGGGCGGCGCTTGGGATCCATCGGCGAGGTGCGTTCGCGGTCGTAGTTGCACTGCCGCTGGCCCTGCAGCATGAGGTCGACGTGCAGCCAGCCGTTGCGGAAGGCGCTGGAGAAGCGGCTGGCGCCGTGGTGTGCGGCGGCGGGCAGCTCGCGCAGGTGCGGCTCGCGCTCGTAGCCGAGCTGACCGAGCGTGATCATGTTGGCCAGGAACGGCGGCAGCACCTCGGCCAGGTCGCCGAGCAGCACCCCCACCTGGTCCAGGTCGTCAGGCGAGGTGCGCAGGATCCGCCGGAACTCGGGGTCGAAGTCCTTGAGCCACGCCGCGAGCGTGCGCGCCGAGCGGGACAGCTGGCCGAGCTCGTCCTGGCGCCCCGCGAACACCTCGCCGACGATCTCGCCCTGGTCGAGCAGGCGCTTGGTCTCGGGCCAGGCCGCGTCGAGGTCGTCGACGATCTTCTCGCCGGAAGCGAGGATCTCGCGCAGGTCGTCCCCGCCGTCCTCGGTGGCGACGGCGAGCTCGCGCAGCACCACCCGCACGTCGCGACGGTCGACGTGGCCGAGGAGGTCGTCCACGTTGCCGATCGCCTGTGCCAGTGAGACCGGCAGGTTGCCGGCCTCGGCCTGGATGACGTCGCCGTCCCCGAGCCAGGGCGCGGAGTGCTCGCTCGGGTGCAGGTCCAGGTACTGCTCGCCGACGGGGGACAGGCTGCGGACCTTGGCCGTCGACCGGGCAGGCACCTCGGCACCGGATCGCAGCTTGACCTCGGCGACGACCCCGTCCGGAGCGATGCTGATGTCGGAGACGGTGCCGACGCGGACACCGCGATAGCTGACAGCCGACCCTTCGAAGAGACCGCCCGTGCGAGGCAGCTCGACACTGACCTTCGCGGCGCGGGAGGTGAGAGGCGCGTTGAGCACGTCGGTGATGAGGTAGCCGATACACAGAGCGAGTACCAGGACCAGGCCGACCGCACCCGTGACGAGCCGGCGGGAGTCGGGCGCTCTCATCGGGCACCTCCCGTGTTGCGCGAGCCCAGCAGCGACCCCAGGCCGAGCTCCTCGAGGAGGACGCCACCCTGAGTGGTGGGTCCGTCGGCGGTGAGGCCTGGAAGACCGGGGAGCTCCGGCAACGGCAGGTTGGGAAGGCCAGGCAGCAGCGGAGGCAGCTCAGGCAGACCAGGCACCTCGGGCAGGTCGGGCACCTCACCGGGCCCGGGCCCGTTCGGGTCGGTGCTGTTCAGGTCGTCGAGATGCAGCAGGAACTTCAGGTTGAGGTAGTCGCCCGGCGAGCCGTGGTCGACGCGCTTGCCGAACTCGACCAGCTTGTCGAGCCCAGGCACCAGCACGTCCTGGATCGACAGCACTTCCTCGAGCACGGGCGCGAGCTGGTCGACCACGGAGAGCAGGTCGTCGCGAGTACGCCGGACGAGCCGGTCGGCGGTGACCGACATCCGGTCGGCGCGACGCAGCAGGCGGACCAGGTCGTCAGTGTTGTCGGCCAGCGTCTGCGCTGCAGGGCGCAGGTCCTCCAGCGCGGCGTTGACGGTGTCCTCGCGACGGTCGAGGACCTCCGCCGCGTCCGCCAGGGAGATCAGCACGCGGTCGATCTCCTTGGTGCTGCGCAAGGCCTCCTCGAAGAAGGCGTCGGTCTCGTGCAGTAGTGACTTGGTTGCTCCGACGCGGCCATCGAGAGCGGTCCCCAGCTCGTCGACCACGGTCTGCAGCTGGCCGAGCCCGCCGCCGTTGACGAGGAGCGAGGTGGAGGCCAGTGTGTCCTCGACGGTGACGGCGGTGGTCGCGTTCGGGCCGTCGACGAGGGCGCCGTCGGCAAGGGTGCGCTCGGCCTCGCCCGGGGTCACCTCGACGTACATCTCGCCGAGCGCGGTGGTGTAACGCAGCCGGAAACGGCTGTCCTCCGGCAGTGCTGTGTCGTCCTCGAAGGCGAGGTCGACACGCGCGCGGTAGTCCTGGATGCCGACCTGGGTGACGCGGCCGACGGTGACGCCCGCGACCTTCACCGGGGCGCCGACCGAGAGGTTCAGCGCGTCGTCGAACAGCACCGCCAGCTCGCGTTCGTCGGACGACACGGAGGCGGGGCGCACGTTGGTGCTCAGGTCGCCGGCACCGCAGCCGGTGGTCAACCCCAAGAGGAGCACCGCGGCGAGGACGAGCCGGCCCGAGAGTCGCTTGGCGGGAGCCGGAGTGGTCATGGCCGGAGTGGTCATGGCTGGTGTGGTCATGGTTGGGCCGCCCCGATCAGGTTGCGGATCAGGTCGGGCAGGCTCGGGGCGACGCCGAGCTCCTCGCACACGAACGGCAGCGCGGCGCAGATCTCGTCGGTGACCTCGCGGGCCGGGGACAGGTGCTGCAGCGGGAGCTTGACGTGCAGCCGGTCGTCCTTGCCGATGGCGTCGCCGATGTTGCCCAGCGTCAGCGGGCCCACCTCCATGACCTCGGCCAGCTCACCCTGGTGCCGCAGGAGGTTGTCGGTGACGGTGGTGAGCCCCTTCAGAGAGCCGCGCAGCTCCGAGCGGTTCTCCGCCACGAAGCGGGCCAGCGAGCGCAGGGCGCGGCTGAGGGAGGTGAGCGCTTTGCCGAAGCGGTGCCGCTCGTCGGAGAACATGTCGGTGGCGTCGGTCATGCTGACGAGGAGCTGGTCGACCGCTTCGCGGTCCTCGGCCAGGAGGCCGGTCAGCCGGTCGAGTGAGCCGATCGTGCTGGCGATCTCGTCGCTGTTGCCGGCGAGCCCCTGGGACGCGTCGGCGAGCGCCGTCACCGTCTGGTTGAGCTCCGCGCCACGGCCGTCGAGGGTGTCCGCCGCGGCCGACAGCATGCGGCGCAGGCCCTTGCCATCGCCGTCGGGTCCGGACAGCCCGGTGGACAGCTCGTCGAGGGAGGCCAGCACGTCGTCGAACTCCGCCGGCGTCTTCGTCCGCTCCATCGGGATGACCGCGTCGTCGGCCATCCTAGGGCCGGACTCGTAGCGCGGGGTCAGCTCGAGGTAGCGGTCGGTGGCGACCGACCTCGCCACGACCACGGCGCCGGCGTCTGCCGGCACGGGCACGTCCGCGTCGATGCTGAGCGTGACCTTGACGTGGGACCCGGCCGGCTCGATGTCGGTGATCTCGCCGACGCTGACGCCCAGGACGCCCACGTCGTTGCCGACGAAGAGGCCCGCCGTGTCCTCCAGCTGCACTGTGACGGTGAGCGCGTCGTCGCCGAGCGGCAGGCAGGCCGGCAACGGCAGCAGGACGGCTGCCAGGACGGGGACCAGTGCGCGCCTCATCCGCAGTGCCTCTCGACATGACACTCGAGGTTGTCAGGGGTGGCGCCCTCGACGTACTGGTCGAGCCAGGGGCCGGTGCCGCTCGCGTTGGCGAAGTAGCGCGCCGCCGGCCGGAGCGTCCGGATGGTCTTCGTCAGGTCGCCCTCGTGGTCCTCGAGCAGGTCGAGCACCTCGTTGAGGTCGCGCAGCATCGGGTTCATGTCGGCGCGGGTGTCCTCCACGACGCCGCGCAGCTGGGTGCCGAGCTCGGCGAGGTCGGTCAGCAGCGCGCGGATCGTGTCGCGACGCAGCCGCAACGTGTCGAGAATGAGGTCGGCCTGCTTCAGCAGCGCGACGATGTCCTCGCCGGAGTCGGCGAGCCGGCTGCTGACCGCGTCGGCGGCACCCAGCAGTTCGCCGAGCTGGTCGGAGCGCTGCGCGACCAGCGTCGACAGCCGGCGTACGCCGTCCAACGCCGGTCCCAGCTCGCCGCCGGAGGCGTCGAGGGTCTCGGCCAGCTGCGCCATCGCCTGCTCGACGACGACCGCGTCCAGGTCCTCGACCTCCGCGACCGTCTCGTCCAGGACGTCTTGGAGGTTGAACGGCACGCGGGTCTGCTCCTGCGGGATCGTCCCGTCGGCCAGCGTCCGGGAGCCGCCGGGGGTCACGGCGAGGAAGTGGGTGCCGAGCAGGGTGGCGACCTTGACTTCGGCCGTCGTCCTCTCGCCGAGCCGGACGTCGCGGTCGACGGTGAAGGTGACCTCGACACCGTCCTCGCCGAGGGCGATGGCCTTGACGTCTCCGACGCCGACCCCGGCCACCTGCACCTCTTCGCCGACGCGCAGTCCGCCGGTGTGCTCGAGGATCGCGGTGTAGGTGCGCTGCCCGAGGGAGGCCCGCGACAGGCCGACGACCAGGATGCCGAGGAGCGCCACGACGGCGATGCCGATGAGCCCGACGGTGAAGCGGTTGCGCTCAGCGAGACTCGCCACGGCACACCTCCGAGTACGGTCCGTCGGGGCCGGGCACCCAGATGCGCTGGCCGCCCGCCTCGACGCCGAGGTTGCACAGGTACACGTTGAGGAAGGCGCCGTAGGACATCGTCCGGGCGAACGCCTCCAGCAGCGGCGGCAGGTGCCGGACTGCTGCGCTCACCCGCGCGGCCTCCGTGACGAGGAGCTCGGAGGTGTCGCGCAGGGCGGTGACGTCACGCTTCAGCCCGGGGCGCAGCTCGCCCAGCAGCTCGGAGGTGCTGTCGACGAGCTGGGCGAGGGAGTCGACCGAGCCGCCGATCGAGTCGCGGTCCTCCGCCAGGCCGGTCATCAGCTCCCGGAACGCGACCAGAGTGGCGTCGACGTCGTCGGAGCGGCTCTCCAGGTTGCGCAGCACCGGGGTGAGGTTCTCCAGCACTCGGGTGAAGACCTCGTCGCGGTCGGCGAGGAACGAGGTGGCCTCCGCGGTGTGCCGCAACAGAGACTCCACGGTGCCGGACTCGCCCTGCAGCACCGCGACGAGGTTCTCCGCGAGCGCGTTGACCTCGGCCGGCTCGAGCACGTCGAACAACGGCTTGAACCCGTTGAGCAGCGCGGTCAGGTCGAAGCCCGGGTCGGTGTTGGAGATCGGCAGCTCCGCACCGGCGTCCAGCCGGGCGCCGCGATCCGCCTCGTCCGCGGGAGCGGTTAGGGCGAGGTAGCGCTGGCCGAGGAGGTTCTGGTAGCGCAGCGTGAGTCGGGTGCCTTCGTGGAGGGGTACGTCGGCGCGTGCGGTGAAGCGCACGCGCGCCTCGCCGTCGACGACCTCGATCGCGTCGACCCGGCCGATCTTCACCCCGGCGAGGCGCACGTCGTCGCCCTGGCGCAGCCCGCTCACCGACTCGAAGCGCGCCGACCAGTGCGACACCTCGGAGCCGGGGCTGTTGGACATCACCCGGAACAGCAGGACCATCAGCACCGCCGCGATCACCGCGAAGATCGTGAAGGACACCGTCGTGCGGCGGACGTTCTCGCCCCTGGCCATGCTCAGCACCCCCGTCCACGTGCGGAGCCGAACTGCGGGCACCGCTCGGGGCCGTAGGGCGCGTCCTCGACCAGTTGCAGGTTGCCCTCGATCTTCAGATAGCGGCCCTCCGACAGCGCCTCGCTGAAGCGGTCGGCCAGCGTCACCGTCGAGACCAGGCCCTCGGCGAGAGTGCGGCGCTCGTCGTACAGCACGTCGATCACCACCGCGGTGCGCACGAGCATGTCGACCAGCGCCTGCTCGTTGGCCGACAGCACGCGATGGGTCCGTCCGAACGTGCTGCCTCCGCTGCGGACCAGCTCGGCGAACTCGTCCTCGTGGGTGGCGACCGTGCGGGCCGCGACCAGCACGTCGTCGACGGCGTCGAGCAGGCCGGGCGCGTAGTCGGTGAACGCCTCCAGGTTGGTCGCCAGCAGCTCGAGGTTGCGGCGTACGAGGGGCATCTGCGGGTTGAGCCGCTCCAGGTACGCCGCGAGGGTCTCCATCGTGCGGCCGAGCCGCTCGCCGTTGCCGTCGAGCGCGGTGGCCATGCCGTCGAGCGCGGTGGCGAGCTCGGCGGGGCCCAGGGAGTCGATGACGCGGTCCATGCCGTCGAGCAGCGCCTGCACCTCGAGGGTCTCGGCGCTGGTGTCCTGCTCGATGACCTGCCCGGCGCGGATCGCCTCGCCGCCGGGGGCCGAGCCGGACGGCACCAGGTCGACGAACGCCGTCCCGAAGATGGTGGCGGGCAGGATGCGGGCGCGTACGTCGCCGGGGACGTCGGGCGCCAGGCCCGGGTCGAGCTGGACGCCGATCTCGACGGGGGCGCCGCCGGCGGTCGACGCGGCGAGGGAGGTCACCCGGCCGACGACGACGCCGTGCACCTTGACGTCGGCGCCGGTGACCAGGGCGCCGCCGGCGTCGTCGACCTGCACCACCGCCTCGATGCGGTCGGAGAGCTGCCCGCGTCCGACCAGGGCCAGCACGCCGACGACCACGGCCAGGGCGAGGAGGCTGATCAGCCCCCGCAGGGCGAGGGTCCGCCTGGAGACGTCACGGAACTCCACGGCTCAGCCCGCGATCCTGAAGCCGGGGTCGTTGCCCCAGAACACGAGCGTGAGGAGCATGTTGGCGAGCACGACGATGACGATGGAGGCCCGGATGGCGCGGCCAGTGGCCTCGCCGACGCCCTGCGGCCCGCCGGCGGCACGGAACCCGTACCAGCAGTGGATCAGCGAGACCAGCAGCGCGAACACGAGGATCTTGACCATCGAGTAGCCCACGTCGCGACCCGAGATGAACATGTCGAAGTAGTGCTCGTAGGTGCCCAGGCTCTGGCCGAACACGACGGTCACCGCGATCTCGGAGGCGATCCAGGACCCGATCAACCCGACGAGGTAGAGCGGCAGGATCGCGATCATCGCGGCCGACACGCGGGTGGTGACCAGGAAGCGCACCGGGTGCACGGCCATCGACTCCAGGGCGTCGATCTCCTCGTGGATGCGCATGGATCCCAGCTGGGCGGTGAAGCGGCAGCCGACCTGGGCGGCGAGCGCGAGCGCGGCCACCAGCGGAGCGAGCTCGCGGGTGTTGACCGACGCCGACACGAATCCGGTGAGAGGGGCCAGCCCGACCAGCTCCAGGCCGTTGAACCCCTCGATGCCCAGCGAGGTGCCGGCCGACAGCGCCAGCAGCACCATCACGCCGATGGTGCCGCCGCCGACGACCAGCGCGCCGGTGCCCCAGCTGATGTCGGCGAGCTGGCGTAGGACCTCGGCGCGGTAGTGCCGGAACGCATAGGGCACCGCGGCGAGCGTGCGTCCGGAGAACGTCGCGGCGTCGCCGACCTCGACGAGGCGGTCGGTGACGGCAGCACCCGAGCGGGCCCAGGGAGAACGCGCCATCACGCGATCCTTTGCGGGACGAGCATGACGTAGGCCTGCGTCAGGCCGACGTTGACCATGGCGAGCAGGATCACGCTCAGCACCACGGCCTGGTTCACGGCCTCGGCCACGCCCTTGGGCCCGCCCTTGGCGTTGAGGCCCTTGTGTGCGGCCACGATCGTGGCGATGAAGCCGAAGATCGCCGCCTTGATCTCGGCCAGGACCAGGTCGCTGACCTGGGCGAAGGCGACAAAGGACGCCAGGTAGGTGCCGGAGCTGACCTTGCCCTGCCCGACGTTGATCAGGTAGCCGGTGCCGATCGCGGTGACGGCGACGATCACGTTGAGCAGCAGCGCGACGACGACGGCCGCGACGACGCGGGGCGCGACCAGGCGGCGTACGGGGTCGATGCCCATCACCCGCATGGCGTCGATCTCCTCGCGGACGGTGCGGGCGCCCAGGTCCGAGCAGAGCGCCGAGCCGACCGCGCCGGCGATCATCAGCGACGTGACGAGGGGCGCGCCCTGGCGCAGCACCCCGATGCCGTTGACCGCGCCGCTGAACGAGGCGGCGCCGATCTGCTGGGCGACCGCGCCCACCTGCACCGAGACGATCACGCCGAAGGGGATGGCGACGAGGATGGTCGGCAACAGCGAGACCCGCGTCATGAACCACGCCTGCAGGACGAACTCCCGCCACGGGAACCGCCGGGCGACGATGTCCTCGATCGCGGCCCGGCTGGCATCGACCGCGAGCACGATCATGTCGCCGGCGGTCACCACGCCTGCGTGGGATCGCGCGCGGAACGCCGCGACGGCGGTCGCGGTGCTCATGCGGAGTCACGTGTGGTCGGCGTCACGGTCGGTGCAACGAAGCTCACACCCTGAAGTCACCCTCGAAATCGGCTGCCACGCCCGGCTTCGGCCACCGAGGCGGGCGCGACGGCACCGGTCAGTAGCATTCGCGCCATGACCATGCGCGACCTCGCCGCCGAGCTCCGCGAGCGTCTCGACGTCGTGCGGCGCGGGGGGTCGGAGTCGGCCCGGAGCAAGCACCTCGCGCGCGGCAAGCTGCTGGTGCGCGACCGGGTCGACCGGCTGCTCGACCCGGGCAGCCCGTTCCTGGAGTTGAGCCCGCTGGCGGCGTACGGCATGTACGGTGCTCGGCCGGGCGGAGGGCCCGACGACGCCTACGCGGTGCCAAGCGCCGGCATCGTCACCGGCATCGGCCGGGTCGCCGGCCGGGACTGCGTCATCGTCGCCAACGACGCCACCGTCAAGGGCGGCACGTACTACCCGATGACGGTCAAGAAGCACCTGCGCGCCCAGGAAGTCGCCCGCGCCAACCGGCTCCCGTGCCTCTATCTCGTCGACTCCGGGGGCGCGTTCCTGCCCATGCAGGACGAGGTGTTCCCGGACCGCGAGCACTTCGGCCGGATCTTCTTCAACCAGGCCAACCTCTCCGCAGCGGGCATCCCGCAGATCGCCGCGGTGATGGGGTCCTGCACGGCCGGTGGGGCCTACGTGCCCGCGATGTCCGACGAGACCGTGATCGTCAAGGAGCAGGGCACCATCTTCCTCGGCGGGCCGCCGCTGGTGAAGGCCGCGACCGGTGAGGTCGTCACCGCCGAGGAGCTCGGCGGCGGCGAGGTGCACGCGCGCAAGTCAGGCGTCGTCGACCACCTCGCCGAGGACGACGCGCACGCGCTGGCGATCGTCCGGTCGATCGTCGACACGCTGCCGTCCCAGGTCGGGTACCTGGATGCGCGCCGTCCGGCGTACGACCTGCGCGACCCGGAGGAGCCGCACGAGGACCCCGAATCCCTCTACGACGTCGTGCCGACCGATACCCGCACGCCGTACGACGTGCGCGAGCTGATCCGCCGCATCGTCGACGGCAGCCGGCTGCACGAGTTCAAGCGGCTGTACGGCGAGACGCTGGTCTGCGGGTTCGCGCACATCTGGGGCCACCCCGTCGGCATCATCGCCAACAACGGCATCCTCTTCAGCGAGTCGGCGCTCAAGGGCGCCCACTTCATCGAGCTGTGCAACCAGCGCGGCATCCCGCTGGTGTTCTTGCAGAACATCTCCGGGTTCATGGTCGGCCGCGAGTACGAGAACGGCGGCATCGCCCGCGACGGCGCAAAGCTCGTCACCGCGGTCGCGACTGCCGTGGTGCCGAAGTTCACCGTGGTGGTGGGTGGGTCGTTCGGCGCCGGGAACTACGGCATGTGCGGGCGCGCCTACGACCCGCGGTTCCTGTGGATGTGGCCCAACGCCCGTATTTCGGTGATGGGCGGCGAACAGGCGGCGTCAGTGCTCGCGACGGTCGCCGACCGCGCCGACGACGAGGCGTTCAAGGCGCCGATCCGCGAGCAGTACGAGACCCAGGGGTCGCCGTACTACTCCACCGCGCGGCTGTGGGACGACGGCATCATCGACCCCGTCGACACCCGCCGCGTGCTGGGGCTCGGCCTCGCGATCGCCGCGCACGCCCCCGTCCCCGCGCCCCTACCCTCCCTCTACCGGATGTGAGGACGCGATGACATTGAGCGAGTCTTGGCGGTCGAGTAGCTCTTGGTGGTCGAGGAGGAGCGACTTTGGGTGGTTGAGGAGGAGCCCTAGCGACGTCTCGAAACCATCTGCCGGCCACCAACGGGGGGCGTGGGCATGACGGCTGAATCTTGGTGGTTGAGGAGGAGCGTTAGCGACGTCTCGAACCCACCGGTCGGTGTGCTGAGGTGGTTTCGAGACGCGGCTCCGCAGGCTCCGCCGCTCCTCAACCACCAAGGAGACGCGGCTCCGCAGGCTCCGCCGCTCCTCAACCACCAACGGGTGGGCGTGGGGACGACGGCTGAATCTTGGTGGTTGAGGAGGAGCCCTTCGAGACGCTCGCTTCGCTCGCTCCTCAGGATAACCGCTTGCGACTTCTCTAAACCTTCTGCCGGCGTGCAGAGGTGGTTTCGAGACGCGGCAGTAT
>JBHWSH010000255.1:0-5089 GCA_043427135.1 Marmoricola sp. | reverse complement strand
GCATGGCGGATCATCGCCCACTGCACGGCGTTGGAGCCGCGGACCTCGCGCTTGTCGGTGGAGGAGGCGCCGTAGGAGTACCACGCATGGCTGCCCACCTGGACGAGGATCGTGGCGGCGACCAGGTCGCCCTCGTGCTCGGCGGTGAAGAGGCAGATGCGGTCGGGGTCCTCTGCCCCGAGGGCCGCGAACATCGTCTGGAAGTACGCCGCCGGGCGCGGCGTGAAACCGTCTCGCTCGGCGGTGTGCACGTAGAGCCTGTGGAAGGTGTCGAGTGCGTCCTTCAGCTCGGACTGGGGGACGCGACGGGTGTCGACGCCCTCCTTCGCGGCCTTCTTGATGTTGCGCCGCCACATCGAGTTCATGGCCTTGAGGACCGCGTCCTCGGACAGCTGCTTCCCGTCGTCGTCGTGCAGCGGCACCATGAAGTTGTGCCGTGGCTGTCCGGCTGCGAAGCCCGCTCCTGCGCCTTGTTCGAGCCACCCCAGCTCGCGCAGCTGCGACACGACTCGAGCGCCGTCAGGTTCCCTCGCGGTCGGCGCGACGTCGTCGAGGCGGCGTACGGCGTCGTCGGCCAGCCCGTCCTTGAGCGCATCCGCCGACCAGCGGCGGGTCACCACCGGCGGACCCATCCGCACCGCGAACGCCCGTTGGGTAGCCAGATGCCGCGTGAGCGGAGCAAGCCAGTCGGACAGGTGCTCGGCGGTCCAGTCGATGTCAGGGCCTTCGGGCAGGTAGGCGAGGTAGCGCTTCAACTTGGGCAGCTGCCGGTAGAGCACCAGTGCCGCTCCTACTGGATCCGGGTCGCCCGGCCCGAACCACCCCAGCGACTCGGCCAGCCACTCCGCCTTGACCTCGCCCCACGCCGGCGTCTGCAGGAAGCTGACGCTCCCGCCTTCGCCGACCCGCCTCTCGACGTACGCACGGTGCTCCTCGCGCGTGATCGGCCGGACGGTCAGTTCGCTGCGGGTGCTCACACCGCTCGACCCTACTCGGGGGCGGTCGGGGTCGGTTTCCCATGGGATGCAGAAGTTTTGCCACTCACCTTGCGAAATGGAGCGAGGGAAGTAGCAGTACGCCGTGGGGAGTGATCGCGTGGCCAGTTTTCATCCCCAAGTGGCGGACCTCCTCGGCTCTCCACCGATGCGACAAGTCGAGTCGCCACGGCCGCACCATGAAGTGACCTTCAGATGATGCAAACCGAACTCATACCCGTCCGCGCGCTCGACCACGACATCGTTCTGCGGCGCGACGCAATCGCCCATGGGATGTCAGACAAGGCCATCCGTCGCATGTTGCGGAGCGGAGAGTGGGCGCGCATCCGTCACGGGGCGTACGCCGCGGGCGAGGTATGGCGCTCGGCGTCGGAGCTCGACCAGCACCTGATCCGCGCCCGCGCCGCCATGATGACCGTCGGCAACGTTGCTGCGAGCCATCACACTGCGGCCGCACTTCA
Organism: Marmoricola sp.; assembly: GCA_043427135.1. Classification (GTDB taxonomy): domain Bacteria; phylum Actinomycetota; class Actinomycetes; order Propionibacteriales; family Nocardioidaceae; genus Marmoricola_A. The sequence continues at coordinate 3,633 of JBHWSH010000255.1, read as the reverse complement.
CGGCATGGACTTGTGGAACGTTGACCTCCGGCGCGTCCACCTGACGCGGCTCGATAACGGTGCGGGGCGCATCGAGCGCGACCTCATCCACCACGAAGGCTTCTCTCTCGACCACGACCTCGCTACCGTCGCCGGTCTGCGGGCGACGTCGGCGGCTCGGGCCGCCCTCGAGTCCGCCCTCCTGTCGGGCACCGAGCGCGGTCTGGTAACCGCCGACTCCGCACTTCGTCTGGGTTTGTGTACCCCGGCGGACCTCTTGGCGCAGCAGCAGTTGATGCAGAGGTGGCCCGGCGCCCAGCAACTTCAGATCGTGGCTCGTCTCGCCGACGGTGCCAGCGGTTCGGCGGGCGAATCGCGCGGTCGTTACGTCTTCTGGAGATATGGAGTGCCGCCGCCGCGTCTGCAGTTCGAGGTGTACGACGGAGACGAGCTCATCGGCGTCACCGACTACGCCTGGCCCGAACACAAGCTCTTCGGTGAATTCGACGGCAAGCTGAAGTACACGCGCTACCTGAGGCCGGGAGAGAGCCCGGGTGACGCCGTGTTCCGCGAGAAGCGCCGCGAGGACCGCCTGCGTCGCGTGACGGGTTGGAACATGTTTCGACTCACCTGGGCGGATCTTTCCGACCCGCGGCGTACTGCCGACATGGTCCGCTCGATGATGAGCTGACTCCTGTCGTCCTGCCAGCGGCCCCGCGCTCACTCCCCACTGCGTACTGCCACTCCCCATGCTCCATTTCACGAGGTAGGTGGCAAAACCTCTGCATCCCATGGGAAACCGACCCGCGCAGCCACCGGGACAGCGCCCGACCGGGGACAGGCGTCAGAGGCGGGCGCGGAGCCAGTCGAAGTCGGCGCGGTGCTCGTCGGGGCCGCCGGGGGTCTCGGCGATGACGGGGGCGCCGGCGGAGCGGATCACCTCGACGAACGCGTCGGGGTCGATCCGGCCCGCGCCGAAGCTGGTGTGCCGGTCGGCGCCGGACCCGAACTCGTCGCGGCTGTCGTTGGCGTGCACGAGATCGATGCGGCCGGTCAGGGAGCGCAGTCGCTCGACGGCCGTGTCGAGCTCGATGCCGCCGGCGTGGGCGTGGCAGGTGTCGAGGCAGAACCCGACCTCCTCGAATCCCTCCGCGCGCGAGACGGCTTCGAAGAGCCGGCCGATTCGGTCGGCGTGCCGGGCCATGGCGTTGTCGCCGCCGGCGGTGTTCTCGATGAGCAGGGGGACCTTGATGTCGGTGGCCTCGACGGCCTTGCGCCAGTTGTCGAAGCCCTTCTCCAACAACCCAGCGTCGTCGCCCGCTTTATCCACGTGACCGCCGTGCACGATCAGCCCGCGCGCCCCGATCGAGGCGGCGGCGTCCATGTGCTGCTGGAGCAACTTGCGGCTCGGGATGCGGATGCGGTTGTTCGTCGTGGCGACGTTGATGATGTACGGCGCGTGGACGTAGAGGTCGACGCCGGCTTCCTCGGCGGCCGCGCGCAGGGCGTCGGCTCCGCCGGCGTACCGGATCTCGGGGCCCTTGTAGCTCTGCGGGTCGCCGAGGAAGAACTGGACCAGGTCGCTGCCCCGCGCGATGGCCTCGGCGACGGGATCGGTCTGGTCGACGTGGGCGCCGATGCGAAGGGTCGGAGTGTGCGCGCTCATGCACCCGAGACTAGGTCCGAGCTGCGACGTCGGGCGATTTCGGTGCGGGCGCGAGGCGCTGGTAGCCTTGGCGGGTTCGTCGGAGCCTGCCACCGAGGTGGAGTACGACGAGCGAACGCACAGCCCTCCTGCCACGGAACGACCGTGGCCGCTTTGAGTCCAAAGGAGGTGGAGACTGCTTTGCGTGCCTACGAAGTGATGGTCATCCTCGACCCGAGTCTCGACGAGCGCACCGTGGCGCCGTCCCTCGACACCTATCTCAACGTCGTCCGTCAGGGTGGCGGCGAGGTGACGAACGTCGATGTCTGGGGCAAGCGCCGCCTGGCCTACGAGATCCAGAAGAACGCCGAGGGGATCTACGCGGTCATCGACCTGCGCACGACCCCCGAGGTCGTCAAGGAGCTCGACCGTCAGCTCACGCTGAACGAGTCGGTTCTGCGGACGAAGGTCATGCGCCCCGAGCTGCGCTGATTCACGGGACTGATCCACAGGTTCCACAGATTGCCCGTACGCCGCCGCGTTTGGTCGGTGATCCGGGCTACGTTCAGAGGCATCGACGACCGAGGGACCGGCCCTGGTCCCGAGACGAGGGAGTCACCCTATGGCAGGCGAAACCCCGATCACCGTTATCGGCAACCTCACCGCCGACCCCGAGCTGCGGTTCACGCCGTCGGGCGCGGCGGTCGCGAACTTCACCGTGGCGTCCACGCCGCGGACGTTCGACAAGCAGACCAACGAGTGGAAGGACGGCGAGACGCTGTTCCTGAACTGCTCGGTCTGGCGGCAGGCAGCGGAGAACGCCGCCGAGTCGCTGGTGCGTGGCACTCGCGTGATCGTCTCGGGCCGGCTCAAGGCCCGCAGCTACGAGACCCGCGAGGGCGAGAAGCGCACGGTCTTCGAGATCGACGTCGACGAGGTCGGGCCGAGCCTGAAGTACGCCACCGCCAAGGTCGCCAAGACCAGCCGGCAGGGTGGGGGCGGCGGCGGTGGCTTCGGCGGTGGCGGCGAGGACCCGTGGGCCGGCCAGCAGGGCGGCTCTCAGGGAGGCGGCCAGTTCGGCGGCCAGTCCGCCCCGCAGGGCGGCCAGTCCTCCCAGGGTGGCGGCGGTTGGGGCGGTCCTCAGGGATCCCCGGCCAACGACCCGTGGTCGACTTCGGCGCCCGGCGTCGGTGGCGACGAGCCCCCGTTCTGACCCACGCCTCTGATCTGCACTCGACCGACAACGGTCACGACCAGCAACCATTCCGGGTTCCGCCCGGGCTCATGAAGGAGCACCACAATGGCCAAGCCGGTTCTGCGCAAGCCCAAGAAGAAGGTCTGCCAGTTCTGCAAGGACAAGACGGAGTACGTCGACTACAAGGACACTGCTCTGCTTCGCAAGTTCATCTCCGACCGCGGCAAGATCCGCGCGCGTCGGGTCACCGGCAACTGCGTGCAGCACCAGCGCGACGTCGCGATGGCGGTCAAGAACGCCCGTGAAGTCGCCCTGCTGCCCTACACGTCGACGGCTCGCTGAGAGGGGATGCACTGATGAAGCTCATCCTCACCCAAGAGGTCGCCGGACTCGGCGCGCCCGGCGACATCGTGGAGGTCAAGGACGGCTACGGCCGCAACTACCTCCTCCCGCGAGGTCTCGCGACCCGTTGGACCCGGGGCGGCGAGAAGCAGGTGCAGTCGATCAAGAACGCCCGCAACAGCCGCGCGGTGCGTGACCTCGACAAGGCCAAGGAGATCAAGGCCAGCCTCGAGGGCTCGACCGTCCAGGTGCCGGTGCGTGCCGGCGACGGAGGCCGCCTCTTCGGCGCCGTCACCGTCTCCGACATCGCCGAGGCGATCAACAAGGCCGCCGGCGGTTCGAGCGAGGTCGTGGACAAGCGCAAGGTCCTGGTCGGCAACCCGATCAAGTCCCTGGGCAGCCACACCGTCGTCGTGCGCCTGCACGACGAGCTCGACGCCACGGTCAACCTCAACGTGGTCCCCGCCTGAGC